>CAZTFR010000063.1:0-12332 GCA_964612945.1 uncultured Thermoplasmatales archaeon
CGCCGAAAGGCGTTTTCTCCCCCTTGAGGGGGAAGCCATGATATTTATATCAGGGAGGGGGTGACTATTAGATATCAAAAAGCACCTGCACAAAACAGGGACTGTTTTCATGGACTTCAAGCATATGATACGTCACTGCTTTAATCTCAACACCCTGTTTGTGTTTCTCAGCAGAATACGGTTCACCTGCAATCTGAGCGGTAAGAGCGGTATCAGAAAGCTGGACTTGAATCGATCCAAACACCACATTATACGCACTTTGTAAAAACAATAACTCTGAAAGAAAATCGACAAGAAGCTGTTCTTTATCTTCTGCAGAAAGCTTGATAGTGTATGCTCCTACAGAAGAAATAGCGGAATGATCTGTAAGTAAATCAAACATACCATGCCCGGCATTTGCAAACGCCTCATCCAGGGTCTTCCCATACGCTTTCACCCCCACATCTGCAGTATGTTCCAAAAACTCATATGGCTTCATGGGAACGCCGATAAATGTTTAGCAGATTAAAAAGATACCTTCCCCTAAAATGAAGCTTGCCGCGCTGTTTTCCGGTGGAAAAGACTCTGTCTATGCAGCCTATCTCGCACAAAAACAGGGCCACACGATCACTCATCTCGTCACAATTCTTCCGGAAAATAAAGACTCCTATATGTATCATTCCGTTAACATCCCCCTAACTACACTCCAGGCAGAAGCACTACGTATCCCCCATATCCTAAAAGAGTCATCTGGTGGAAAAGAAAGCGAGATTTCCGATCTGAAAGAAATCCTAAGCACCCTTGACATCGACGGTGTAGTAAGTGGTGCTGTTGCCTCAGACTACCAATATTCCCGTATACAGTCCATCTGCGATGCATTGAATCTAAAGACAGTTTCCCCACTGTGGCATACAGATCAAGAGCAGGTAGTCACTGATCAAATCAACGCAGGATTTACCATTCTCATCGTTGGCGTGTTTGCCGAGGGATTAAATCAAAGCTGGCTGGGACGGACACTTGATCATCAAGCCCTTGAGGATTTGAAAACATTACATAAAAAATATCGTATCAACATCGCCGGAGAAGGCGGTGAATATGAAACCTTGGTGGTTGACGGACCATGTTTTCATAAAACTCTTGTAATAGAAGAAGCAGAAACACACTGGACCCGTGACTCCGGACGATATTTGGTCCGAAAAGCACATCTCTGTGCTCATTGAAAAGACAGGTAGCTGAGTTGATGCATCTGCTGGAGAAACAAAAACAACCGCTGATCAATGTTGTCTTGTTTAGGATACTTTTTTTCAAGTTTCTGCAGAATCTGCTGCACGGTATTGTTTCCATCACAGTGTAACCAGACCAAAGAGCCCAACGGATCGAGATGTGCGGTGAATACATTCTCCCGTTTGATAAGTTTACAGAAGGATTTCCCTAGATTACTGGTAAACTTGGGAACTTTCACCTGCACCCGTCCTTCAGCAGTGGTCGTCCATTCAAAGTCACCCCTCACAGGAATATACTGAAGAAATTCATCTCTGGTGGGGAGACGTGCTTTACTTTTCTTTGACAAAGATTTCCCTCAATGGGATATACGCAAGCAGCACGGCAATAAACAGCCAAATGACAATAGATGGAAAGACTGGTGCAAAGTCAAACACTGCAAAGCTTAATCCAAGGATGATTAAGAATGCCACAATGACACCCATCAGTGCCTCACCTGCGATCAATCCCGCAGTGAGAAGAAGCCCGGTTCTTATAATCTTTTCTTTTGGTTTTACATCCTTCTGCTTAATGGCAAGCTCCCAATCAGATATCTCTTTATCTTCTGCCGAGCCATATTTTCTCTTAATAAACTGGTTAGTTAAATGCCGGACGATACCCCCACAAAAAATAGGAGTACTCAACGTAAAGGGAAGATATATACCAATTGCTACCGGAAGAACTGGAAGACCAATAAGAATGAGCACAAACGCAAGCACCGCACCGGCAAGTACAAACGGCCAGACCATGCCACCACCTAAAACGCCTTCGACAATACCAGACATCAAAAAGGCTTGCGGAGCAGGAAGATCAAAACTTCCAATAGTATAGGCTTGATCAAGTGCCTGAACCACGAGGGCAAGAAACGGTGCTGCGGCAATCACCCCAATCATTTCTGCAATCTGCTGATTTCTTGGTGTCGCACCAACCATCTGCCCACAGGTCATAGACTGTAAAACATCTCCAGAAATCGCTGCAGCACAACAAATCACCGCAGCAATCAAAATCGCCACACCAAAGGCGCCAACATCTCCAGAAAGTCCAAAACCAAGTAAGATAAGTGATGTGATGAGAAGAACAGAAACCGTGACCCCTGATACGGGGTTATTTGATGAACCTAAAAGACCTGCCATGTACCCTGCAATGGCACTAGCAATAAAAGCAAACAAAATAGCAAACACAGCCATAACAGCAGATATCACGTAGAGTTCAGAAATCATTGCATACAGGATAAACACGGGAATGGTTAAGCCTCCGATGGCAAGAAACACCAGTTTGAAATTCATATCAGTATCTGTTCGTTTTTTCGCTTCAACCTCTCCGCCACGAAGACCAATGATTGCTTCTTTCAGACCACTGGCAAGATTCGTGCGGAGCGTCCAGATAGTCCACAGTCCTCCCACCACCATCGCGCCAACACCAATATATCGTATGTAACTTCCCCAGATGGCAAAGAATCCCCAAATCTGACGACCAATCTCAAAGTTTCCGCCACCAAGAGATAAGGCATCAGCAACCTCGGTGGGATTGCTTGGAGTAGGAAGACCTGTTGCGAGGGCGATAAGAGGTGCAAGAATAACCCATCCAATAAGACCGCCAACAAAAACAAAAGAGGCGATACGTGGACCAATAATCCATCCGACTCCTAAAAGAGCCGGTGAGGTGGCAAGACCTCCATAAAAAAATCCATCTTTTTCACCAGTACCAACATTGAATTTTCCGATACTAGTAATGCCATGTAATGCGCCAGAAAAAAGCTTTACGCCAACCTGTCCAAACTTAAATAACCCTGCAACGAGAACGCCGACAACAAGCCAGATACCACTGACGCCTCCGCCGTCTTCGTCTTTTGCGGTCTCTCCACCAACCGTGGTGGTAAGCACCGCAGCAACGGCAACTCCTTCAGGGAAGGGAAGATCTGTTTTGATGATAAGAGCACGTCGCAGTGGAATCATCCACAGTACACCTAAAATTCCTCCAAGAAGAGCAATCAAGGTGGTTTCAACATAATGAATCTCAGACCAAGTACCTAAGAGAACAAGAGCAGGAATAGTAAAAATTACACCTGCTGCAAGCGCTTCTCCAGCGGCAGCACCCATCATTCCGATGTTGACCTCAAGAATGGTTCCTTTAAACGGACGCAGTAGGGCAAAGGCCATCACAGCACCAGGGATAACTGCAGAAACCGTCATACCGGCATACAATCCAAGGTAAGCATTTGCAGCTCCCAGGACAACGGCAAGAATAACTCCGACAAGTAATGCTTTTATTGTAAGTTCTGGTATTATTTTTTTTGCGGGAATGAATGATTTGAAGTCCTCGCGTGATGTCATGGTGAGACCCTATAAGAATAATATATTTCATTATTTATATAACCATCGCTTTTTTATTCTGCTCCTGGCAAAATTCTAAAAAAGAACAAAAAGTCACTACTTCTACATACGGACACTCTGATGTTGCTGCCTTATTGAATATCAACAGCGTAGCGTAAAATTCCACCGATTCCATCAAACGCCCGATACAAGGATTCACCTTCTTCGCTACTACGAGATACAAGAACGACGTCCGAGCTAGTTTTCTCTGCAAGATTAGAGAGTTCGTCAACAATATCGATTTTTTCAACAAGTTCCATTTGATTGGAAGTATCACATTTGGTACAGTCCGGATGGTCTAAATCAGTGAGGTCTTTTTCGTTGATGGTAAGGGTTTTTTTCTCTTTGCAGCTTGAGCATTCAAATGTTACCCGGTAACGGCGGAGTTCTTCAGAGATAAGAAGCGTATCGATAATTCCCATTTGCAGTGCTTTACGTACCTGTTTTTCTCCATAGATTGCCAGTCCTTCTTTGGCTTTGGTCACTTCTCTGAGAAACTGTTTCATGATTTTTTTCTCGGAAGAGATTTTCAAATCAGTCATGGTTTCCGATGCCTTATCTACGAGTTCTCGCAGCCCGTATTCATCGGTGTACCCGGTGTCAAAGGTTTCAACGACCTTATCTTGTATTTCATAATGAAGGTAGTTTTCGTCGATGAAGTACTGTTTTGTAGGCCCCGATCCTCCCACAAGAATTCCTTTGAGATTTTCTTCTTGTAGGAAGATGTCGCTTGCTTTGTCTCCGCATTTGACAAACCATTCATGAGCGGCAATTTCGGTGAGACGCTCGAATCGACGTTGGGATTGTCCTCCTTGACCGTGTTTTCCAGGAACTTGTGAGGTCATGTATTTGAGAAGTTCCACGCGGTTTCCATGGAGCATACCAATGGTGCATTCCCGCCGGTCTATGAGAAACAGTCCGTAGTTGTCTTCTTCGGTGAGCATGTCTCTTATGGGCTCCAGGTAGAATTCTGAGTCACATCGGTAGAGAAAGGTGGTAATGGGAAGGATGGGTTCGAGCACGTAGGCGACCATCTCGGTCTGATCCGCTCCAATGCTTTTATGACCCACAAAAAAGACCACCCCGTTTTTTGGTGGTTGCTTGAAGGTTTTTAATCTGCTCGTAATTGATTCAATTGCGGAGAGCACATTTTTTCGGGTGGTTTTGGATTTAATGTTTTGACTTTGTGAGAATTCATTTTTCAAGTAGCTAGTGACATCAGAGATCTGTTTTGAGGGGGGCACATACAGGGAAATAAGCTCTGTATGTTTTCCTTTACAGGCCTTCAGCTCTTCAAGTAATCGTTTCAAATTGTATCGTTGTTTTTGGGTTAGTTCGGTCATAGATAAGGCACCTTATTTTGTTCTCATTTTATAATCTTTTTTCCTATTTAGTGTTAAAAAAACCTTGGAAGGTTATGCTTCGTCAGACCGTGAATTGTTCTGCATCTACAGGGGTGAGTACTTCGGCGACAGCGCTTAAGGGTTCAACGAGTGCCTCTCGGTTTTCACCGTGGAATAAGACGATTTTTTCAGGCTTGCAGGCTTTGGCAAATGCAATAAGTTCGCTGTGGCCTGCGTGTGCGGAGAAATCATAGTATTGTACTTCGCAGTTGACTGTTTCTTTGACGCCGTAAAAATCCAGTTTTCCTTTTTCCACAAGGAGTCTGCTGTTGGTCCCTTCGATTTGATAGCCGGTGAGCAGAACCGCGCTTTTTTTATCGTTTTTTAGAGCATTCATGTAGGTTAGAACTGGTCCACCGTCCATCATGCCACTGGAGGTGATGATGACATCTGCATTAAGTGCCTTTTTTCGCCCCTGATCAGAGTGCACAAGATGGATTTTGTTGAATGCCTTTTTGAGGTTGTCCGCAGAGGTCAGAAGCTGTGGGTGCTTTAGAAACATCTTGGTTACCTTTTTTCCCATTCCATCAAACCAGATATTGTAACCTGATTTTTGAAGGATAAGCAGGAGTTCCTGTGATCGGGCGACAGCAAAGGCAGGAACGATAACAACACCACCCCGGCGGTTGACGTCATCAATTTTGTCAAGAAATGCTTTTTCAAGTTCCGTTCGATCGGGATGTTCCCGTCCTGCATAGGTGGTCTCAAGAAAGAGCACATCGCAGGAAACCGGTTTTCCTTTTTTCACTAGACGGGTGTCGATAACATGAATATCTCCGGTGAACAAGATTCGTTTAGAGCTTTGCAGCTCATACATCAGCGCTCCGGGGATGTGACCCGCGTGATGCATGCGAAGAGTCGTGTTTTCAAGGGGTTTTGTGTGGCCTGCTTCAACGGCAAGCAGGCTATGTGCTGCTTCTGTGATATTACTACTGCTATAGGGGGGGCCGTAGCCTTCATATTTTGCGATTTTTATACTATCCTTATGCAGAAGATTACTTACTTCTGCGGTAAGTTTTGTTGAGAGAATAGTCTGGTCGGCTTGACTGCATAACCAGGGGATCATCCCTGAATGGTCAAGGTGGGCATGGGTGAGAAGCACAAGATCGACAGGCGGTGGAGGCAAGGGAAAGGTGGGTGGCTTCCCAGGGTTCATTCCGTATTCAAAGAGAAAGCGCCGTCCATCGGTCTCCAAAACCAGTGAAAGTTTGCCGATTTCGTTGCTACCACCGAGAAACTGACAGGTAATACCGTTCTCCATAAAGGCAATCAAGCACCCTTTAAGAAAAAAGGGGTTGATTAATGTTTGCTACACTTATTGGGATGGTTTGACCACCAGCGTTGAGTCTTCCTTTGCCATAATTTCGACTTTTGTTTTCGGCTCAATAATTATGTCTGATCGTGCATGCCAGAGTTCCCCTTTAAACCGCACGTATCCTTTTTTTCCAGGAGAGATGCGATCAATAGTTTTTGCGGTCTGTCCAACAAAAACATTGGTGGCTGCTTTTCGTTTTCGAGCTTCAATAATTTTATAGAGAAGAAATACAAAAAAGGCAGCGATGATCACCACAATGACAATCATCGTTGACACCGCTGAATTTATCCAATCCATCGTAATCAACCATTCCCTGTTTGAGTAAGTAGGAATAAGAAATATCGATCCTATTATTAAACATATCACTCCACCTATGCCTACCACGCCAAAACCTGGTGTGACAAACAACTCGATGACAAGCAGCAGAATACCAACACCCAAAAAGACAACAGCGATAACAGAAATCGCAAAACCTGATCCAATGAGAGAAAGCAGAATCGCAATAACGCCGAATACCTCTGCACCAAGTCCAGGTGATTGAATGCCAAAGATAAGGGCGATAATACCGATGACAAGCAACAGTGAGGTAAGCACCGGATCAGAGATAATCTGAAGAAATACCACTTTAAAAGACGGAGAAAACATCACCTGTTTTGCCTGTGCGGTATTAAGCGTGTAGTTTCCTGCTGCAGTGGTTGCATTCATCCCATCAATCGTATCTAACAACGCATCAACGTCTTCTGCGATTACCTCAATGACTTGAAGATCAGCAGCACGGGTTTCATTGAGATTCAAATTTTTGGTGATAAACTGTCCCACCACGGAGCGATTCCGCCCATAAATCGCGGCTCGTTCCTCCAGCCATTCCACCAGCGCGTTAATGGTTTTTGAATCATTCACTGTCTGAGTTCCCTCATAGGAGATTACCACAGGCTGCGCCGAGCCAATAACGGTGTTTTCTGCCATTGCAGCCACATGACAGCTCAGCAGAATAAACGTCCCTGCAGACCACGCCGTAGACCCCTGCGGCGCAACAAAACCAATAAAGGGAATCTCACTTTCCTGGATCAAAGCAGCAATGTCAAAGGTCTGCCGCAACCCCCCACCAGGTGTATCTAACAGAAGCACAATTGCCTCTGCATTGATCTGCTCTGCCTGTGTGGATGCTTCTGTTATGATTTCAACAGTTGATTGATCAATTGTTCCAGAGATCTCGACAACCATCACAGAGTTGCTCTGCGCTGCACTCACAGGAATGGAGACAAGAAGAAAAAAAAGAAAAAAAAGGGGATATGTAGAGTTCATTCTACTTTTTTGTCACCGCCTTTGCAATTCCTGCGACTCTTCCCATTTCTCCACCGGGGACAACAATGAGATTTTTCTCACGAGCAATCTCGGCAAGGGTCTGTAGTTCTCGAAGACGAAGCGCAGCAGGTTGTTTTTCATAAAAGACCGCTGCTTCCGACATCTTTTTCGATGCCTGAAATTCTCCCTCGGCGATAATAATTCTGGAGCGTTTCTCCCGCTCTGCTTCTGCCTGTTTTGCAATGGCCCGAAGCATTTCATCGGGGAGGGCGACATCACGGATGGTCACCGCGGAGACTTTGATCCCCCAGGGATCAGTTGCCGCATCGATGATGGTCTGCAACGCCTTATTGAGTTCTTCCCGTTTGGAGAGCAGCTCATCGAGATCTTGTTGACCCAAGACATCACGAAGGGTGGTCTGGGCAAGAAGACTCGTTGCAACGTCATAACGTTGGACCTCTACGACTGCGCGCTCCGGATCAACAACCCGGAAATAGACGACTGCATCCACATCAACCGTCACATTATCTTCAGTGATAACTCGTTGTTTGGGGACATCGATAACGCGGGTTCTCAGATCTAATTTGATGAATTTATCAATAATCGGGATGATAAAGACAAGCCCGGGTCCTTTGATGCCCACAAGTCTCCCCAGTCGAAACACGACGATCCGTTGATATTCAGCCATAATCTTTATTGCTGATGCTAAAAGGAGCACAAAAAAAAGCGCAACAAAGATGAGAATTGGTACAAATTCTAACATAATTATGGTTCCTCCGGGATGCACAACGGTTCATATATTTTTAATATTTTCTACTGATTGGTGGAATATCTTTTAATAGCCCCCTCTGTATTAGGAAAGGCACCAATAGTTGGAGATTACGTATGGCTGAGATTACATATTTAAAGGCACGTGAAGTTCTTGACTCCAGAGGAAATCCAACTGTTGAGGTGGAAGTGCAAACCGCCGATGGAATATTTCTCGGAATGACCCCAAGCGGTGCAAGCGCAGGACAACACGAGGCACTGGAGCTCCGTGATGGTGACAAACGCCGCTATATGGGAAAAGGAACCTTACAAGCCGTTCAGCATGTCAACAATACCATTGCTCCCAACGTCGTTGGTATTGACTGCCGGCAGCAGGAAACCATTGATACGGTAATGCTAAAACTGGATGGAACAGAAAACAAGGAAAAACTTGGAGCCAACGCGATTCTCCCGGTCTCTATTGCGGTCACCAAAGCAGGAGCTGCAGCAAAACAGCTTCCCCTGTATGCCTATATTGGCGAGATATTTGGCGTCATCCCACATCGTCTTCCCGTCCCTATGTGTAACGTCATCAACGGGGGAAAACATGCCGGTCAGGAAAACTCTATTCAGGAACATATGATTATGCCTACAGGCGCAAAGTCCTTTCGCGAGGGCATCCGCATGGTTTCTGAATGTTACCATTATCTTAGAGGACTTCTTAAGAAAAAATATGGTTCAAATGGAACACTTATAGGTGATGAGGGCGGCTTTGCCCCCGAACAACTCACCGATGTTGATGAACGATTGGAACTACTGCTTAAGGCAGTCCAACAGTCAGGGTATGAAGATAAAATGAAAATCGCTCTCGATCCTGCATCAAGTGAATTTTACTATGAAGGCACATACAAGATTGGAACAAAATCCTATAGCCCTTCTGAGATGGTTGATTTTTATGCCGATCTCTGCAAGAAATACCCCATTATCAGTATCGAGGATGGCCTTGCCGAAGATGACTGGGAGGCCTGGGTAGAGCTGACCAAAAAGGTTGGCGGCAACGTCCAAATCGTAGGGGATGATCTCTTTGTCACCAACACAAAACGTATAGAAAAAGGAATCAAAATGGATGCGGCAAACTCGGTGCTCATCAAATTGAATCAAATTGGATCGGTCACCGAAACCATGAACGCCATTAAGATGGCACAGGATACCGGTTGGACTGCTGTGGTGAGTCATCGAAGCGGTGAAACAGAGGACTCTTTTATCGCCGACTTTGTGGTGGGAACAAGCGCCGGGCAGATAAAAACCGGTGCACCCGCACGAAGTGATCGCACCGCAAAATACAACCAGCTCCTTCGCATCGAAGAAGCCCTTGGTGATGAGGCAGAATACCCCGGTGAATTCTTCCGCTAATCCATTTTTTTGTAGGCAAACGTTTTTATTTGCTTTTCAATACCCCTGTATGAGGCATTTGTATGAAGATTCTTATTACTGACAAAATGGCTGAAGAAGCAATCCACGTCTTCAAAGACGCAGGACATGAAGTTACCTACGATGAAATGGATGGAGAAACCATCCTTAAGGAAATCCCCAAGTATGATGCATTAATGGTCCGTAGCAGAACCAAAGCAACCACCGAAATTGTTCAAGCAGGAGCCAAGGGAAATTTAAAGGTGATTGGCCGGGCGGGAATCGGCGTGGACAACATCGACATTGAAACCGCAGGAAAACAAGGCATCCCTGTGGTTAACGCACCCACAGGGTCAACTAAAAGCGTCGCTGAGCTTGCCATCGGCCATATGCTTACCCTCATCCGACATCTTGCCCGTGCTGATCGAACCATGAAACAAGGAGAATGGATCAAAAAACAACTCAAAGGAATAGAACTCTCCGGAAAAACACTTGGACTCATCGGGTCGGGGTATATCGCGCAGCATACTGCACATCTTGCCAATGCTTTTGGTATGAACGTACTGGTCTACTCGCCACACTGCACTGAAGAAAAAGCAAAAAAAATGGGAGCAGCCTACAAATCACTTGAAGAACTCCTGCAACAATCAGATTTCGTCTCCCTGCACATACCCCATTCAAAACAAACCCATTACCTGCTAAATAAAGAAACACTCGGCCTGATGAAACCAACAGCCTACCTGATTAACTGTGCACGAGGTGGTGTGGTGGAGGAATCCGCCCTTTATTCTGCGCTCAAAGAAGGAAAACTCGCTGGCGCAGGAATCGATGTTTTTGAAACCGAGCCACCACCTAAAGCCAACAAATTTGCAGCACTCGACAACGTGCTTCTCACCCCACATTTAGGAGCAAACACCAAAGAAGCACAAATCAATGCAGGAACCGTCTGCGCAGACCAAATGCTTCTCGTACTCAACGGCAAAGAACCTGAGTTCTGCGTCAACAAACAGTACCTATAAAACAAAAAATATTATTAACAATGCAGAGTTGTGAGAAAACCATATGAAAAACCTCAATGGCATCATCAACAAAATCGACAAACACATCAACGAAAAAGACAAAATACGCGAACAGGCACTCAAATACTCCCGAGATATCATCATCAACTGCAGAAAAGCCATTCAGACATTGCACCGAGATCATTTCAAAGAGGCAGAAAGTTATATCAAAAATTCCTCTGCAAAACTCATCGAGCTGTATGATTTTACAAAAAACTACCCTGATCTCTTTCACTCCGGTTTTGTCGAAAATGCCGCTCAAGAATTTGTTGAGGCGCAATGTTTCTACAACATAAAAAAAGGAAACGACCTCCCCGATCCAGACTCCCTACAAACTACCTACAGCTCCTATCTCATGGGTTTGTGTGACGTCGTTGGTGAACTCCGACGAGGTGCCCTGGATTTTGTGCTTCACGGGGACTCAGAAAAAGCACACACCTATCTTGATCACATGGATACCATCTACGAAGCCATCATGGGATTTGACTACCCCTCCGGGCTTATCCCTATCAAACGCAAACAAGACATGGTCCGAAGCCTCATCGAACGCACCCGTGGAGAACTTGCTGTTGCCGCATGCGAACAACGCATCGACACGCACACTCATGAATTCGAAGGTCTCCTCGATAAACTCAATGGTTCCAAACCAAAAAAAACAAAAAAACAAGCAACCGACATCGACATCGACAAAGTTTGGTAATTCCCGCAACTTATGGAAACCGAGCGAGAAAACCCAATGCTTTAGCGTTGGGATGAATCGCCCGGACTGTTTAACATAAAACGCCGAAAGGCGTTTTCTCCCCCTTGAGGGGGAAACCATGATATTTATATCAGGGAGGGGGTGACTTCTTTCTGACGAATTCGAAATCTTTATAAAAACCCTTTATATACTTCAGGAGGGGCAGGTTTTACAAAATGAGCGCTATCAACGTTGAAAATATTGTAGCATCTTTTCAACTTCCACAACCCGCAACTCTGGACACACTCAAAAAACACTTTCCAGGGGCAAAATACAAACCAGAAGACGCTGAAACGCTTATCGTTCATTTCGAACGGCCACCTGCTGCTGCAATGCTCCATCCTTCAGGAAACATCATTATCACCGGCCCAAAAACTATGGATGATACCAAACAGATCCAACACCAACTGCTGCAAAAAATCACTCCCAAACAAACCACAAATCCCCCAGAGCTTACTATACAAAATATTGTTGTCTCAGCAAACCTACCACACAAAATCAACCTGAAAAGTCTGGCCAAACAGCTGCCCAAAGCACGCTACACGGCTGATACCTTCCCGGGTCTCTCCTATCAGATGACCAATCCAAACACACTTATACTCGTCTTTGAATCCGGAGCAATCGTCTGCAACGGCACATCCATGGAGGATATCAAGAAAGCAGTCACTACGATGGAAGAAAAAATTTCATCTCTTAAGGATAAATAAGAAAAGGAGGAAAAAACTGTATGCCTGAAGTAATTGT
>CAZTFR010000064.1:0-12289 GCA_964612945.1 uncultured Thermoplasmatales archaeon
CTTCCCGATGGATGCAATCGACTAGTTCCTATTAAGAATAATTACACAAAGCACATCTGTGCAAAAAGTATTAAAGAAGATGTTCTTTAACTGTTTTTAAAGTGAGTGATTGTTATGCGGGAGGAACACATCGTTATTGTAGGCTCCGGCTTTGGAGGACTTGCCGCCGCAGGTCTTCTAGCAAAACAGGGACATCACGTGCAAGTGCTTGAAAAAAATGAGCAAGCAGGAGGTCGTGCATCGGTTTGGAAAAAAGATGGATTCGTCTTTGATATGGGCCCGTCGTGGTATCTCATGCCTGATGTCTTTGAAACCTATTTTGCAGAATTTGATGCAAAACCTCAGGACTTTATGGATCTTATTCGACTGGATCCCTCCTATCGAGTGTATTTTGACAAAGATGACCATGTTGATATTGCAGCGGATCTTCAAAAAAATCTCAAACTTTTTGACAAAATGGAACCGAATGGTGCAAAAAAAATGCAGGAATATCTTTCCAGTTCTCGGTATCAATATGATATTGCGATGAAAGATTTCATCTACAAGGATTATCAACATCTCACTGATTTTTTCAAACCTAAACTTGTCGTTGAGGGAACCAAACTTCACATGTTTGACAAACTCGATAGCTATGCAAAACGCTATTTTGATAACCCTCAAATCAGAAAGATTCTTGAGTACACTATCGTATTTCTTGGGGGAAGCCCCTTTGATAGTCCTGCATTGTATTCATTAATGTCTCATGTTGATTTCAACATGGGAGTCTGGTATCCGAAGGGAGGAATCGGTGAACTTGTTGCTGGAATGAAAAAAGTTGCAGAACAGCAAGGAGCCGAATTCCTTTTTAACACCCCGGTAACAAAAATTATAGTAGAAAACGGAAAAACTACAGGTGTACAAACAGACGAGAAAACCTACAAGGCAGACCGGGTCATTGTCAACGCTGATTATGCGTATGCGGATTCGAATCTGCTTGATACAAAACAGCAGTCGTATTCAAAGAGGTACTGGAATAGTAGAAAACTGGCACCCTCCGCCTATCTTCTCTACCTTGGTGTCGACAAAAAACTCAACGGACTTCTGCACCATACGCTTTACTTTCATCCACAATGGGACGGCCATTTCAGACAAATTTTTCAGACACCACAATGGCCTGATGAACCAAGCTACTATGCCTGTTGTCCCTCAAAAACAGATCCAACCGTTGCGCCGAAAGGAAAGGAAAACCTCTTCATTCTCGTGCCTGTTGCACCCGGTCTGAAGGATACCGATACAATAAGAGAAAAATATTTCAATCAGATTCTCACCCATCTTGAAAATCTTATTGGCGACTCAATCATTGACCATCTCGTTGTAAAACGAATTTTTGCCCACAACGACTTCACCACACGATATAATGCTTCACAAGGTACCGCCCTTGGGCTTGCTCATACCTTAAAACAAACCGCTATCTTCCGCCCACGCCATCAAAGTAAAAAAGTAAAAAATCTGCACTACACTGGTCATTATACCCATCCGGGTATCGGTGTGCCCATGGTAATCATATCATCACAAATTCTTGCAGATACCATTCAAAAGAAAACAGAATAATAAAAAGAAAAATGGGGGAATTTTATATCTCTACTACATCTCAGCAGCTCATCGAATTAAAGAACACACAAGACCGATTGGATCTTTGTCTTTCCGCAGGAAATCTCGCCTGGTGGGAGATGAATCTTCAAACCGGAAAAGTTATTTTCAATGAACAAAAGGTACAAATGCTTGGATACAAAATGAAGGACTTTCAGGATGCAACCTATACGGCGTTCACTGGTCTTCTTCATCCCGATGATTACGATAAAGCAATGCAAGCGATGCAAGATCACATTGACGGAAAAAGAGCTCTCTACGAAGTAGAATATCGCATTCGAGCAAGCGATGGCACATACAAATGGTTCTACGACCGAGGATCCATTGTCGAACGGGATCCACACAACAAACCTCTCATTGTCAAAGGTGTCGTTTTTGATATCACCTCTCAAAAAAAAGCAGAACAAGCACAACAAGATCTCCTTGAATCATTAGACGAACAAGTGAAAAAACGAACTGCAGAGCTCAAACATACAAAAGACTATTTATCCTACATCATCAATAGTGCCACAGAACTCATCATTTCCTTTGACATGAATAATCGAGTATCTACCTGGAATACTACCGCAGAACAAATCACCGGCTATACTGAAAAAGATGTATTAAATCGAAGTGTCAATAAACTTGATGTCTTCGAACATCCCGAAACAATTATTGACTATATAAAAAAGGTATGCCAAAGAAAACAACCCAAAAAAACAAACATCATTCTACGCGCGAAGGGAAATGAAAAAAGGATCATTCAGATTTCTGCGGTTGAGCTCATAGGAAATCAAAAAGAATGCCTTGGAACCCTCTTCGTAGGAACAGACATCACTCGCGATATCGAAATGCATGGAAAATTATTGGAAGGAAACAGCTATCTTATTCGGAAAAAAAATCTCCAACATTCGATTGACCTTTTTGTTGATATCACACGCACACATCATCAAGGACTTTTAATAACCCGCTCTCCACCACAATTAATCCACGCCATGGTGCTACCAAAAGATATCTCCATTGCGCTACTGCGCGATGAAAACGTCGAAGATTACCCAATTCTTGCAGATCTGAATCAGCTGATTAAAGTAATTGATGAGTTCTGCCAAACACATAGCAAACCAATTATCCTATTAGACGGCCTTCACTATCTGATCACGCGATTCAATTTTGAACAGTTCATTAAAACCCTTTTTACAATTACAGATATCATTGCCAATTATCAGGCCCTCCTCTTCGTTCGACTAGACCCCAGCATCGTCAATAACCAACAAGATGCAGTCATTGAAAACGAACTACAACTGTTACCAAGCCAAAAAGTTGATGATGTCATCATCGAAGATGATACCTACCACATCCTCCAATTTATCGCCCAACAAAATGAAAGAAACGCAATTGTTTCCATAAAAAAAATAATGAATCACTTCAAAATTGCCTATGCAACAGTTATATCACGCCTTGAAGATCTGGAACAAAAAGAACTTGTTTTTACAAAAAAACAAGGAAAACTCCGCACAACCTATCTTACAGACAAAGGAAGAACCTTACTACGACGACGAAAGACAGCATAATTCAAATTATTGTTGAATTCGAACTGTTTTGTAACCATTATCACATTATTTTCACATAATATTTATATTATCAATAGCAATTAAGTGACAAGATAAATGGAGGAACTCATATGAAAAAAATTCTAATAGGGCTATTAGTTATGCTGATACTTACTAGCATCTCCGTTACTGGATCAATCTCCCGATTTCAAGCCAAAAACATCACTGAGACTTCTTTTCCCCAACCACTCTTTGAGGAAGACGAAAATCTCTCGATAACTATCTCTCAAGCACCACTATATCTTGGAGTAAATATCGATATTACCAATAAGGGTGACACGCAACTCAATGATGTTAAATGGAGTTTCCGGGCAAAACCATTGATATCTGGTGAAGGAAATGTACGACGAAGTAATCTGGTGGAAGGAACAATCGGTCAAATAGAGCCTGATGAAACCCGTACGATCACCCTTCGACCCTTTAATCCTACAACACCAAGCCCACTCGGGCTCAGTGTCACCTATATGAATGCGTCTGCAAAAACTGAAAATAGTTATGCCCGAACACCTGCACGGGCGACGCTGATCCTGTTCTTTTTATTCGGATTCAAGCCGACGTACATTGATATCAAACCTGATGAAGCCTACGAAAAATTTACCAACGACACCTTTGATCTAATAATCGACGTCGTCGGACTTGATATTTACCAAGAGGGTCATCTTCCCGGTGCAGTAAATTATGTGTGGGCAGATGGAACGCTTCAGGAGGAAATACCAAACCTGGATAAAAACTTGACATATCTTGTCTATTGTCATACTGATCCACCATCAACTTCAAGCGCCCAAGCACTCATTGATGCGGGGATCACAAGAGTCTACAGGTTAGAGGGGAACTACCGGGCATGGGTAGCAGCAGGTTATCCTACTGAAACATAATAAAAAACTCTACCCTTTCTATTCTTTTTAAACTGTTTTACTACTGAATTGAAATCGTTTTAAAACAATCATTATCAATAAATACGAATATAATACTTATTAAAGTGAGGGACTTGTGAAGAATATATATGAGATTATTACCCGCCGTTTGACCAGCATGCGAGCAGTCGGGAAAGAACCTTTTTGTATCCCATCCTTTCCTCCTCTCCTCATCCTCTTTCCCAACTGTTCCCCCCTTACTTTATCAATGATACGACTCTTTATCTTCTTCCGCTATAACCAGATATAGATTGGGTATTATTTAAAAAAATTTTGAAATATTCTATTTTAACAGTAACATTTAAATAATCCAAACGATACATAGTTTTACCATCTTGGGGTAAAATATGATTTAGATACTTTACCTTAGTTAGTACAATACTTTCCGTTTCACCTACTGAGGGAGGATATGATTGATAAAACCATATACTCGATTTTCCATCGTGGAAGCCGCACCATGTTTTACAGTAGTCTTTTTTTTCCAAAAAAGATACGAAATGATGTTTTTGTATGCTATGCATTTGTCCGCCGTGCTGATGATTTAGTTGATACCATCCCTCAAAATAATGAAGGATTTTACCGATTTAAAAAAAGATACAATCAAGCACTTCAAGGTAAACAAACCGGTGATGTGGTTATAGACTCTTTTGTGGAATTAGAAAAGCGGAAAAATTTTCATCCTTCCTGGACCCAAGCATTTCTTCGCTCGATGGAGATGGATTTAACAAAAACTGCCTATAAAACTGTTGATGAACTTCTTGAGTATGTGTATGGTGCTGCAGAAACCATGGGTTTGTATATGACTAACATCTTGGATATTCATCCAGATGCGTACCCTTATGCACGCTATCTTGGACGATCGATGCAGTGTATCAATGCTATTCGTGATATCGCAGAAGACCTCCGGTTTGGCCGTTCTTATATCCCCCTTGAAGATTTACATGAACAGGGACTGGAAGAGCTTGAATATTCGTATGTAAAACAACATCCAAAACAATTTTCACAATTAATAGCCACACATATAAACAGATTCTGCTATTGGTTAGAAACAGCAGAACAAGGATACCATTATGTCCCTAAGAGATATCTTATCTCTGTGAAGACTGCCATGGATATGTATCAGTGGACGGCAGAAAAAATCATGAAAAATCCATTTATTGTCTATGAATGGAAAGTAAAGCCTTGGGTTACCCGAATTCTTACTTCGGTCATCGTTAACTTAATTGATCCTTCAACATCAGAAAAACGAGCGCTCTCTTCATTTTATGATCCTTCTGCTCTTCCTAAAAAGGTACGTTCACTATAATTATTCTCGTTAAGAACGGGACGGTCTTTTTTTATCTTCAATGATATATATAAAAATATTTGCTAAGATATTTAAAGAATCATTTATTCTCTCAATAATTCTTCAATACTATCATATGAGATGAAGGTACCAATGCATACAGAAAAAAAGGAGAAGGGATATCCAATTGTGCTTACCTGCTCACGTGCGGAAGCAAATCAGTATGATAATAACCCCTTTGCTGCCTTTATCTGCACCTTCCCCCAAAAACTTGCAGGGTATGTGTTAAAAGACCATCTACAATCATTACAAACTCGGGAGGATGGATCTGCGCGGTACACCATCTATGGACTACGAAAAATCGAATCTCTTCTCATCGATGCATTTGGAGAAGATAATATTATTGTCGCCCATTATGATCAACTCGATCGATTCATCGGTGAAAACACAAACATTGTTGGAATCTCAACAATGGATCCTCTTGGTCTTGCCTATGTCTCAACGACCTATAATTCTTTGATAGGTTTTGGAGGGGAGGCATTAAATGCTGCTGAATTTAAAAAACTTATTTTTCATCCGGCCATCCAAAAATACAGACCCAAAATCATTGTAGGCGGCGCAGGCTCCTGGCAGATAAAAGATGCCGGGCTACAAGAAAAACTTGGCATAGATGTTCTCTATCAAGGAGAAGGGGAACATGATGTTGTTAATATGTTCAAAGCACTTCTTAATAACAAAAAAGTCCCATCATATTTTACGGCGTTGAAACCTGATTTTTCCCAAGTACCAATCATTCGTCATCCCGCCTCGTATGGAATGGTTGAGATTATGCGTGGCTGCGGACGCGGGTGTCAGTTCTGCAGTCCTACGATGCGCACCAAATATTCCTTTCCCATCGATCACATCATGAGCGAAGTTGAGGTAAACATACATGAGGGATCACATAGTATTTTTACCGTCTGTGAAGACATCTTTTTGTATAAGTCATATCCTAATTTTATTCCAAATAAAGACGCCATACTAAAACTGTACAAGACCATAGCCTCCTATCCGGGTGTAGAAAATATTCTTCTTTCCCATGCGTCGCTTGCCCCTATAATTTATGATGAAAGTATTTTGGAAGACCTGACACCTATTCTTATTGATAAAACAAAATGGAATCCCCGTACAAGTAAGCTGTATAAGCAGTCATTTGTCTCTGTTGAAGTCGGTATCGAAACTGGAAGTGTCCGACTGATGAAAAAATACATGAAAGGTAAAGCACTGCCCTTCTCCGTTGACAATTGGCCTGAACTTGTCACCACCGGCATCGGCATCATGAATGATCATGACTGGTGGCCACTCTGCACTATTATGACCGGTCAACCTGAAGAAACTGAAGATGATGTCTGTGCCACCCTTGATCTTATTGATGATCTCCGTAATCAGCATACCAAAATGTTCTACACCCCAGTTCTTTTTATCCCTCTTAAAGAAGCAGTCTTAGCTAATCAACGCCGCACCGATCTTTCCAATCTCACCGAACTTCAATGGGAAATTCTTGCCCGCTGCTGGAAAAACAACGTCGACTTTTGGACACCAGATATGAAATGGATATATGGACCTTTATTTTTCCTCAGCCATTGGCTGTATGCTCGCTGGAGACATGGGAGAAAAGCAACCGCGCCCATGATGCATCTTGCAGGACTGCCCCTTTTTACAAAAACGGATAAACACTGCGATCCAAAATATTGTCAAACAGGTATAAAAGACATTATCTATACTCTAAAAAATACTCTCTTCAAAGAATAAAAAAGATATTTTGTGGTATTCAAACAACACCTGCTTTTACCACGATTTGATATTCAATCTTTTTGTTATCAATAACTCTTCCTCTTTGTTCAATTACCTCAAACCAAAATACCTTTCTGACTTTGCTAATTGAATCAATGGCGTTTTGTACCGCCTCGCTGTAGGATTCATCTGAGAGACCTACCTTTTCAACAACATCAAATCCATCCATGTACTCACCCTCTAAAAAAGAGAAAAATGGTGTTATGGTAATAACACCGTATCTATGACATGAATAACACCATTGGTGCATTCAATATCAGTCTTCACGACATTTGCATTATCGATTTTGACACCTTGAGACGCATCAATTTGTAACTCTTTGCCATTTACCGTTTTTGCGTTTGAAAGCGTTACCACATCAGTTGAATTCACCTTTGAGGGTACAACATGATAGGTAAGAATACTGGTTAGTTTTTCTTTGTCATTAAGGATTTCATCTAATTGTTCTTTTGGTATTTTTGCAAACGCCTCATCTGTTGGTGCAAACACGGTAAACGGGCCGTCACCAGATAATACATCAACAAGACCTGCTTGTTGAACGGCCTTTACAAGCGTCTGAAAACTTCCTGCTTCAATTGCTGTTTCAACTACATTTTTCAAGGCTATTACCTCCACTACCTCTTAAACAAACAACGATATTTAGAAATAATTCAAAAACAGTTCACATACAAATAAAAAACATGTGCAACGAACGAATGTAAGCGTTTACTAATTCAAATGTATACTTTTTCAAATACACCATATTTATATTGATCATCCTATTCAATGCATGAAAATGACCGTACAAACACCTTATGAAATCATCGAAAATTATGATGATATAGAAATCCGGCAGTATCCCAAGTTCCTTCTTGCAGTAGTTAGAGATTATCAAGAATCATCTGCATTCAATATTTTATTTCAATACATATTCGGGAACAATTCTTCTCGCCGGAAAATACCAATGACTGCTGCGGTGATATCATCTGAAAAAATAGCAATGACTACACCGGTTATCACCTCAGCAGATTCGATGGATTTCATTCTTCCCTCAGAATACACCTATTAGACCACTCCGCAACCTTCAGACCCTGCAATTGCACTTGAAATACGCCATCCTGCTAAGTATGCAATTTATCGATTCCGTGGATCGATCTCACCTTCAAAGTTAGATACTGCAATACTACATCTTCAATCAAGACTTGCAACATTACGAAAAGATATAGTAGGTACTGCTTTTCTTATGAGATATAACCGCCCTTTTACCCCGGGGTTTTTACTGTTTGCTATGGCTATTGATATTGTTCAAGGATTCATTGGTGGGATTGCTGCAAGTATTTTATGGTTTGTTATTGGTGCGATTGTGTATATGAATCCCTTTGTTTCAAAGCTATATCAGAACTATGAAGATGACCCAAATGTGAAAAATTGCTAAGATGTCAAAACCTGTATCTTAAATACTTTCATATTTAGCGTACTTCTCCAGTGTCTTATTTTTGCATATGTTTATCTCTTCATTGAACCAATTCTGCCAGATACAGTCCTGCTAAATACACTTTATTTTGGAACACTTCTTGTTGCCGTAAAAATCATCCCAAGACTTTTTGATATGTGTGTACAATCAAAATATCCTACTACTCTTTTAGCTATTGAACTTATAAATGGATCAATTGGAAGTTATGTGGTTGCCCTTGTTTTTGCATTTTTACTTTGAGTTTGCTCGACTGGTACAAAAAGAGGATGTGTACTATTTTATCCCAAGTAATGACATACTTTTAATCAAATCTATTTAATCTATGGTATTTGTAAAGCTAATCTGTTGGTTTATAAATGGAATGTCGGTAGATCATATCTCCTCAGTTATTAATTTCTCCGAGAATCACTGAAAAAATCGTGTTTGATACCAATTTTAACAGTGATTCTGTTCTCCTGAGGCATATCCTTAGCTTTACAAATACAATCTATGTTACGTTTTTTTTTTTAGAAAAGACCCGGTCCACGGTTGCTGCATTTAATAATTGGAATCTGTTTGACGTTTTCTTTTTTAAGGATATGATTTGCTGCAATCCTTCCTGTAACTGTTGCTCGCTCCATTAATGCAGAGGGAAATGGTGTTTGCACCCAATCACCAGCAAATAAAAGATTTTCGCATCCAATTTCAGTTGGATAGGCCGCCATTGGTCGGATTCGGCCCTGACCGACATCAAATGAGGTAAAATTAGAATAGGTGCCAAGAGTGAAATCTAAAAGAGTTGCTTTTGAAAGTTCTGGTAGTACCTCATGTATGATAGGTCGAACGTGATCCCAGACTTTATCTGAGGGGAGAGCAGCGATAGTTTCATCTGCGTAGAAATGAAATTCAATGATTGATCCACCTGTTTTTGTTGCCCAGATTTGAGATTCCTTCTCAAGAAGGTGAAATTGTGCAACAAGATGCAGCGGACGAAACTGCGGTGTTTCAATAATATCCGGACGGTCTGGATGAACAGGCTGATCAAACCATGCGCGCATGATACGGTATGATGGAGCTATTGTTAGGGCATCTGTCTTTTTTTGAATAGATTGTACAACCTTTCTTGAAGTGGTATCTGCTGTTGAATAAGCAAGAATTTTCTTGGTTGCTTTGATATCTGATGCAAGTACAACCCAATCATATGTTGTCGTGGTATTCAGAATCCCAACTGCTTGATTCTTTTTGAATCGAAGCCCCTCAACTGGCTGGTTTAATTTAACCTCAACGTTGAGCTGAAGGAGACGGTTAAGCCAGGGGTCAAGCAATGTTTTTGCATGATGATCTGTTGCAATTTCACGCCACATAGCTTTAGGATGCGATATAAAAAAGTAATGTGTCCACATCACCAGTTCTGCAGCACTAATAGTCTCAGGATCATTAATGGTGACAGATGCAGCAGGCTCAAATAAAATCGCAAACAACTTTTCACTAATACCACAACGTTTCGCCCATTTATGATACGTTATATCATCCAATCGATCATAGATTGATTCATACCAAAAATACATCAAATCAGGGATTGCATCGAGAAGATAGCGCATATCCAGAAGCGAAAGATTCGATGATCTATTCAAGATATTAATCAAATTAAAAGGATAAATAGGTGGAGAGCTTCTGATGACCTCGGAACGATATTTTTTAAAATTCACCGACACCTTACGATACGGCCGAAAGTTGAACTCCAACTGGAGCCGCCTAATGATATCTTTGCAGGTATGATAATGATAAAACCACATATGAAGCCCATGTTCGACATGAAACTTCCCTTGCTTTGTTTGAACAAGAGGGGTTGCAAGCTTACCACCAACAACCGACTTCTCCTCATACATCGTTACAGAAAACCCGCGCTCTGCCAATTCCAATGCAGCTGACAAACCAGCAAGACCTGCGCCAACCACAAGCACTGATTTTGTCTCTGAATCATCAAGTCTCTGTTTGGCATCAGGATTAACAGGGTTGATACATTCAGGTTTTTGAGGATGAGGAAACAGCCCAAACCTACGAAAAAACTCTCCGGAAAACACATTAAAAAGCTTCATACCATCAACACACACTACTTTACATCATATTTCTTCCCAACCA
The DNA here is from genome assembly GCA_964612945.1 of uncultured Thermoplasmatales archaeon. Lineage (GTDB taxonomy): Archaea > Thermoplasmatota > E2 > DHVEG-1 > DHVEG-1 > CAZTFR01. The sequence goes on from CAZTFR010000064.1 coordinate 10,825, forward strand.
AAAAAAACCCAAAGGAAACACCTGAGGTTGCAGTACTCTTTTGATGATGCGTCCGATGAGCATTGATAACTCGCTTAATATAACGCGCTTTTGGTTTATACTTAATTTTAATACGCCTATGAAAGACCATATCATGATACAGGAAAAAACCCATGCCATACACAAAAATCCCTAGACCAAACCAAAATTTATAATCAAAACCATCAAGAAACCCAAAGACTAGCAACAACATGGTAAGAATGGTAAAAAACAACGTAAAAACATCGTTTTTTTCAACTCTTCCTTTTGTATAGCGATGATGATCCTCATGAAGCATCCATAACACTCCATGTTGTAGATATTTATGCATAAGAAAGGAAATTCCCTCCATAAAAAAGAACCCAAGAAAGACAAGAAACAAATACAGTAGTAATTGTAATATAGTCATCATATAATGACTCCACAGACTATCTTATGATAAAGAATACCTGTTCGTGTTTCCATTTTTACAATGGTCAATAAAAAAAGTCATTATTAATGTGTTTCGATAAGATATTTGATCCTAGTTATTTAAATTATATATAAAATATTAAAAGGTTTAAATAATGCAGGGGACGAGACCCATGCATGGTTACTATGCATAAATCTGACGACTGATGATTGATTTATGCAGGGGAAGGGATTTGAACTCGGTTTTACCGGTAAAATAATAATGTTGTCTTCTGTTGGTGAAAACTAACGGATTTATTAACAAAAAATAGTTACGTAGTTTAGGTTGAAGAGGAAAAATATGTTGCTTGTCCCTGCTCTTGAGTTAGGTATATGGAATGCATGGATTTTTATGATGGGGTTTTTGCTCCCTCCATTAATGTCGATTTTACATAGTAAAGGTAAAGCAACATCAAAAAAATGGATGGTTTCTGTTCCTATTAAGCATGAAAAGTTACTAAATATAATCTCTACTGTTATTATAGTTGCAGGATTTATCTATTCCTTTTTTCTACCATTGCAATTAGGAAAAGTATGGTTTTTCATAGGTTTAGTAATCTTCCTAATAGCACTTGTTATTTCTCTTTCCGCTACTTTCATTTCTCGGGCTACTTCAATTGATAAACCTTTCACCCAAGGTCCATATCGTTACTCAAGGCATCCACTATATGTAGCACAAACTTTGATATTTATAAGTATAACCATAGCCAGTCTTTCATGGGTATTTCTACTAATTACAGTAATAATGCAAATTTTTCATATCATATATGCACCTGCTGAAGAACAATATTGCCTTAAAAGATATGGAATAGATTACATGGAATATATGAAAAGGACACCAAGATGGATAGGAACACCAACATCGAGATATAATTAATGGCTCTACTTTTAATCCTACTGACATCCATCAAATAAGATGAGATTTGAATATGGTTTTACCGGTAACAAGACTTTTGCAGATTTACATTGAAAGAGCACCTTTTTGCTCTTTCAATCT
>CAZTFR010000065.1:0-11432 GCA_964612945.1 uncultured Thermoplasmatales archaeon
GAAAACCACTACTGCCAGACGGATTTTTCATATTATTAAACTCTGTTTCAATCCACCCATCTGATCTCGGGAGAGTCGATACACGTAATTCATCAATACGACCTTCAAAACGACTGCCCAGACTTGCATCAGCACCAATATTTAAACCTGCATCAGCCTCCGCAATTGAATTAGACGATGAACCAGAACCCTCAGAAACGCCATCTACTGACACTTTTACTGTCTGTGCTACGGGTTCTGCACGACCGACGACATACCGCCAGGTATCAGACGCCATCGTCGACGACTCCGCATAATACGGCGTTCCGCTACTCGATAGCACATACGACCGGAACATGTCATCATAATCTTCGATCATCAAACAGGGATTTCCGATCATTGAATGACCCTGATTATTACCAGCACAAATAAACTCCCACTCCCAATAGGTATCATAGTACACCCACGCAGATACGGTATATGGTTCATCACCCATACGGAAATCTGCTGCCTGTAAATACGATGCACCATTAAAACCAACACAATCACCCATCATACCAGACTCACCATACGACGGGCTCCCACCCACCGATGTAATATCATAACTATAGTTGGTACTATCCTTTAAATCAGACATCGACGAACCATGCAAATGATGGACTACCACATATCCGGCCCACGTATCATTTGTATTCCATTGCTGTGGACAGGTACTATTTCCATAGTACATATAGAAGTGGGTGTCTTCAGATGCATCCACAAGTGGGACATTCACCCAGGCAACCAATTCACCTGTAGTACAATCATAGGATTCAATTTCATGGGGATAGACATTCCAATTTGAGAGATCGGTAAACACAAAATCCTCACCATTCGACTGCGTATCACCCACCAGCTCCGCATCAGTAACACTCACCAACACGGGGAAGCTATCGAGATCTTCTGTAACCTTTGTATGATCAATCACCAACTCCTTCCGATAACTCCAGCCACGATTCCACCAGCCTATATCAAGATAATCTTGCCAGAATCCTTCCTCATTGGTGGATAAATATGCATAATCAACCATAATATTATCACGACCCTCCGCAGATAACACATTCGTACCACCCTGTGGAATCGAATCATGCTGCTGCTGCTGATTACGCCATTCCGGATTCGTAAAATCATCTGTTAAAAACGTCCAGACTGGGCCGACTGCGGTTTTCGAGGGATCGCCATCATCGGTTGCTTCAATCTTCCAGTAATACTGTGTATATTGATCAAGCGTGGGCAAATCATAGGTTAAATGAGTTGTTGTCCCGGGTTCAGAAAAACTGCCATCCAGATCAGGTGGATTGGTGGTACCAAAATATACATCATAGGTTACCGTATCACCATCAGGATCACCACTATCCCAAGCAAGATCTATATTCACATCCACACGCTCTGCATTATGCTCCGGATCTGGATTACTTGGCGTATACGGACGCTGATTTCCCGATGCCGCACCAGAAACTACCAATGAAAAATCTTGAGGTCCATCAGGAACACTATACCCAATTACTTCAATGGTATATTCACCATTTACATGATTTTCAATGTAAACATTTTCCACGTTATTTGTATGATCTTCAGAACCTCCACTTGAGGACCACTCATTATTCACAAGACCAACATTACCCCACCAGACATTGCTATTTGGATCAGTCACCTTTAACGACAGATCATTAATCAAATGTTTACTAGCTGAAGTCGTTCCCGGGTAATCAGTCCACACAAGAGTAATTTTTAATGGCTCACCAACCTGTTGAGAGACAAACCATGTTTTTTTCTCACCTGTTGAAATTGAATGTTCCTCATCGGAGATGATATCCTCAGGGCTATTATAGATTGCTTCGACATCAGGCAATCCCCACCCTTGTTCATATCTACTGGCCTGCGCGGCAAGATCGAATTGATGCGCATGATTGATTAAAAGAGCTTTCACGGTTGCTGCATGTGGCCAATCTCCAGTAGGATTATTTCCAAAATGATTACTCTTATACATGTCATATACCAGTCCAGCAGCGCCAGCAACAATTGGACACGACCAACTTGTACCAACATGACAACAACCATTGTAATAGTCACCACCTGAGTTGCCAGCGGGACCAAGAGTATCCGTTGAATACACCCAGTCATATGCTGCAGAAAGATCTGGTTTTATTCGACCATCCTCAGCAGGTCCAACTGCAGCACCAGTGTGCTGATCATCGTAATTTTTATTATTATTATAATGATTTATTCCACCAACTGAGATAACATTTTTTGCAACACTGTAGGTTCCTATTTTATTTGGGTAATCATTTCCCGCAGACCAGAGGCTGGTCACATGATCATAATCCCAAATCGCTTGATCATTGTATCGTGAAGAACTTGAATATTTTCCATCATATGAATTAGAAGCTTGACCATAGGATTGGCTCATAAATGTCCCATTCCAATTATGCCATAAATTCTGAATACGCGATGTCAGTCCTACATTCCAACTGGTAAACACACCCTCTGCATTTGGTAACATACCCTTTGCAATCGAGTTTTGACCCTCAGCAAAGACGATACCAAATGAGCTCGTTCCATGGGCTATGTTATCAACAACAAAACCATCCTCAGCAAGAATTCGTGCATTATATTCGTAATGATCTCGATCATATCCTTCCTCACAGACGCCCCCAACGATACCGGTTCCATCATATCCACTCGAATGGACAGGATCTGCACCCATAACATTTGCATGCCGGATATTGTTTAAATAGAGGCTGTTTTCCTGAACTTGTTCAATCCATTCTACTTCGGGAAGATACGCTATATTTCGTATTCTACTTGCTGGAAGAAATGCCTTGATAGTACTAGGTTCTGGTATATTCGTAACTATTCCACCAAAAAAAGACACCTTCTGCTGTAGATATTCAAGATTTTCTTCATCAAATAGTTCTATTAACACCTCCAGTACTCCAGATGAATCTACAACATCACTGGAAAGTTTATAAAAAGGGTGATATGGTCCAACCCATCGAACAACATCAAGGGTTGTAAGGTAATCAATATCTGCATCGTCAACAGCGCAGACAAAAGCACAGTCCGGCAGATACCGAAGGATCCTCAAACCAGCATTCTGTAATGTTTCTTTGTGCCATTCATAAATTTTATCATCATTCAGCTGAATAATAACAAGCCCGGTTTGCTTTTGACTTACGGTAAAATATGGTAGAACAGATTGTTCCTCAACTAAAGGATCAAAAGTCTGCCATTTCAAAAATAAAGGTTTTTCTGTGACCTCAAATTTTTCCTGATAATCAGAAGTAATCGCGGGTATAGATTCATTTGCTTGAATAGAATGTAGTGATGAAATGAGAAATAGTGTTATCACAAAGCTTACAATAATATTTTTGGTAATACTGCCTTTTTTCATTATTTTAACCCCGTCATGATAATCATGGCCATATACTATATAAAATTATTGCTTCTTTGTAATAATAATATGTTATTTTCCTATATAAATTCAGTAAAAATTGTTATTATACAAATAAATTTGTTATCATATTTATTAAAACTGTGGGAGGAAGGGATCTAATCCGGGAGATAAAGAATGAAAAAGGACAATAAGTCCCTTCCTCCGCTCCATTTTTTTCTAACAAACAAGAACTTTTCTCGTCTGCTATGAATAGTTCTATATGGGATTATAATTTATATTTTTTTCTAATAATTTTCGATTTTATATATTTATAAGCAATTTATTATTTGTTCTATTGTTTCCTGCATAATTTTGTAGAATATTAATAAAAAACTGCATAATAAAAACTTTCATCCAATATTCTATTAAAAATCTTGTACAAATAGAAAAATCTTTAATGGATTTTCTATTTCCATATATTGTGTATGGTAAAAATTGATCGGAAAGATAAGGATATATTGTATCAGTTGGATCTTAATGCTCGTCAATCGTTTTCTAAAATTGGAAGAAATGTTGGTCTAGCAAAAACTGTTGTTGCCTACAGGGTAAATAAGCTGAAGGATTTGAGGATAATTAAAAATTTTTATACCGTTATTGATGCGTTTCGCCTTGGGTATGTGAGTTTTCGAATTTATATCTCCTTTCAGTATACGACAAAAGAAATCGAAGATGAAATTGCGCAGTATTTTTCAAATCATGATTTGAACTGGTGGACTATTTCTGCTGAGGGCCGGTTTGATCTTGCCGTTATTTTCTGGGTAAAAGATATTAATGAATTTTATTCGTTCTGGGAGGATACTCTCCGCCGATATCGGGATTATTTTTTGGAACAGAAATTTTCTGTGTATGTCCAGTTGTATTCATATCGTCATTCGTATCTTTTAGATGATTGTGAAAATTCGGATCGGACCAAGTTTGAGATAACAGGCGGCGGTCCACCAGTGGACACCGATGATCTTGATTTTAAGATATTACGATTAATCGCACCCAATGCCCGGATGCCGATAAAAGAAATCGCCCAACGTTTAGATTCGACAATTCCAGTGGTAAACTATCGCATTAAAAAATTGATGAAATCTGGAGTGATACAGGGCTTTCGTACGGATGTTGACTGGGGAATGCTTGGGTATCAGTTTTTCAAAGCCGATGTATATCTTCGTGATTATAAACGCAGGGGAAATATTATTAACTATGTGCGTGAAAATCCTAACCTCGTACGAATTGATAAATCAGTGGGGATATCGGATCTGGAACTGGAGTTTCATGTGCAAAATTTATCTCAGTTTCATAAGATCATGAAGGATATTATCGCTCATTTTCCTAAGTCTATTAAGAATTATCAATATGTGTATGCTTCAAAGCTGTGGAATATGAATTATATGCCCCTCAGATAGAAGCATTAATTTATGAATAACCCCCTATTTTTAAGCTGGGATCACCGATGAGTAACCATTGTTCGATGGTTTTTGCATGTGTTCTGTCGCTCATCCCTGGAAATACCAGTAGATAGTTGGTAATAGCAGTTGACCATGTCTGCCCCAGGTGTCCATAGTGTTGAGCGTGACAGGCATTGAAAAAATTGATCTCCAAGTATCCACCAAGTGATTCTACACAATCTGGCTCATTGATGCCATCACCATTGAGGTCCCCTTTTTCTCCGCCATCCTCGTATCCAAGACCAGTGCTCCCAATGGTTGCAATCGCGCCTCCATTCAATGCTCTGGTGAGCCACCAGCTGAAACATTCCGGAATGGGTGTACCGTAGGACCACATGTAGAAGTTGTTATGACGGTCGCGTATGGTGCGAAAGAGACTAACATTGCATTGACTGGCATGGCACCCTCCAATAACACAAATAGGAAGTTTTTCTTGATTGGTAAGCCGGTGGAAATCGTATATAGAAATACCCCCATTTTTGATAAGGCGGTTAAAGTCGCCGGGCCAGAACGTATTCCAGCTGCCGGGTGTTGCATGTCCATCAAATAATACAAAACCACATCCTGCTGAGAGTTCACGAATGATGTTGTCTGTTTGAGGAGTGAAAAGTGGGTGTTGATATCGGTTTGAGGCATAAAGACGAACTGGCATGAATTCAGGCAGTTCGGAGACAATGCTTTCAGCTATAAGTTCGCCTTCTATGTAGTTGGTATCTTTATCGTCATAAGGGTCACCGGCGATAAGCAGCAGACGATGAAACCAGCTCGAGTCTGCGGGTTGTTGTTCATAGGTTATGATCTTGTTGACCATGTGCGAAAGCTCAAAGAGGTTTCTGCAGGGTAATCGTCCGATAGAAATATCGGGGAAAAAATCGATATGATCAATTTGAATATCCTCAAACATATGGTTGTTTTCAAATGAAGGTGTCAACCAACTCCCATAAATTCCATCCCCATTGGAATCCCAGCTGGAAAAATCTCCTTCAGAATCATAGATATCTGCGTAATACAGATCGCTAATAAAGCCAGGATCAAAAAGAGTGTTGTTATCGATAAGATTAGAGTATCTTATGGGGAGATACCAGTCCCGTGTACCTTCATTGAGATTATCTCGAGGAATACCATAAAAAGCCGATTTCATTCCTCCAACCAATAATACGTATTGGATACCCCATTGTTCTATAGCGTCTTTTATAAAGTATTTGATTTGCTCAGGTTTGTCATTTCCCAGATATTGTGTATATATCTGATGAAGCGGTTTAATGGTGGTTTTTATCCCCAGCATATTTTTATGATCAACCAGAGGAGAAAGTGCAGCTGTAAACTGTGCAGGAGTTATGATGACAAGATCGTATATTGAGGTATCAACTATCTTTGGGGTAGAAGGATGCCGATATTTAACATTGATGTCAATTGTATTTATTTTATAGAGTTGTTGGGTTGTTGCATCATATTGCACAGGAAAAATCTGTAGTGTAAGAAACGTTTGTCTTTTATTCTCAAGAATTCCGCCTCCTTTATAGTACTGCACTTGCTTTTGTGGAAAAACTGAAGTTCCCGGATTTTTTTCTTTTTCGTTGGTCTGTTTTGAGGATGATTCAAGGACTATCGGATTCGATGATATTTTGATAGGAGCGGAAAGTTTGATAGTTTTTGAATTGTGTATGTGGTAGTCTACTGATTCAATCTTAGTTCCAAACGGAAAGGTAAGGGTTTCTGTATACATGGGTAGAAGGGGCGATCCTGGATGAGAAAGGATCTGCGGTGCTTCGGGTATTTGAAGCGAGGTTCTTTGGTTCTCTTTTTTCAGTATTGGATCTGAAAAAGTGAGATGTATTGAGATATTCTGAGTAGGTGAGGACGGTGTACTCTCAGTGAGAGGTATAGAACTAAAAAGAAGAACTCCCACCAGAATCAAGGGTATATAGTTCATATCAATGCACAAATTATAATGTATCTCTCCCTTATAAGCATTGTTTCGTTTATTTATATACTGTTACTTATAATTATGATAAAAGGAATGGAAGTTAAGTAGAATATCCAAGAAACAGATATTGAATGAGTTACACCTGACTTTCTCATCCCGTATATGTTTGTGATACCGTGGATTGTTTTTAGATCATTTCGAAAAAAAGAAATTTTGTTTATCTTTGGAGGGTGAATACCCAAGGACCAAATGTTGGACAGCTGTTTTTTGAATCCCCAATGTGAATCGTGGTGAGACGACAAATCTGAGATGATTGATGAGGAAAGGAGAAAGGAAAGGGTCCATTCAAATTTTTTCTCAGATCCATCGAGATGAGGATTCAAGGTTTGGTCCTTGTGTTTTCCCCCTTATTTGTCCTTCTTTTTGGTTGTTACTTATCTACTTTTTATTGGGTACTTTTTTTTTTAATTTTCCCCTGCAAGTATTATGAGGTGTTTATAGATAAAAAAAGTTGTGTCTACTTATTTGTACAATATAACAATTCAGTGCTCTATTAACTTATTTTGTTCAAAAATTCAATTAATATCCTATTTTATATTCGATTTTTTATTTATTTTTATGATGGTACTGTTCCACCTCAATAAATGGAAATACAAAATTACGATGATAAAATGTGAATTAATTGTTACAAATATTTTTTATGAGTAAGTTTTAAATCCTCACGTGCTATCTAAATAATTGAAAATATATAATGGGGTAGGAAAAAAATGATACGAACTCTTCTTGTTTTTTTAATAGGGCTAATTCTTACGATGCCACTTGGAGCAGGTTTACCGGTATGGAGCATGAGTGAAGAATATCATCATGCTGAATATGCGCATGGTCATGATTCAGTTCGCTCAATGAATCTTTTTTCAACAGAAAATGCACAGGTCTGTGGGTATGTTGCTGATTCCGAATCAGGAATTCCCCTCTCAAACACGTATGTGAGTATGGATTGGCGTGATAATATGGGGGGATGGGACTGGAACTCAACATATACCAATGCATCCGGATATTTTCTGATGAATGTGGCAGCAGGTAGTATCCATTTGTATGTTTCAAAAGATGGTTACTTTAGTGAATATTCCGACTGGGAATCCATCAGTGCCTACGAGATTCTTTGGAAAAATTATTCTTTAGATCCTCGTCCCAATCAGACTTCTGCGGTGAAAGGAATTGTTCGTGATAAACACAGCGAGCAACCACTTGATGACGCTTGGGTGAATCTCCACTGGCGCGACAGCCTTGGCCATGAAGAATGGAATAGTACTTCTACCAATATTTCTGGATGGTATCACATGGCAGTTGCCCCCGGAGAAATCAGGCTTACCGTCTATAAGGACGGCTATTTTGAAACAGAAACAGAATGGGAGCCCATTGGAGACAACGATATCCTTTGGAAGAATCTAACCCTTGAGCCGCATCCACCGGAGACATCGCTTGTTCGAGGAAAGGTAACAGATGAAACCACCGGACTTCCTATTAATAACGCATGGGTGAGCCTCTACTGGTATGATGAGCAGGATCACAGCCTTTGGAATTGGACCACAACAGATGCAACTGGATACTATCAGATACATGTTGCCGCAGGAACTTTTGATCTTTCATTCTCAGCAGATGGCTATTTCTATGAATACCGTCGGTATTTTATGATCGGTGAAAATGAAACCATGTGGATTAATCAGTCTCTATATCCACGTCCACCAGAAACCGCCATTGTACAGGGCTATGTCCTTGATGCAGAAACCGATATGCCCATTCCAAATGCAGAGATTGATTTGCACTGGCAGGATGTTTTTAATCATAACCAGTGGAATAACACGGTCACAAATGATACAGGATACTACTGGTTTTATGTAGCCGCAGGACACATCTACCTGCACGCATCAAAACAAGACTATACTTGGAATATCACAGACTGGATCATCATCGAAGATTTTGCAATCTACTGGGAAAATTTTACGCTTGAACCAGATAACACAACACCCACTATCACTGATATCACTGCACCAGACTACGTGGGACCCAATCTACCAGGGGACATAAGCGCAGTAGTAACCGATGATCATCTTCATCAAGTCAACATGATTCTCTTTGACAACTATACCAACACCTTTGATGAAAAGCTTATTATCTGGTATCTATTTGATTTCACCGGAGAAAACAAAGCGTATAGCGTTTCGTCATATTCGGGAACCTATGCGTGTATCGAGCAGGACACCAATAGTGCAGAAACAACCTGCTTGATACTCTCCAATTGGACAGAGGACGATCGTGTGTATGCGCTTGCGAATTTCAAGAAAAATGAGAGCACTGCTTGGACACAGAGTATTGTTGAATTTAATTACTCCCAAGGGACGGTAACAAATCTTGCGATACCTGAAATGAGCCCTGATCAAACCTTACACTTCGAATATATCACTGACAGCATAGAACCCGGAGTCAGTATCTTTAGAACACTTGCTTTTATCGCTGATACCGGACAACCACAAGAACATACACAAAATTTCACCCTTTATAATATCGGCAATCCTAATAATCCCCTGCTCACATGGATACCGCTCAACAGTGGCGTCTATGAGGGCTTTATCACCGCACTAGACAAAGCGTATCATACAAACATCAGCTTCTACAATCTCACCGTTGATAGCCAACCACCGACCACCTCCCATGAACTATCAGGCACCATGGGAGAATACAATTGGTATATTAGCACCGTTGATATGGTCCTTACAGGATCTGATCAAACCTCAGGGATTGCAGCAACCAACTATCGACTTGATACAGGACCCTGGATACCCTACTATGGAACCGTTCTTCTCGATGATGAGGGAGAACATACCGTGGAATACTATTCTATTGACCAAGTGAATAATGAAGAAGATATCAATGGTCCCTTCGATTTTAGAATTGATGCAACACCTCCAGATATTACCCTGACCGTTGAAAAACAATTCTTGAGCACCTGGCTATTCACTGCAACTGTTGAGGACGAAACAAGCGGTATTGAAAAAGTCGAATTCTACCTCGATGGTGAGCTTCTCGGAACCGTGACCACAGCACCATATGAATGGGAATGGAAAGCGCAGCGAGGAGACCATACCGTCCAAGCCATCGCCTATGATATTGCTGGTAACACAGCTGCGAGTGAAGAAAAAGAAAACATAAGTCAATCAAATACACTCTGTACTTTTTCTTCTGTTTTCTTCTCTGAAAAAAAAGCGATCACTGTTCACGCAACATAAATGATCATCCTTGATGACAATGACTATTTGTGGTAAGAAGTGTGCAATATAATTTATATAGTAATGAAAATATCTTATGATAAAATCGTAGTCAAGATACCGATACCACCTACGAGTTTGGATAGAAACGATAACTGATACCAAAGTATTGTCTGATAAACCTATCTACAAACTAAAAAGAGAGGACACAATCATGAAATACAGCGCATTTCACATCGTAGAGATGTCATTTTTTTTACTGTTTGTTGTACTGATCATAAGCCTTTTTGCCACATCAACTTCTGCACTGAATCCACCTGAAGTATTTATTGATGACGATTTCAATGAGACAACTCCCGGCTGGGATAGTACCCATTTCAGCACTATCCAACAGGGGATTAATGCAGTTGCGGAAAACGGAACTGTCTTTGTGTATTCTGGAACGTATTCAGCGTATACCATGGTCAATAAATCAGTCACGATCAGCGGGGAGAATCAAGATTCTGTTTTTGTCTTCAACCAATTTCATGTGGTCAATAACACGGTCCTTATCGAACAGATGACAATCTCCGATGTTACCGGTGGAGATTTTCCTGCAGGTATTTTTGATGAAGCACACAATGCAACCTATCGTAATCTCCAACTGATTAACAACACCCATGGTATTCAACTCTCATCAGATTCCTATAATACTCAAATTGTCAATAATGTCTTTCAGGAAAACACGGATGGAGTATTTAGCTATGGAACCGCATCTCATGGACATATCTCCCATAACCTGTTTCAGAACAATATCAATAATGGCATCTATCTTGAAAACGTGAATCATTTCACCATTTCCCATAACTATCTTCTAAATACTTCAGAGATAGGTTTGTCTCTTTCGTATTCAACTGATACGCTTATTTATGATAATTATTTTGACAATGCAGAAAATGTCGACATAAACCTTGGAACCAACAATTCGTTTAATATCAGTAAAACAGCAGGAGACAACATCCTTGGTGGGCCCTATCTTGGTGGCAATTATTGGAATGAGTACACAGGGATAGATGAAAATTCCGATGGACTTGGAGATACAGCATATGACGTAGCCCCAGAAGTCGCACAAGACCGTTTACCACTCGTATACACTCAATTTTATGTGGATGACGATGCAGATCCTGAATGGTATGATGCAAATCATGTGCAAACAATAAGCGAAGCAGTCGATAGCTCACGTAGTACCGGTGCACGTATCTTTGTCTCTAATGGCATCTATAATGAACATATCTCAATTGACAAAACCGTAACAATCATTGGTGAAAGCACCGAAGGTGTATATGTTACCTACAGTGGGGATGATACCT
>CAZTFR010000066.1:0-11163 GCA_964612945.1 uncultured Thermoplasmatales archaeon
TCCAATAAAAACGATATGGGCTCTCTCCCTTAAAATCTAATTTACGGGCAACACTGCCGAACTGAAAAAACTTTATTACAAAGACACTGTGGAACCCTGGCTGAAAAAAGAAATCGCTGATGTTGAAAAAAAGAAAAGTTAATATACAACCTCATCTTAATAAATTACTTGATACCAAACCACATTTTTCCCTCTGAAAATACTTGTATTTTCATATGATGATAAAAGCATTCCAGCAAAGCATTTATACCTTTAGAAGATACCGATTTCAAAATCTTAAAAAAATAATATTTATCAGGTGTAGAATATGACACAACCCCAAAAAGTAGAACTTATCAGCCATCATGATTTTCATCAATTACTTGAAAAATTACTGGCAGATTCTACCTATGAGATTGTCGGCGTAAAATCAAAAGGAGAACGATTCGTATTTGACCATTTGGAAAGCGCAGATGAGCTACGACTTGAGTATGATGTTACTCTGTTGCCTCCAAAAAAACTTTTTCTTCCGCCTATTGAACCGATGATGAGCTACAACCTTGAAAAAAACTTTGAGGTTAATCCTGATCAATCTACAATTCCCCGAATTATTATTGGCATGCACCCCTACGACATCATCGCACTTGAACAAACCGATATGGTCTATTTAGATGAGCAACAGGATACGTTTTACAAAAACAGACGAGAAAACACCCTTATTATTGGAGTTGATATTCAAACGGTTTCCGAGCGATCCTTTGCAGGGAGCATGAACACGCATATTACAGACTCCGGTTTTGATCTGATGCTGACCAACCTTGGAAAACAATATGCAATTACTATCGGGTCTGAGCAGGGAGCGAACCTGTTACAAAGCTACGGAGCGAAAACCTCACCTGCAAAAGATAGAGATATTAAAAAGATTACAAAAATACGTGAGGAACTCCCTAAAAAATATACTCAGCAAGTAACTCTCTCAAAGGATCAGTGGGGCGATGTACTGTTAAACAACTATGATCACAATCTTTGGGATACTCAATCCAAGCGTTGTCTAGAATGTAGCAGCTGCACCATGGTGTGTCCTACCTGTTTTTGCTATGATGTGCAAGATAAGACCGCTCTTGATCTCAAAGATGGAACGAGGATCCGCACCTGGGATGGCTGTCTGCTTCGGGATTTTACAAAAATTGGAAGCGGGGAAGTCTTCAGAGATGACATTAGTGAACGATATCGACATCGTTTTTATCGTAAAGGATCCTATCTCTATGACCGATATGGCTTTGTTGCCTGTGTGGGATGTGGCCGATGTGGAAATGCCTGTCTACCAGATATCGCGGATCCCTGCAAGGTGATGAATGAACTTGCAGCAGCGCAAGTCGATACACCTGCTGCTCATCTGAGCATTGAGAAGAAATCCGCACCTGTTACAGAACAAGGAACAATTCATGTCCCTCGTAAAGCTACTATTATACGTAAAGAACCACTCACTGATAATGAAACATTTTTTGAAATCCGTCTTGATGACAACAAATCACTTGGCCATCAGCCCGGGCAGTTTATCGAACTTTCAATTTTTGGTGTCGGAGAAGCACCTATTTCAATTTCATCAGCTCCAACAGAGAAACCAACGTTTGAGCTGATTGTTCGAAAGGTCGGAAATGTCACCTCAAAGTTATTTAGCCTACAAAAAGGAGACACTCTTGGCGTTCGCGGTCCCTTTGGCAATGGCTTCGATATTGAATCGTTGAAAGGAAAGGATATCATTTTTGTCTGTGCAGGTTTAGGTGTTGTTCCAATACGATCATTAATTAATTACGTGATGGATGATTCAAATCGTGATCAGTTCAACGATATAAAAATTCTCTATGGCTGCAAACTTCCCGCAGAAGTTCTGCTACCTAATGAACTAGAACGATGGAAAACCTGTGAAGATACAGAATGTATGATGACAGTGGATACATGTCCTGATGGCGAATGTTGGGAAGGCGAGGTTGGATTAATCACGTCATTGTTTCCAAAGATTGAGTTTGATCCATCTCAATCAAAAGATACTATGATCGTTCTCTGTGGACCACCGATTGTCTACAAATTTGTAATCCAAATTCTTAAAGATATGAAAATCCCTGATGAAAACATCCAGGTATCTCTAGAACGACGGATGAAATGTGGCGTTGGAAAATGTGGCCATTGTCAAATCAATGGAGTTTATGTCTGCAAAGAGGGCCCTGTGTTTTCCTATGATCAAGTGAAACATCTGCCGGAGGCGTTTTCATGAAACCAAAAGTAGCCTTTTTTGATTTTTCCAGCTGTGAGGGCTGCCAACTTCAAATCGCAAATCTTGAAGAAGAAATCTTAGACCTTATAAACATCGTTGATGTGGTTTCTTTCCGTGAAGTGATGAAAGAGCATTCTGATGAGTATGATATTGCCATTGTGGAAGGATCAATCATGCGTCCTATGGATGAAAAACGGTTGAAAAAAATTAGGAAAAACGCAAAGATATTGATCGCTCTTGGTGCCTGTGCAACCATTGGCGGTATCAATAAGATTCGTAATCAGTGGTCTTCAAAAGAAGTGTTGGATGAGGTGTATCCCAATGAAGATTTCAAGGATAACGAGTTTTTCGATGCAGGTCCTACTAAAGCTCTTGATGAAGTGGTTAAGGTTGATTATTATATTCATGGCTGTCCGATTAATCGTGACGAATTCAAACAAGTCATCACCGATCTTGCTTTGGGTAAAACTCCTCGTATTCCTAATTATCCAGTGTGTGTGGAATGTAAGAAAAATGAAAATATCTGTGTTTTTGAGTTAGGGCAGTTTTGTTTAGGCCCAATCACCCGGGCTGGGTGTAACTCCGCCTGTCCTAACCATCGTAGCGCATGTGATGGATGCCGAGGTATTTTGAAACAGCCGGCAACAGAATGCATTCAGGATGTACTTGATCGGTATAATCTTCGTTATGAAGAGGTGCTTCATCGTCATACACTCTATAACTATAAAAAGGAGGAAGACAAGTGAGCAAAGACGTCGAAATCATTGTAGAACATGTCACCCGCGTCGAGGGTCATGGTAATATAAAACTTGATGTAAAGAATGGAAAGGTTCAGCTTGTTCGCTGGGAGGTCTCCGAAGCACCTCGTTTTTTTGAGGCGATGCTGCGTGGAAGACCCTATTATGAACTGCGAACAATTACGTCGCGTATCTGTGGGATTTGTTCGATTGGGCATTCATTGGCATCTTTGAAGGCAACGGAGGATGCACTAAATGTACAGATTTCAAAGCAAACTGCGATGCTGCGCCGGTTGGCAATTAATGCTGAAAACATGCAGAGTCATATTTTACATGTTGGGTACCTTGCTGTTCCTGATCTGTTGGGTGTGGGAAGCGTGTTTCCTCTTGCTGACTCTGAGCATAAGGAAGCATTATTGAAAATTGTGAAATTGCATCGTCTTTCTAACCGGATGTCTGATCTTATCTGTGGTCGTACCACTCATCCGATTCGATTAAAAGTGGGAGGGTTTTCGGTGGTACCTACTTTAAAGGAACTTGCGGTATTAAAACAGGAACTTATGAAGGGACTAGAGACCACATATGAGGTTGCAGAAATTATTGTAAATGTTGCTGATAAGTTTCCTGATTTTTCTCGAGAGACAGAATATATCGGTCTTACCTCTAATGATGAATATGCGCTGTATGATGGTGAGATTGCTTCAACAGACACGGGTGTTCATGTAGATAATTCCAAATATCAGGATGTGATGCAGGAGTTTGTTGTCCCCTGGTCAACAGCAAAATATGCAAAGCATGCTCGTGAAGCCTACATGGTGGGTGCTTTGGCGCGATTTAATCTGAATAGCAATAAGCTACATCCTACAGCACAAAAAGTTGCAAACATGTTTAGCTTAAAACCTATTAATTACAATCCGTTTATGAACAATGTTGCTCAGCTTGTTGAATTTGTTCATAACATTGAGGATAGTTTGCAGTGGATTGAGGTTTTCGAGGATCAAGGTATCAAACAGGAACCCATTGCATCGGTTACCCCACAATCCGGTCGTGGTGTAGGCCTTGTGGAGGTGCCCCGTGGAATTTTAGTGCATGATTATACTCTGAATGATGAAGGAATATGCACAAAAGCAAACTGTGTGATCCCCACGAATCAAAACCATGCAAATATCCAGAAAGATATGGAAGAATTTGTTCCGCAGCTTTTAGATAAACCTGAAAAAGAAATTGAGCTAAACCTTGAGATGCTAGTTCGTGCATACGATCCCTGTATATCCTGTTCAACTCATTAGTACCCTGATAGATGTCTCATGGCCCTACGGTGTTCATTGGAAAGGAGCTCTTCTACGTCTCTTCTGCGTATCGCTAAGTTAGTAGGTTTTCTCTTCAGTTTAATTGCTGTTGATCTTAGTTTTCCCTTGCAAATAAAAAGTTAATTGTATGGTGAATAACTGATTCAGGGAATAGAGGGGTATTTTGGTGATTTGTTGGTGTTGTTAGTGAGACGGGTATGATGCAGTGATCTTCATATCTATTTCGGTTATAGATGACAATTTCACCGGTAAATTCGGTTTTTCCGTCATCTGGTGCGATCACTGTTACCTGGATGGTAATTGGTCCTTGTTCTGGTGTGAGCCCCCATCCTTCTTTTGGTGTGATCTCCCATTCTCCCCAGATTGGTATGCCAAGGATGAACCAGTCTAATTTCGATTTAGGATCTCCGCTGTTTTCTATGGTAAAGCTTCCGGTGACGGTGTCGCCGGGTTTTACTCGTGTCCAGGTTAAATGACCGGCGCAGCTCAGATCAGGGTAGGCAAAATCTCCAATGAGTGGATAGTAGTCGTAGTTGTATTGGAACGTTGCACCATTTTTGAATTCATAGGGGATATCTCCAATGCCATCGGATCCGGTGATGTTTTGTTTCGGCCCTTTATAGTGGTCTTCTCCGTAGTAGTCTGACCAGTAGTTACCTCCCTGAGAGTAGCCGTTATCGTAGAAGTTGATGCCATGTCGCCTGTTGAGTGGATCGGGGTTGTAGTCTACTGCGTTTATGTAATTTTCGAAGATGTTGTGGAGAATGATGTTTGTGTAGGAATTGTAGATATGGATGCCCATGCGATCATCAATGAAGGTGTTGTTTTTGATGAGAAGATGTTTGCATTGATTGATGATAAATCCTGCTCCTGCTGCTTGACGGAGGATGGTGTTGTTGAGGAAGGTATTCTCGTTGGAATCATAGATATTGACAAGTCCCCAGCTGTAGGGTGCTCCATTGTCTTTGACGATGTTGTTTGAGATGGTATTGTGTGTTGCATAATTATTTAGTAGAATGCCGTATGTTCCATTGTTGTATTCAATGAGGTTTTTGGCAATGGTGTTATGTGTGCTATAATCTTCGATGCTGATTCCATAAAAGGGTACAGAAAAATAGCTGGCGATAAATCCAGTGTTATTATGAATATGGTTGTTTTTGATGGTATTATTTGAGGAGTGGTAGAGGCCGATTGCTTGGAAGATGTTTTCTGGTAAACTTGTGGTTCCAACAAATGTGTTTTGCTGAAGTAGGGTATTGGTACAATGCTGCATGAGTATGCCGTGGTATTTACATGAGGAAAATGTGTTCTCTTCAATGGTTAGCTCTGTGCTTGAGATAAGTAATATATCGCTGAGAGTGTTTTGCGATATTTTGATTGATTCGCAGAAGAAGAGCTCTAAAGCCATAGTACCTGTTGCAAGATCAAGGTTGGTGATGTCTGTGTTTTTACAGTTTATGAGTAGGGCAAGCCCAGTGTCTTGTGGAATCTGTATGTTTGTTTGGTTGATGAAATAGTAAATTGGTTTGTCATTTATGGTGTTGGTGTTATCTATGTTTTGATAGTAGTTTTCTATTTTTGTGATGTCCTCGCTTGAGATAAGGATACTGGCGGTGGTGAGTTTGTTATTTGAGATGGTGGTTGAGGGACTGTTTTGGAGTAGTATTGCTTTGTTGGTGCTGTGTATGGTGTTTTTTTCGATCTGACAGTAGGGGCTTATGAATAGTGCAATTCCTACTTCGTTTTCTGTGATTGTGTTGTTTTGTATGTGTATTGTGCTTTGAAGGATGGAGAGTGCCTGGTTATAAATTTGTTCTATGGTATTCTCTGCAAGGTATGCATTTTCCGAGTTGATGATGCTTACGCCGTCGTAGGAGTTTAATATGGTGTTATTTGTGAAATGAAGTGATGCTGTTGCGTTTTGATAGAGTCCGATGGCGCATTCTGATAGTGTTGTATTTGTGATGCTGCATTGGTGTGATGTTTCGATGAATATGCCCGTGGTGTAGGTGTTACCGATGATGGTTGTGTTTTCTATGGTGATGTTGGTGCTGTAGGTGATAAGAAGGGGATAGTCGATATCTTGTAGAGTTGTATCTGCTATGTGGCCGTGTGTGACGTTGCAGAGGATAATTTGTGCCGCGTCAGAGGGTACGATGATGTTGTTTTGATTTTTGTAGTAGTAGATTGGTTTTTCATAGAGGGTGTTGCTGGTGTCGATGGTTTGTTGAAATGCTTCTTTTTGTGTTCCTCGGAGGATAAATCCACCGCTGTTCATTGTGATATGTTTGAAGGTGTTGTTGGGGCTGTTGTGTAATTCTATTCCTGCGATTATTGCACCGTGTATGGTGAGGTTGGAGACGTGGTTATTTCTGCTGTTACTTCCACCTATTGCCCAGTAGCAGTTTTGAATCGTGTTATCATTGATTGTATTGTTTGTGGCATGGGTTAATGCGATTGCTTGGGTAAGGGTGTCAAAGGTGTTTTTTTCTATGGTGTTTCGGTTGCTCTCTTTGAGTACTATGCTGTAGAATGCTTGAAAGTCGTTGTCTGTGATTGTGATATGTTGTGATTGTGATGCGTAGACTCCGTATGATCCTTTGAAGATGTTTTTTTCTATATGAATCGTATCTGATTCATAGAGCCACAACGAGACGGTTGATTGGAAGGTGCATCCTTTAATGGTTATGTTTGAAGCGTTGTAGAAAAAGAATCCTGCCCAGCAGTCTATGATGGTATTTTCTGTATCTCCAAGTGCGATAAGTGAGATTGATTTATCGATATTTACCCAATCCCATATGGGTGGTCCAGATATGTCGTACTCTCCTTCGTGTATGAGTATCCGATCGTTGTCTCCTGCATGGGCGACTGCTTCTTCTATGGTGGTGAAGTTGACATCTGGTCCACCATCGTCATCGACGATGAGATCATTTTTTCTGTTGTTGACAACAATTTCTAAGGTGTCGTTGTAGCAGTGATCCGTACAGATGACGTCAAGCTTAATTACATAGGCATCATCTGCTAGTGAGCAGGTGTCCAGGGTGGCAAGAGTACCGGATATAAGGGGTGTTGTAGAATTTGTTATGATGGTCCAGATGTTAGTGCCTTGTTGTACATAGGAGAGTTGATAATATTGAAAGGTGGTGCTCCATGCGGATCCTTGAATGGTAAAGACTCCTTTGATGTCTGCATACTGTGGTGGATTTTCAAGTAGTGCAATACTTGGTGTTCGCTGTAAAGCTTTTGATGCATTGATTCGTCCGCTGCCTATGGGATAGCTATATTTTTTATCTATTTGTTCGACACTTCCTTTGAGCATGGTTCGAATCATATCAAAGGTGAGTGTGTTGTCTTTTGCAAGGAGAAGTGCGATAATGCCTGCGACTTGAGGACAAGCTGCGCTGGTTCCTGACAGACGGATGTATCTGTCTTGTAATGCATAGGGATGTTGGTAGGATGAGGGGAGAAGTGACATGATAGAGACGCCTGGTGCGGCAACATCGACAAGCTTGCCCCAGTTGGAATAGCCATATTTTTTTTCAGTATATGGTGGTGCATTGGTTGCGGAAACAGTGATAGTTTCAGGCATGTTTTGAGGGGAGAGCCATTTGATGTTTCTTCCATCGCCTAGTGCATTTCCGGCGGCAAAGATGACGATGACCCCCTTTTCATGGGCATAGCGTATTGCGTCTTCAACTAGGGGGTTTGTGGGAAGCATTCCGCCGAAGCTCCAGCTGTTGCTGATCACATCAGCGCCATTGTCTGCTGCCCAGATTATTGCTTGAGCAAGGACATCTGATGGTCCGCTCCCTGTTTTTGAAAGGCCTTTGAGTGCCATGAGTTGAACCTTCCATGAGACTCCGGTTAATCCTAAATTATTGTTTCCGGTTGCTCCGATGATACCGGCGCAAAAGGTTCCATGATAATGATCATCGATGGGATCACCATCGTTATTGATGAAATCTGCTCCATAAAGATTGTCGATAAAACCATCCTGATCATCATCGATGTTGTTGTCTGGTATTTCATCTTTGTTTATCCACATGTTCTCTCTGAGGTCTGGTAGGGTATAATCAATGCCGGAGTCAAGAACGGCAACAACAATATCTTCTGAGCCGGTGGTTTGTTGCCATGCGCCAGGAGCATCCATTGTGTGGAGATGATATTGGTCTAGAAAGTTAGTATGATCAAGTATGTCCTTCCAACTTGCGGCGCTATAAAAGAAGGGGTCGTTGGGAACAATACAGGCACCCATTATGTAATTTTCTTGTACATATTCTATGTGTGGGTTTCTGTTGTATTGTTGTTTGATATCCTGAATGTTTGTTTCTTTGGAATAGGTTATTTTTACTGTGTTTTGAAGAAGAGAGCTTGACTGTTTATTGTTTTGCAGAGGAATTATATTTTTAATACTATTTGGTTGTATCAGCTTTGTTGATACAAAGGCGTCAAGTGTGTCTGTGTTTTGTGGTTGTTTGAATTTGATGATGAGTTCATTTGATTTATAGCTGTTGTTTGGAAGAAAGAAATCTGTTTGATTAAATTGTGTGATTTTTTCTGATCGGAAAGATGGATTGTCTATTGGGGTATAGGTCTGATGCGAGTTGTTTTGTATTTGTTTTGTTGCGGTGTGTAAAGGATTATGGGGTGTGTGGTCTTGTGTTATACGTTGAATTTTTTGTTTAGATAGTGGTGTGGCTGCTCTGTTGCTTGTCTGTCTCTGTTGTATTTCTTTATCGGTTGTTTTAATGAGCCAGATGTCTGAGGTGTTTTGTTTTGTTTGTCTGCTGGCAAGGATGAGGAGTTCGTTGTTGGCTGTGTGTTGTATATCGTAGCTGATTTCATCGGTGTCTTTGTATCCAATTTTTGTATCCCATTGGTGGTCTCCTGTTTGGTTGAGTTTGAGTATCCAAATATCTTTGTCGGTACGGTCCTCGTCGTAAAAGCTGGTTGTGTATCCGGCGATGAGGTATCCTTTATCTGGTGTCGGTATAGCGGTGTATGCTTGGTCGGGGAGGCGATTTCTGTTGTCAAAGGTTTGATCCCATAGTTTTTCACCGGTGCTGTTAGTTTTAATGATGTGTATATTATCGATATTGTATCCGTCTTTTTGTGTTCCAATGATAACGTACCCTGCATCGTTGTCCTGACTGAGTCCATATCCTTGGTCTCCTCCGTAGCGGAATTTTCTCCATATCCTATTTCCTTGTTTGTCTGTTTTGAGAAGAATGGTTTGTGTGTATCCATTTTCGTTTCTGTCATATGATCCAGTTACAATATATCCATCATCGACTTCGATGACGGTGTTGGCATATTGAAAGAGTCCTTCATTTTGTGCGTAGCTTTGGTTCCATAGGTGGGTTCCATTTTGGTCTGTTTTCAGTAAAAAGGGCTGGGTATAGATAAATCCGTCCTTGATGTGGCCATGGTATCCGGCGATAAGATATCCGCCATCTTGTGTTTGAATAACTGATTTTCCTACATTTTCTTGGCTGAGGTAGTATGTTTTGTTCCATTGATGTTCTCCGTCTTTGTTGGTTTTGAGAAGTATGATGGCGCTTTTATTTGGGTTGGTGGAGCGTGTTTGTCCGGTGATGATGTATCCGCAGTCGTTGGTTTCTTGTACGTTATATCCGATGTCATTGCTTAAGCCTCCATAAGAGATATTCCAAAGTTCTTTTCCGTGTTCATCTATTTTAAGAAGAAAGATATCTTTGTATCCTGATCCATAGGATTCTGTTTCTCCAACTATAATGATGGTGCTATCGCTTGCAATTTCAAACTGATATGCTTTATCATTTTGTGCTCCGCCGTAGGTTTTGTTCCAGATTTGTTGTTGGGTGAGTTGTTGAGGAGTGTTTTTTGTATGCTGTTGAGGGGGGAAAGGTTCGGTAGTATCTGTATTTTTTTTGAAAATGGGTGTGGTATGCTCCGGTTCTAGAGTTGGTGTCAATGTAAAAGCTGTAGTTGTGGTAGTGAAGAGAAGAAGGAGTATAAGGGTGATGCTTAGTATTTGTTGTATGGTTTTTTTCTTCATAATGTTCACAACATATTGTTTTGTGCTGAGGTTTTTATTTACAAAAGAGGTGTTTGTTTCGTATCACAAATAGTAGTGTTGTGATTCTGGGTCCCCCAATTGTGTTTCTTTTCCGATTGTACTTTCGTGTTTGTTGATTTATATATTTTATTTGGAATTTATAGAATTGATATATAATAATTAATATATTAAAAATGTTTATTTATAAATTGGACAAGCAATTTGAGCAGAAGATGTTTAGTCTTTTCGTTCTCTCTTTTTTTTGGTAAGTTTTATTTTCCCCTCGCGAGCTAACCACCCTAACGCGGCATAGGTCGTCGTTTGATCTAGTTCTAGATAATGTGGAATGTGTGTAACATTGACTTCGTCCCAGAGTTGGAGGAGTTTCCAGATTTTTCCTGCTGATTCACCGATATGGACCGTAAGATTTGTTTCATCGAGTGTAAAATAGTCTCCATCTCTTTTGATTTTATTTTCTCTAGCAAGCCATCCGACAGCAGCATACATCTCTTCCATTGGCATGCCGGTTTGACTGAGAAGCTCTTGTTGTGTTAATGGTCCATGTGTGTGGAGTGCTTTCCAAATCTGTCCTGCATTTTTCCCGTAGTTATGGATGATGTTGGTCATTTTTTTTGCATCCCATAGAAAATTGTGAGAGAACCTGTAATGGCTTGACGATTTTTTAAGTTTTTCATTTCCGTATGGGGCTCATTTTTTTTTTATAACTGCAGCTGGAAATACTGCGTAGACCGACGTTAAAAAGGAGGGCTCGCAGATGAAAGGCCGTCTCTTTTTCTCCAGATAAACGATATTATTTTTTTGTCG
>CAZTFR010000067.1:0-10415 GCA_964612945.1 uncultured Thermoplasmatales archaeon
GGAGTTTAAAGATATCATTTCAGATCAGCTTTCTGGTGATTGACAGGCAGCCTGGATGAGCGGTAGCTAGAGTAAAAAAAGCGGGTTTTTAAGGAGAAATTGATCATGTATTGTTTATTGGTTGATTGGATAATCAGTAGAAATCTTCATCGATCTTGACGGTAACACAACCAACATCAATGCTTATCCCTTTACTTGCCGAACTACTGTAAAAAAAAAAAAAATACTTTTTAAATCTAATTGTTTTAAACTTATAACTAATTAGTTTCTTACAATTCATCAAAAAATATTTTGATATTTTTCCAAGATGAAAAATTACTTTTCCGACATTTTATGGAGTTAGTTTATTATAATATCAACAAACAAGCTTGAATCAGTATAATTGTCTAAAGTAGGAGATGGATGGAGAATATCACTGATGCATGACTTGATTACACAAGGAGATAAAGTAATTATCTTCATCATTGGACTTATGATTGTTTGTCCAATGCTCTTTTCGTTTACTGTTTTTGCTGAAGAGAACCTTGAATTAGATATGTTTGACTTTGATTATAATGAATATTTTGTAGCAAAAAATGGCAACGATTCAAATTCAGGAAATGAATCTGCGCCTTGGTTAACTATTCAAAAAGCAGCAGATACAGCAAATGCTAGTGACATCGTTTATATCAAACAAGGGACTTATTCAGAAAAAGTAATCTTAAAAAAATCCGGCAATGAATCTTCTCCCATAACCTTTTCAGCTTATCAAGATGACCGGGTAATATTAGATGGGACCGATCTATCCTTTTGGTGGACCGGACTCATAGAAATTGTGAATATTAGCTATGTTACTATCTTAAATATCACATTTCAAAATTCACCAGGTTTTGGTATCTATTGTACAGGTAATCTCTCAAAAAATATTACCATAAGGTATTGTAACTTTGAAAACTGTGAAATCAGTGCAGTGAAGATGGCAGGTCGTCTATATCCGGGGTCAATTAAAAATATCACGGTTTCCTATAATACCGTTGAAAACGTTTGCATCTCAGGGAGCCAAGAAGGTATATCGTTTTCAGGAGTTGATAATTTTATCATTTCATATAATACCGTAAATTGTGTGAACAAGGAAGGAATAGATGCAAAAAGTGGATGTTCTCATGGAGCGATATCAAGAAATATTGTTTATGCTTATGATCAAATCGGCATCTATGTCGATGCATATGATCTTTATAATTCACATATAGATGTCTTTGAAAATACCATCTATGGCGATTATACAGGCATCAGTTTAGCCACAGAAAAAGGGGGAAATCTTTACAATATCTCAGTTTTCAACAATCTTGTTCTTACTAAAGCTCATGGTTTTCAAATCAATAATCAATCCCTAGGTTCTAATATGAAGAGAAACATATCTGTTCTGAATAATGTCTTTTATCAAAACAGCGTCGGAGTATTTATCACAGATCAAGCAAGCCATTATGAGAATTTTACAATACGAAATAATATATTCAATACCACCAGAAACCAGATATTTTTTGCAACCATGAATGAATCAGACGCAACTATTGATCATAATTTATTTGCAGGTGAATCACCAATTTATGGAGAAAATGCCACACTCGGAAATCCGCTATTTAGAGATCCGCAGAATGGTGATTTTCATTTACGAGAATCATCCCCTGCAATAGATAATGGTAGTTCAGTTAACGCTCCTTTACTCGATTATGATGGAAATACTCGTCCCTATGGTGATGGATGGGATATCGGTGCATTTGAATTCATGGGTGGCTATCCAAATAGTCCACCGACGGTTACAAATCCATCAATAGCAAATGGTTCAACTGGTGTCTCAATTGATACATCTTCACTTCAAATCACAATACGTGATATCGACAATGATACCCTTAGTTGGACAATTTCAACACAGCCAGATGTTGGAAGTGAAAATGAGTCACAAGATTCAAATGGTGAAAAAATTTGTTTGATATCCTCACTTCAATATTCAACAACTTATTACTGGACGATCCGTGTTACGGATAACTCAACGTGGACAAATGAAACATTGAGCTTTACCACTGAAAACCAACCAGCAAGGGGTGGGGGATCATCACCTCCCGCCTCTCCACCGTCATCTCCTTCATCACCACCATATTCAGCATCATCTTCTTCGTCTAATCATCCACCAGGGACTCCTGAAAAACCTGAAGGTTGCACTTTCATCGAAGTTGGTGTCTCCTACGCATATACATCATCAAGCTCAGATGGCGATGAAGATATGATTCGCTATCGATTCGACTGGGGAGATGGGTCCCTGAGTGATTGGTCATCGTATAAAAATTCAGATGACAATATAACCATGTCTCATTTTTGGACTGAAATAAACAACTATTCTATTAGAGTGATATCACAGGACGAATCAGAAGAAAATAGTAGTTGGTCAGAACCCCACATCGTTGTTGTCTCACTACTCAACTTAGATCAAGACCCACCCTGCGTAGACCTGAATTACTCCAAAATTCCTTCTGAGATGACAATTTCGTTTAACGCAAGTAAAAGCTATGATAACTCAAGCAACATTACATCCTATATCTGGGATTTCGGAGATGGCACACAAGGATCAGGGGAGACACCAGATCATACCTATGAAGCACCTGGATCATATCTTGTTACCCTATCAGTGACTGATGAAAATGGAAATACAGAAACAAAGATGGTTACCATACAAGTGTCTTTTGAAGGTGAAGAAAACGCCTTGGACCCAGTCTCTGGACTATTTAATGATCCAATCATCATAATAATTGGAATAATTCTGTTAATAATTGGCAGTGGATTAATTGTATTTGGAAAAAAAATACGTCTAATATTTATTAATCATCAAATTCAAAAACTTGAAACTGAAATCGAACAGTTTGATCAAGAACAATTTTAGTATGACGCATATCATGTTTTAGAGAACATTGTTTGTTGAAACCATTGTAAAGTCTCAACTAAACCATCATCAATAGAATAGTGGGGGCTATACCCAAATGATGAAGATGCTTTTGAAATATCGGCAAGTGAATGTTTGACATCTCCGATACGCTCTTCGATATGGGTTAAATCCATTTCTTTTTTACAA
This sequence comes from uncultured Thermoplasmatales archaeon, assembly GCA_964612945.1. Taxonomy (GTDB): domain Archaea; phylum Thermoplasmatota; class E2; order DHVEG-1; family DHVEG-1; genus CAZTFR01. The sequence continues at coordinate 3,104 of CAZTFR010000067.1, forward strand.
ATAGCAATAATCTTTTCTGCAAGATTATTTATAGTTATCCGTTTTCCGCCAGCGATATTGAAAACACCTGTTGCATTTGACTCAGCAGCACCGATGTTTGCTGCCACAACATCTTTCACAAATGTAAAATCACGGGTTTGTCCGCCATCACCAAAAATGATTGGAGATTTATCATTCATAGTATTGATAATAAATTTAGGTATAACTGCAGCATATTCCGACAGTGGATCTTGACAGGGACCGTAGACATTAAAATATCTCAGAGAAACTGTTGGAAGCTTGTAGACCGAGGTAAAGATATTACAATACAGTTCTCCAGCTGTTTTACTCACTGCATAAGGGGAAATCGGATTATATGGCATATCTTCTTTTTTTGGCAGAGTTGGAGTATCACCATAGATACTACTTGAGGATGCAGAGATGACCTTTGATACCTGATTATTTCTAGCAGCGGTAAGAACATTGAGTGTGCCTATTATATTGACATGATTTGTTGCTATTGGATCTTTCACACTACGAGGCACACTTGTAAGTGCTGCTTGATGAAACACAATATCAATATCAGCAAAGTTCTGCTGCAAAGTATCAATATCGGTGATATCAGCTTTGATGAAGGAGATTCGTTCCTGCTTGATTAAATCTTGGATATTTTTGATATGACCGGTCGATAAATTATCAAGGACAATAACCGTATTATCTTGAGCAAGAGCATGAGTTAAATTAGATCCGATAAAACCTGCTCCGCCAGTGATTAAAATATTTTTTTGTTTCATTCAGACAGGCCTTTTGTTTTACCATGAACCAATGGTTAATATAAGAATGTTATTAGAGATAAAAGAAAAAAAATGATGAATTGAAAAAGTTTCAATTCCGATTATTGAAATAGTATTGATTTTGCTAAATGTTCGAAAAGCCAATCCAGATTCTCTACTTGTGGACGTTCATTTTCGTGATCACAAGGGCGATAATAGACATATGGGATTGGAACTTCTATAATGCTGGTTTGGCCATCATCAGGGTCGATACAATCCAGAAGGATAGCAATTTCATCTCCCCAGCCAGGCATGTATCCATCGCCATTATTCCAGGCTTCATGTAGGATTTGTCGAACACGGCATTGTTCCCAGGGTCCCAGTTTTGGTGTGAGTGATGGTCTATCATCAATTAACAACCACATAGCTCGTTGTACATCACCATAGGTAAATACTGTGCCACATCGAGACATCCGTCCGACGTAATCTTGGTTGATAATGTAATTAATCAGATCTAAGTTTTCTGGATAATCGACAATTCCATCTGGATAATTGATAAATGCTTCTGGATAGTTATTGTAGCTTGAGAATGCTTGGACTTTATACCAAATTGTATCGTCCATATCTTGACTGGTATCAACACACCATCCTTCGAAAACTAATTCTGTTCCAGCTAATGGACTTATATCTTTATCTCTTGGCTGGCCAGTTATGTTTCGAATAGTGGTGGTGAAATAGCTTGGGCCACCAATAACTGCATGTTCTGCATGCATTTCAGCATAGACTGTTTTATATGGCGTAATCTCTGTTGTTCCGGTCATACTTGCAAGAAAACTAAATGCAAGTAGAAAGAAAACACCGACAATTATTACTTTTTTAATCGATTTCATAGGTTAACCTCGCATAGTTAATACACGAAGCTATATTTAAAACTTATTATTTTTATAATAATTCTAAATGAATATAAACGGTTGCTATTTTTAAGACAACATTTGTCATTCTTAAAATCAGTAAATACTCCGACTAAAGCATCTATTTGTGTCTATTTTCTCAGATAACATACACAGACAAAGGGTGTTTTTCTGAAAAACACCAAAACCAAACCACTCGTTTAGTGTTTCACCAACAATCATCTTTTAATATTGTTAAATTAATATATTAACGTGGCGACATGTCCCGGGAAGACTTCAAACCCTTTATTCCTGCTTCTAAAGTTCTCCCTGAGCTGACGCTCAAAGCAATTCTTGTGGGCGTGTTTCTTGCCGTCGTTCTTGGTGCAGCCAACGCCTATCTCGGCCTCTATGCCGGGATGACAGTGTCGGCGATTATCCCTGGTGCCGTGATGGCACTTGCCTTGATGAAACCATTTAAGCCCACCATTCTTGAGGTCAACATTGCAACGATGGGTGCTTCTGCGGGTGAATGTATCGCCGCAGGTGTGATTTTTACGATTCCCGCACTTGTAATTCTAGGTGTATGGACTGAAATTGATTATATGCTCACCACCGTTATCTCCTTGATCGGTGGGCTTTTGGGTGTGCTGTGGATGGTGCCTTTGCGTCGGGCGCTGGTGGTGAAAACTGATCTTCCCTTCCCGGAGGGCATTGCGGTTGCTGCAGTGCTTACCACCACGGTTGGTGGGGTGAACCAGAAGGCACATGAGAGTGTGTCTGGTGTTTGGCTTGCTGTTGGTGGTATTCTGGCAGGCTTGTTTAAATTCGGGCAGCTGTCCCTTAACATCTTTCATGACACCGCTGAGGGAATCATAAGTCTTGGACGGTACACGATTTTTGGTGAATCACGTCCCTCCTATTTGTATGGAGGTGCGACCGTATCACCCGCCCTGTTGGGTGTGGGGTGGATTATTGGCCCACGGATTGGATCCTATGTCTTGGTTGGAGGGCTACTTGGCTGGGTGATTGTTGCCCCCTTGCTTGTGCTTGTCACCGGTCTACCCGTTCCCCTGCCGGAGTATGCTGATCTTGGGCCGCTTATCGGTGGGTTTTATACCATTTGGGCGGAGCAGATTCGATACATCGGCGTGGGTGCGATGCTGGTGGGCGGCCTGTGGGCGGTGTATGCTATCCGGATGAATCTGGTGGAAAGTGTCCGGGAGGCAATACTTGGGATTCGAACAGGGGAAAAAGGCATAAAAAAGCGCACAGATCAAGACTTGAAACCAAAACTGGTGTTTGTCTCCATTGGTCTTCTCACCATCCCTGTTTTTGCTCTGTATTTTATGCTGTCCGGGCTTGTAGTGGTATCTTTTGTGATGGCAATTCTCACTGTTTTTTTACTTTTTATCGCAAGCGCCCTTGCTGGCTACTTGACGGGGCTGGTGGGCTCCTCAAACATGCCGATATCAGGGGTGACGGTGATGATTCTACTTATTGTCAGTCTGCTGATGCTAGGGTTTGGTGCAGCAGGTGCAAGTGGGATGGCAATTGTCATTTTTATCTCCGCGGTGATCAGCATCGGCGGGTCAATTTCTGGTGATCTCTTACAGACCATGGCCTCAGGTCATATGATTGGTGCCACCCCAAAAAAGCTGCAGATTTCCATGGTGTTTGGCGTGCTTGCCATCTCAGGGACCATAGGCATCATCGTAGGGGTGCTGCATGAGGCCTTTCGGATTGGAAGTCGAAGTCTTCCCGCGCCACAGGCGTTTCTGATGAGTGGGATTGTCCGCGGAATTCTCGGAGGGGAGATGCTCTGGCCGTATGTGGTAGTTGGTGGGGTGCTTGCCTTGGTGCTTATTTTACTTGATCTACCCGTCCTACCTGTTGCCATTGGAATTTATCTTCCCTTCCCCCTCTCAATTCCTATTTTTTCTGGAGGTGTCATCCGCTATGTGACCAACCGGTTTTTAACAAGACGATATGGAGCGGACCACGAAGAAGAAGTCAGTGACTGGGAGCTTGCCATCAAGCAGACCAACATTACACCTCGGGAAAAAGCAGTGAGAACGGGTTTGTTGTTTACTGCAGGACTCGTCGCAGGAGAGGCACTGATTGGGGTGGTGGTCGCTGTGCTGGTGGTGGTGGGAATTAATCTCAGCGTGATGGAGTCTGCACCAGTCTGGCCGGGGTTGATCATCTGGATCTATCTTGGACTGCTGCTTGCCTATATTCCGCTTCGTGAAATATTGAAAAAAAACACGTCACCTTAAGCTGAGGGTGCTTCTTTGATTTCATAGCGGTTGCCGGTGAAATCTTTGATAAACACGTAGTGTTTGTCATTGATGGTTGCCTCAAACACGGGTATCTTATATGTTTTACAGCGCTCTATAAGTTTTTTTCGGTTCGCAACTTCAAGGCAGAGATGCGCATAGCGTGGTATGCTAGTTTTTTCTTCTTCAAAGACTTCAATGAGTGTATGTGCATTCTGATAAACATCTACCTGTTTTTCAGCGGGGTCTTCAAAGAGTGCCTGGGCAAGATTAGTAAGAAGGGTGAAGCTGCGTGTTTTTGGTATCTGAAGGATAGTGGTGAAGAATGTTTCAGCCTCTTTGCGATCTGTGGTTTGCACAGCAGCATGCAAAAGTTTTGGTTCGCTGTTCATCAGTTTTGCACATCTCATTGTTGTTTAAAAAATTCTGGTTTCATCCATGCTTGAATGAAGAAGGTCGAAAGTCTTTTCTGCATGATACCTGATGAGGGAGAACGTGGTGGTCTGGGTTGTGGCTTGAGAATCGCAGTGTCTTGTATCAAGTGTTTTTGGATCGTTTCGCAGGCTATGATCCCACAAAACCTGCTGATAGACCTCTATTTATTGGTGGCAACCTTAGGGGTTTGATTGAAAAGATCCCCTATCTAGTAGATTTAGGGGTAACCGGCATATGGGTGTCTCCGTTTTACAAGACGTCTGCATATCACGGGTATCATATCACTGATTTTTATGAGGTGGATCCTCATTTTGGCACCCTTGAGGATGTACAGGAGTTGCTGTCGGTATGTCATGAACAGGGGCTGCGGGTGGTTGCGGATTTTGTCCCCAATCATTGTTCTCGAATGCATCCTTTTTTTGTTGATGCACAAAAAGATCCTCAGAGTCCGTATCGTGACTGGTTTATTTTTACCAAATGGCCTGAGCAGTATCAGTGTTTTTTGAGTGTCACTGATCTTCCCAAGCTGAATCTGAATCATCCCCCTGCTCGGGCGCATATTATGGATGCCGCCCGAAAATGGCTTCGTCTGGGATTTGATGGTTTTCGGTTGGATCATGTGATTGGGATTTCCCATCGGTTTTGGAGGCAGTTTGCGCGGATGGTGACTGATGAGTTTTCCGATGTGATGCTTGTAGGTGAGGCCTGGATGATGGGGGTGTCCTTTCGGGAGCTTGCAACGCTTCGTGTTCCTGGGAAGTTCTGGAAATGGTTGTTGTCTTCTGGTTCGGATCGTCTGCTGAAGGCCTACGACGGTGTGCTTGATGGCGTGCTTGATTTTCGTTTTCAGGAGATCCTCCGCTGGTTTGGTAGTAAAACATCACTAACTCCGGCTCTGGTTAGCCGGAGGCTTCGGCGTCATTACCAGCGTTTTTCTCCTCCGTTTTTGCTGCCGAGTTTTTTGGATAATCATGACATGGATCGGTATTTGTTTGTCTGCAATAACAATACTCAGCGGCTGCTGCAGGCGGCAGCTCTACAGTTCTCCCAACCGCAACCAGCTATTGTCTATTATGGAACCGAGGTGGGGATGACCCAGCAGCAGTCAGTCTGGCAAAAGCATGGTAATGGTGATCTGTTGGCCCGTCAGCCCATGCCCTGGTCACAGCAGGATTGGAAGCTGTTGGGGGCGTATAAGGATCTGATCGCACGTAAGACCGAACAACGACGGTGACTGGTTGAGAATGTGGTGTTTTGATAACAGCTGTCAAACATGGTTTATTAAGTGGTATAAAGAAAGTATAGGAGTATATGAAAGAGCAGTATGAGGTTAAACGTGAGGATGATCTTTCCCGTTTTTTCTAACAAGAGAGGGTAAAAAACTGTAAAATAATGTGCAACATTGTACATTTATGAGCAATATTTATATAGGTAACAGATATATTATTAGATGAGGATAAATGAAAACAACGCAGCTCTTACTCACCCTTGGCCTCACCGTGGCCTTGCTCGCCCTCATCCCCACACTCCAAGCAGGGTGCATCAGCAAACAAACAGACGAGGACACCGAACCTCCCCTGTTTACCCGGTATGGCATTATCCATGGCACTACCTACATCAACCATGGATGGAGATTGCTGCCGCGACCATTCATCTTTATAACGGCGGAAAACGCAAACATTAAACGGGTTACCATCAGTGGGCCCTTTGCCCACTACCGCCTCATCCTCCCACTAAATCATGAGTACACGCTCACCGCAGGCGGTTGTCTCTCAAAAACAATCACCCTGTCTTCCGATGACCCCTACACACAGCTTGACTTCCAATTCTAAAAAAGAAGAACAATAATTTTTTTTATGTTCCACCAAAACATATATAAAGTTATAACGTTATAACATATAATATGTCAGAAGTATTTCAAGCCAAATTACGCAAGATTGGAAACTCATTAGGACTAATAGTACCAAGACACATAATAGAAGAACTAGGCATCCACAAAGACGACACGATAAACGTAGTAATTCCACAGTCAAAAACTATCAAAAGAAACAAAATACTCACAAACCTAGCAGGAATCGACAAAAACAAAAGACAATTCAAAAGAGAAAAAGAGGACAGATACTAAATGTTTCTAGATACTTCAATTATCATTGAAATATTCAGAAACGAAAAAGAATCGAAAACATTCCAAGAAATATTTACACAGATAAAAGATGAACCACTATTTATCTCAGTCATACAAATAGGCGAAATATCTGACTGGTGTCTAAAAAACAGTATAAACCCAGAAAAACGAATTACAAACCTAAAACAACTATTAAACATAGTCCCCCTAAGTGAAAAGATAGGTCTAGAGGGATCAAAAATAAAAAACACTATACGAAAAAAGGCGAATAAAAAATTTAGTCTCATCGATGGAATCATTCTAGCAAGTGCTAGATCAATGAATCAAAAACTACTCACTATGGATAAAGACTTCAGAAAAATCACTGATACAATTATACTGTAAACTACTCATCAAAAGATAAACTGAGATTTAGATAGGCTAAACCATCAGAAAAATAATTTTTTTTATTGTTGCTGCTGCATGGTCTGCTGCTGTTTTTGTTGTTGCTGATATTGTTCAAGCTGATCCAGATATTTTTTACAGTCTCGTTTGATATCAGCAAGCTGCTGCTGAGGAATCTTAAACGCCCGTTGTGCATACTCAAGGGCAAATACCAGCCCATGAATAAACGCACCGGGATGGTACTCTTTTTCTTTATAAAACTGAAAGAGATCATCGGTAACCTGAATGGCATCCTGAACCGTGTAGGGTGGTTTTTGTTGATCTTGGTTGTTCTCTTCTGACATTAAACATATCAAACCAGCTCATCACTTATATGTCTTTGTTTTTAATACGAATGGGCGAAACAGAAGGAATATGGAATGCGATGGCCAGCAAGCGAAGGTATCT
>CAZTFR010000068.1:0-10388 GCA_964612945.1 uncultured Thermoplasmatales archaeon
CCGGAGCTCTGCTCCGATTGGGATAGCAGATTTTAGGCGATTCTATTTACTTTATCACGATGACATTTTGTCAGATAAACTATATAAATGATGGCGGACAGAGTATATCGTGTTAAGAAATATCACAACAGAAGGATGAGAGAAGAATGATTGAAACTATCTTGGCAGCTGGAGTTGCAGGCGCAGCTCTATGGTTATCTCAAACAAACCCTGCACAATTCATGTAAGATCCAAAGCATTTTAATCACAATTTTATCTAGTTATAGAGAATGTTTATTACCTTCATGATATTTGTTTTAGATATTCTGCTTTTCACTAAATTCTGGTAACCAGCGATCTATATGCATTTTTTCTATAATCCAAAAAACTTGCTTCTTTATTGAATTCGGGAATTTTAAATTGATTTCATCCATAATTTGACTTAATTTATCAACATTTTCAACAACTACTTCAAATTCTAAATCACACCAACCAATTGCGACGTTTAAAAAAGTAAGATAAGATTTATTTTTTAAATAATTCCATATCTCTTTAGCGTTTTTGTAATTTCCTAGATATATCTCATATTTATAATGTTGGAGCCCCAATTTTTTTAAATCAATTCCAATCCGAAATGCTTGAATAACACCTACTTTTTGTAGATTTTTTAATCGATAATTTACTGTTTGTGATGAACAACCAAGATTCTCAGCAAGATCAATAAGCGGCATTCTGGCATTGACTGCGATTTGATTTAAAAGTTGGTAATCGAGCTCTTCAATTTCAACAGGTTTCCCAGTACAAGTTGTAATATACATCTCTCTCTCGGGCTTATTTCCTTCATCAGATAGTAAGTAGGATTTTTTATATGCATATGATTGAATGAGAATTGAAATTATATATTTTGCAAAATATTCTCCGAATAAATCAAGTGTCCTGTACCAAAACTTATAAAACTCATAAACATCGTCCACCCAAACAATAACATCTAAATCAACATCTGCTTTAACAGTAATAACCGTCCAAATATTCTTATATTTACAGAAATGCTGAATTATTTCATTTTTTTTATTTAGACTTACATATTGAAACGAAATATAAATCCGATAAACATGATAACCTAGTTTAAAAGTATTAATGGCTGTCAAAAAATTGTTAATAACTCCTTCATCTTGCATTCGTTTTATTCGGTAGGATACCACATCTTTCTTAAGTCCAACTTTTTTTCCAACTTGAGTAAGTGATTGACGAGCATCAAGATCCAATTCATACAGGATCTTTCGGTCTTTCAGGTCTATTTTTAACATGTATCTGTAGAAACAAATAGGTTAATGTCTTTATTTTAATTTATCGGCGGCGAACATAAGTTTTGATAATTACCTAAACGTTGTTATTTTGCTAGTTAATTATTTAAGAAAACCCTTGATTTAGAATGTGGATGTTTTGATGCGCAACAATCATAAATCTGTGATACTCATTTCTATGCCGTTTGCTGGACCTATGATACCCTCAATCCAGCTTCCAATTCTGGCAGGATATGCTAAGGAACAAGGTCTTCAAATCCCTACTCGGCACCTCTATCTCAAGGCAGCGGATTTCTATGGAATAAACAGTTATAATTTTCTCATAAACCCTCCAAATAATTCCTATATGCTGCAGATGGCGTTCACAAGGTATGTGTTTCCAGAACATTGGAGGAAAACCAAGGAAACGTGTAGGAACTATTTTACTGAACGAATATTAAAACATCTTCATACTTATAATGAATATGCCTTTGATAATTTCATCCAACAAACCGATGACTTCTATAAGTGGGTTATAAAAAACGTTGATTGGAAAGCATACGATATTATTGGATTTACCTTGAATTATGGGCAATTCTTGCCGTCATTAGCGATTGCAAAAAAAATCAAACAAGAATATCCTGAAAAGAAAATCATCCTTGGTGGCAGTCGATCAGTAGGCCAACTAGGTATCAACATTTTAAAAGCATTTGATTACATTGATTTTGTTGTTTCCGGAGATGGCGAGGAGGCACTCTTTCGTCTTGCCTTGGATTATGATAATTATGAGTTTATACCACATCTGATATATCGCATTGGAGATGATGTTATTTGGAACCAATCGGAGAAACAGGTTGGTCTTAATTTATTACCTATACCCGATTTTGACCCATTTTTTAAAGAACTCCGTCAAACTTCGCCTGAAATTCAAGAGTTTTTCCACCGGTATGGTCGCCTTCCTGTGGAAATCTCACGTGGCTGCTGGTGGAATAAATGTACGTTTTGTAATCTGAACATCCAACATCCAGGTTACCGGGAAAAAAATGTGAGTAACATCGTGAGAGAAATTGAAGTTCTCTCGCATAAATATCAGATGCTTCGGTTTCAGATCATCGGAAATACACTCCCAAAAAATAACTCCCGGGAATTATTTAAAAAGATAATCGAGTTGAGACGAGATTTTGATTTTTTTATTGAGGCACGAGCGGATCAGCTCAAGGGTGATGACTATCAACTCATGCAACAAGCGGGTTTTCGAAATATTCAGATAGGCATCGAAAGTTTTAGTGCAAATTATCTGAAAAAGATGAACAAGGGTGTTCGGGTCATTGACAACATTGCCGCCTTAAAATTTTGTAAAGAAAATGGCATACGAGTTCAGTATAATCTTGTGGTGAATTATCCAAATGAAGAACCGATTGATTTTGAAGAGACAAAGCAGAACATCGAGCATATCAAACACTTTCTTGATCCGCCTTCATTGAGTTATTTTGTTGTCGAATATGGTAGTATTATCTTTAAAAACTTAGAAGCATTCAATATTGAAAATCTTGTGTATACAGATGTTGATAAGATCATGTTTCCCCAGGATGTTTTGGAGAAAGGGATTAGTTTTTATTTTAATTTTAAAAGGAAGCATGATGTGGCAGAGCCTGATTGGGGACAATTGGTTGATGAGTGGAGACTGGAACGGCAGGAACAAGAGCAGTTAGCAAAATAAAAGATTAAGAAAACAATGTCCCTTTTTTCCATATTAATTTCCTAAGCAAGGTACAATTTTCCACTCTTTTTATCAGTAGAATATTTTGATACCGCTAAGTTATTCGAAACATTTCAAATAAAATATAAAAATGTTCTAGATGAACGTAAAAAATAAAAAAAATTTGAGGTATGAAACTATGAAAAAGAAACTATTCATAATCGTGGTGTTCTCATGTATTCTTGTGGGAATGATAGGAGCTGCACAGGCAAGTGTTTTCATCAGTAAAACAGCACCCGAAGGAACGATAACCATCGAACAGACTATAACAGAGGACAGTCCGATTATTGTTACGACGAATCATTCTGAGACCTCTGAAATGCCATCAGATGCGCCTTCAGATGGGAAGAAATCTGTGTTACGGTTGCATGCGGTAAGAAAGCCGGATCGATGTGGTTGTATTCAACTCCAGGGTGTACTTATCTCACGATGGTATTGGTATTCAGGAGGGGGTATCGTCCATCATGCCAAGGCTGATTTTACGGTGAAAGTCTGGATGGTCAACGGAGCTTCTTTTGTGGAACGGTGGCATGAAAACGAGAGCTGGGAAGGACCGATTCTGCCATTGCCTGAGCCCTTTTATGGAAACCGAGCGAGAAAACCCAATGCTTTAGCGTTGGGATGAATCGCCCGGACTGTTTAACCTAAAACGCCGAAAGGCGCTTTATCCCCCTTGAGGGGGAAGCCATGATATTTATATCATGGAGGGGGTGACTTCTTTTGGAGCTAGAAGATCCTTTGAATCAGATTAAAAATTTGGACTGGAATTGTATTGAGGGTTTTGCTCTGAATTGTCTTTTTTGTTCGAAACTCTTCAAAAAATAACTGTCTTTTATAATCAAAATTTAAATATAATAAAGAAAATGGAAATATACTGTTAGAAAAAAAGGAGTAACGAAAATGAAAACTAATGTTATGCTGGGGCTGGTGATTACATGCTGTCTTCTCTCAGGAAACCTAAGTTTGTTTGTATCTGCATCTTTAGAAAATCAAATCAATACATCCCATTTTAATATTGACTCAAATTTTCAAAATCATGAAAAAATTGAAACAGGTGAAACTCTTGTCGGCGAGCAACCACTAGGATTTGACCTTGTAGCCAATGAGGTATATTTAAGTACAGTAGCGAGCGATTGGGAAAAAAATCACGTCGTACAAACACCTACTGCGGGAAGTGAGGTGTACATCCATTGGGTATATACAATATACGGTTCAGGTTCTGTGAATCCTTTGTATAATTTGATATCACTCAAAACAACAAGTGGTCATGTTGTCTTGGATGATGAGCATCAACTCACAGAATCACAACATCTTCAAGCAGGGTACATTTATAGATGGTGTTACACAAACCCATGGACTGCGCCCGGTGGTAATTATAACCTCAAACTCACCGGGGATAAAAGAAACGACATACCCGAAAATAACGAAGGAAACAATGTGGTTCAGAAGAGTTTCTCCGTGACTCCAACCTATTAGCAGTTTGATATGGTAGGAGATGATTGTTGGTTGAGTACCGCTCCAGATGATTGGGACCGGCTTCATGAGATAAACACTAATAATCCAATCCTCGAAAATACCGAGGTGTTCTTTTACTTCCAGTGGACTATCAATGGGAATAAAGATATGGTAGCAAATATCTATACTTTCAAAATGGATGTAGATGGAGCTGGAGGATTTGAATATGAAGAACTCATCGAGGATGAACAATACCGAAAGGCAGGGTATACAATAAAAGCATATATCACTGATGAGAATGGAAATGGATGGATGGCGGTTCCTGGTGATTATACCTTTTCATGTAAGGTTGATGATAATAACTATGTTAACGAATGGAACGAAAATAACAATGATGTTTCAAAACAATTTGATGTTGTAGCCGGTGGGGAGCAATGGTTCTATCCACCCTATTTCGATGATGATATTGATATTCAAAGTCAGCATCAAGATTGTGTCAATCCCGGGAGTGAATCTTGGTATCCCTCGGTAGGACCAGAGTCATCTACCGAAGTTGGTGATGAAACAAGTATTTCGACCTCAAGCTATACCATGGGATCACTTATGACACAACAATCTGAAGAATTAACTCCAACACAATCATCATCTCAAAGTCAATCTAACAATGACAATCAATCCGCTAGTCAAGAATCTTCATCACAGAGCACAAGTCAATACGAAGAATATCCTCTAGGCCGTTTTCCATTTGGGGATGCAGATGCTGACAAAGATACTGGACGTATGTATACGACGACGGAAACGTATATTAACCCATTCGGCATACAAAATGCCCTCGCCGAAGCAATTATCATTGGCCCTGAAGAAGAAACTTTCACAGTCTACCAAGATGGTTTGTTCAATATTACATGGTATACAACACTTAAGGATGGTCTTGTTGATATAGCAATTGGAAAATGGAACAATGGCGGAAGAGCTGAAGGTTCAGCAACAGTAGAAGGACATATTTATCATTTTGGACAAGAAGAACCATTAGCCCACAATGGTAAGATTATTTTCCATCACGTAGACAAAGGATTTTCCCCTTTTTTACACAATTTCGACGAAGAGAAAATTGAGTTCAGCATTGAAATACAACTTACAGCTGGAACCCGATACTATTTCAAATGTTTCCTAAGTAGCTATAGCTATGTCACTACGATGGGCGCTGAAGCAAAATCATGGCAGGAAATACTTCTAAACTTTGATGCCTTATCTGTCATAGAAATCTAAAAAATCCTAACATCTTTTTTTCTCACCTTCTAATCATCTTTATCTAAAGCAGTTATCATATCAATTTTCTTTTTTCAAAATACTGGAGAAAAAAATAAAAAAGCAAAGCAAGAATTAAAAAAATTGTAATAGAGATTATTCCAAGAAGCCAATAAGACACATACGTCTGTTGGGTTATCAAATCTGACATTAGATATGATTGTGGTTCTATCTTTTGTTGTGCTGTATACAACCATATCAGGCCAGTTAAAAATGTGGTTACAATTAGAGAACTGATAAAGGCAATCATTAATCTTTTTTGTTTCTGTTTCATTTTTATACTTTTTTTATACCTTTTTTCCTTCTTAAATGTATTGGGATGTATAGACGATGGTGTTCGGAAATACAATTAACACCTCTAGGGGGGTATGTTGGTAGCACGCCTCCCAACTTTAAATATATATCTTATGAGTTATATATTTTATTTGAAGAGATTCGAATAAAATATGGGGGCCGGAGGGTGAACAATTCATGTCTGGGTGGGTTTTGATTTTTTTCTTTTATTGCGTTCTTTATAATATTGTTTAGTTTTCTCTTTGAATTCAGGTCTGCTGTAATATTCCTTCATGTATTGCTTTCGTCGTTTCTGCACTTCGGGTCTGGCGAGATACTCCTTGAAATAGGCTTTCCGTTTTTCTTTCACATAGGGTCGTTGGGCGTACTGACGGGCCCATGCTCGTCGTATTTGTTTTGCTTCTGGTCGGCTGTAATACTTTTTCTGTAATTTTTTCAGTTGTTTTTTGACTTCTGGTCTTTTTATGTATTCGCGTTGCATTGCGTTTTTACAGACTTTACAGTAAGAATTGAGTACATCGGGGCTGTCGCATTTTTTATGAAACTCCTTTGATGGCAGGGTTTGGTTGCATTTGATGCAGTGTTTCTCATCGGGGATCTTGACCGTTTTTCCTTGTTTCTTGTGTTTCAGGTAAAGTGTTCGACCACGTTTCTTCTGACAGTCTTTGCAGTCAGAAGCATGGCCTATTTTGTTACGTATTATTGTGTAAAAAAATGAGAGCTATCCAGAATTTATTGTGCTTTAGCATTATTCTCCTCAGTCTGGGAGCTTCAGCAAGTAATTCGATCCCCCACAAATTCAAATGAAAATATACTAAACAATAATTCTACCATTGATGGTCCTGAGATTCAACTTGATAATATCACCGGTGGTTTGTTGTTCATTCACGCTAATCTCACCAACATTGGTAATGATTTAGCTCCAAAAACCACCGGGGAATACGAATTTTTCCCCATTTTCTTACACCATCAAGGGGCATTCCTGTGGGCCGTGGAACCATTTATGATCTTTCAGTACAGTCATCAGAATCAATTCGAAGTCGACCACTTGTTGGACTATGGAAAATGAATATACGGATTATCATCAAAATGGAGTATCAAGGAAACCATTCAACAGGTACTTATAGAGTTGACGATGCAATTCTCTTTTTATTCTGGGTAATTATCCTATAAAATCAGTTCATATCCCACATATAAACATTTGAAATCTGTGATAGAATAATTGGACTACCTAGCAGCTAAATAATGTCAAATATTCATTGAAACACAATTTTTTCAAAAAATTATTCGGTTATATTTATATAAAGAAAGAGGAAAGGTTTAAAGTGAAAAGAACAAAAATATCCCCAGGTTAGATTGATGTTTCTCCTGTAAACAATCTAAACAATTCTCTGCTGTTGCTCTCCTTAGGATTCTCCGGGCCCATACTCAATAATTCTTGGATTTGCTTTATTCAATGATTTTTACATTTGGTAATTTTGCGAAATGATGATCACCAGTGAGAAGTTGCGATTTATGTTTTTTTGCTGTAGCATAAATCAATGCATCAATCGTGTAGAGCTTGTATTGTTTTTTGATATCAGCAGCCATAAGTGCTATTTCTTTTGTGATATCTACAATGTTTGATGTAATCATAATAAAATCTAATCTATCCGCATATTGATGTTTTTCTCGAAGATATTTATGTTTGATTTCCATAAGACAAATTGATGGAGTAATGCATGGTTTGTTTTGGGTGAGAATTTTTTGAACCATTTTTCCTTTAGCCGTTCCAGCGAAATATTCAATCCATGCACTGGAATCAAAGGTCACGGTCATATTCATCTCTCAGATCATTAGTTACTGCTTTTTTAAGCCAAGGGTCTGCGCCGTACATGCTCTGTTTTTTTTGTTTGAATAAATAGGTTCGAAGGATTTCATTGATCGTCTTTGATATATTTCTTTTTCCATACGTTTTCACAATTTTTTTGTAGATGGCATCATTGATTTCAACTGTGGTTCTCATAAGTTGTTCTCACCATATAAGCATATATGCTTATGCTTTATATAGGTTGTGCTTCAGTCTTTCTCACACCATACTTTCTATCTATTGAAATCAAATATACCATTCATAGATTACAGATTGAAACCTTTTATATCAGATAATAGAAAAACTCGTGGGATATCACTGTTTCTGCACAATAAACAATAGTGTTTTTGTTACGAATCTTTCACTCCAAATTCCTCTTGAAAAAGCGCTGTTGCCTCTTTGAGATTGCTGATTGCTTCTTCCATGGTTCTGCCTTGTGAAACCGTGCCAACTTTGGGGCAATCAGCGACATAATATATATTTTCTTTGTGGACAACGACGCTAAAAACCTGATTCATAAGATAGATTATGGTACTTCTGTTATTTAATCTTTTTTTTCTGAATATCGATAAACTAGGGTTCTTGAATAGGATACGAATTAAAATTCAGTGAGGAGAGTACATTATTAAAAATTAGTTAACAAAAGAAGGAAATATTTTATCTGAAATCTCCTCTGTTGAACTGTTAATCTCTCTTCAGCCCCATCGGTGATAATACTATTAATATTATTCTTACAAATGAAAATATAGCATATTAAATGAGAGCAGCTCTCTCTTTTAACTGAATTTTTTAGAAATCATTAATTACAAAACCGTTTTTAGATTCTAAATCAACTGTATTAGTCGTTTGAAAGATTCCACTACAGATAGGACAAGAAACTGATGATATGGGAATCATACAATTACAATAGATACAGTGAGCTTTCGTTGCGATCTTTGCCTTATTTTTCGGTGATCGCAAAACACCATACAGAATCATACCAACCACCGGAACAAAAAGGATAATAACAACCCACATCAACGGATTATCATCTCACCATTTAGCATCATGATACGCCCAGTATGCACAAAAGATACTTATCCCCAAGAGTAACAATCCAATTATCATTTTTTCTCAACTCCATAATGATGTACCACCACATTCATTTTCATTGTATGATACACCCTATACTATCGGTTCATTTACCAATTTATAAGCATTATTTACTAAATTTTTAACAAAAAAAACACCATAACTGCAAGGAATAACTCTTATAACACCCATGCAACTTTCACTCTTGACATGCCATCAATTACTCCCTGGCTTAACGACAGCGCCTACACCCCGCCACTCTCCCCAGCCTGCACCATGTGCGCACAGGGAGCAAAAATGGTGCTTTTTATCACCGGACAATGCAACGCCGGCTGCTTCTACTGTCCCCTCAGCTTCAAAAAAGCAGGCACCGACTGCATCTACGCCGACGAAGGGCCCCTCACAAACGAAGACGACACCGAAATCCTCCTTGAAGAAGCACGCCTCATCAACGCACACGGAGCAGGCATCACCGGCGGCGACCCCCTCCTCGTCTGGAAACGCACCAAACGATACATCACCCTTCTCAAAGAAACATTCGGAGACTCCTTTCACATCCACCTCTACACCACCGGGACCAACAACCCCGACAAAATACCACAACTCATCACAGCAGGACTCGACGAAATACGATTCCACCCACCACCCGCGACATGGAAAAACCTCAACAAACACCCCCTCAAAAAAACCATACAGCTCGCCCAACAAACCACCGCCGATGTCGCACTAGAAATACCAGCACTCCCCAACAAAAAAGACGACATCCTCCACCTCATACACTGGGCAGATCACCATCATATCACCTACATCAACCTCAACGAACTTGAATTTTCCGAACGAAACACCCACGCCCTCCTCCAGCACAACTACCACGTCAAAAACGACATCAGCGCCGCCGCACAACAAAGCCAAAAGATCGCCCTACAAATACTCAACCAACTACAAACAGAAAACCTCACAACCGGCATACACTACTGCAGCCTCAGCTTCAAAGACGGCAGACAACTCACAAACAGAATCAAAAGACGCGCACAACACATTGCCACACCAAAAGACATCATCACATCCGAAGGAACACTCCTCAAAGGAACCATCACCCACCCCACACAACACCTAAAAAACACCTATGATCATCTCCAAAAAACCTACCACATACCACCACACCTCCTCCACATCGACAACACCAAAAAACGCATCGAAATCGCACCCTGGATCCTTGAGACCATCGCACGACAACTCACCACCCACGGATACACCTGCACCCTCACCGAAGAATACCCCACTTACGACAGACTCGAAGTCGAAACCATACCACTCCCCCTCAAAAAAAACAGGCAGTAGTCCCGAATGTAAAAAAATGAGAAAGAAACCATGTTTTACAGAAGAAAAA
>CAZTFR010000069.1:0-10066 GCA_964612945.1 uncultured Thermoplasmatales archaeon
CATCCCGCTTTAAATGAAAAGCAGGAGGGTTCAATTAATTTTTCAACACCCTATGGTATAAAATGGTAGTAATAGGACCTGCTTAGAGAGGAGCGGTTTCACATTATCTTTCCTGCTGAGTATGGGTAGCAGTTTGTAGATGTCTGAGAAGGAGATATTCAACCGCATAGACTGCTCGCTGTTGTTCGGTGGGATCGGTAAATACACCGCCCATAGAATTATCCTTGAATTGTTGGGAGTCGACACAGACAAGAAGCATGCCTGTTGTATTTTGGTGGCCTGAAGCGGGGTAGGCATAGGAGACAAAGGTACGATTGCGGGCGTCTTGGTAAAGAGTGGTTCCTCCCTGAATGTGGAGATATCGGGTGGTATTTGTAGAGGTGTTTTCAGAGGAAAAAGTGGTTGATTGTAGGGTCATATTGCCAAGCTTGAGCAGTTGATTTGCAGTGGAGTAGGTATTGTTGATGCTATCTATCACGAGGATATGTCCGCCCTGTATGAGGTACTGTAAAAGCTCGGAGAGAGTTAAGGTATCAAAGGGTTGATCCGGGTTGATAAAGGTTATGATCTCTGCTTTCTGTAATGCGAGCTGCAGGGGGAGTTGATAGGTGGGTACATAGCCGAGTCGTTGCGTCCAGACGTAGAAGGTATCGTAGGTGTCTTGTCGTTGTAGGAGGGGAATGGTAGGTTTAAGCACAAAGGATGCATTCGAGTAGGTTTGATCAAACGAGATCTGAGATGGAGGGCGATGTGGTTCTGGCAAATGATAGTTGACCGCATTAAGTGTGGTAAATGCAGGTACTGCTATGATACCGGCAAAGAGGGAGGAGAGGACAATAAGGTAACAGAGTATCAAAAGCGGTTGTTTTCTAAGCAGAAATAAACCTGCAAAAAAGAAGAGAAGAAATCCGAAAAAAAACAGATTATTTGGGCTGACCGGGGAATTTTTGTGGTTAAGATATTCAAAAATGCCGAGGCTGAAGGATTGGTAGCCATCGGAGAACACGGTGAAACTAGAAAACACGGTGCTATCCGTAAAGACAAACACACGTCCTTGTCCTTGTTTGAGTGCTGCGCATTGCAGGATGTATCCATAGGTTGATTCTGGAGATGCGGTAGACTCTCGGAAGAAGTTTTCCGTAGAATACGTGCCTGGCTCGCTGATGAGCTGCGTTCCCAGAACTGCAGGTTCAATACGCCATAGAGCGGAGAGTTGGGTGGCTTCAAGACTGCAGGAGGTGAGAAACTCAAGGTTCTTTAGATGTGTAACTGTTGGATGAGAAAAAATATTTGGGGGGGTGTATACCGTGTAGTTGCCAGTTCCCAGTTCATAGGTTGCATCCGTGTTCAACCGTAGACCAAGTGGTTCGGCTACAAGATTTAAAAAGGTGTTCATTCCAAACACATCGGTATGATCTCCTATTAACAAAAGACCACCACCTTGTTCAACAAATCGAAGAATGGTGTGTATTTCTTCAAAAGAATACGGACCGATAGCGTTGTATTGACTAGTGGGGCATTTGAGAACTACGATGTCTATATCCTTCAGAAGCTCGGTGGTGAGTGGTTGATCGAGGTTGTGCTCCACAGAGTAATAGGCTTTCAGCCATTCGACCCATGAGTAATAATTGTAGGTGGAAAGCAGCCCATACCATTCTGTATCCATCGGGCGGACGGAATCCTCCCAGTCGCTGTGGTATTCATCGATGAGGATATCCCCCTGTTTTTCTATCCCTGGATCTGCATATCCAATCGATCCGATAAGCAGAAATACACCAAGGAATACGCAGAGGGCGGCAACACTTCTTTTTCTATCCAAGGACCAGTGGGTAAACACTGAGACTTTCATCGAGGAACTCCGGAGAGGGAGAATGCGGAGGTATAATAGCGCAAGAGGCAGAAAACTCAGGGTGATACTTGTTGGATTCCAAAATACTTCTAAATCGTTTGTACGGGAATAATACAAGAGGAGAAATACGAATCTGAGCAGAAGATAGATACCGGCGGATAGCGCAAGAATGAGGAGGTGTTTGGCATAATGTTTTTTTGGGGAAAAAAACAGGGTGAGAAATAGTGCTCCAACAAGAAAAAATGAAAAAACAAAGAGACCTATTTTTTCCCAGGTGATGGTAAAGGCAAGCATGCCATGAGCCGTCTGCAGGTAGAGTAGCCCGTTGTTTGTGGTGGTGGAAAGTCCAAACATGTTGGCTGTTTGGGATATGATCGGGGTGAGAAAATCCATTCGATGGGTAAACAGGCTGAGTCTGCTGAACACAAAAAACAGTGGTGCTTGTATCAAGAGAATGCCACCGGTGAACAAGCAGCTAATATAGACGCAATGAAGAAGTGGATGAAGGTTTTTTATAGCGGTGAGAAGTGCAATGAGAATACCGATAGTAAGAACGATACTTCCAGTAGTGTAAGGAAAGCCAATGATGATGCTGAGCACCGCAGGAAAGAGCAAGAGCAGAAGATAACGGTAATGAATAATAGGCAGGTTGCTTTTTGAAAGTCCCAGGAATGCAAAGAGAATTGCGGCGGTAAGAAATGCCGCCCACAACAGTGTATTGATGGGGTTGTAGATGGAGATGCCAAACAGCCAGCTAATGCTCAGACAGAACACGGAAAGCCAGAGAAACTGTTTCATGGGCTGCCTCCTCTCTGTTGGAGTTCTTCGAAGAGATGTTTAAGCAGCAGGATGTTTCCAGGCCAGTAGTCGTAGATGGATTCAATGTTTTTGTTGTACAGATACTGACTGTCCCCGATGAGGACGAGCCCGCCGGATCCGTATGGTGCGTAGACGATGAGATGGTAGGTGTCATGCCAGGTGAAGTTATGAAAGCTTCGAATAGAATTCTTGGAGTAGGTGATCGGCCAGGCGTCGACGAATCGTGGTTGAAATTCATAGTGTTCTGGTTCATGGGCGCCATAGGGGACAGGCCCAAGGGGGATATTACTAAGATCAAGATCCATGCTCGTTAGCAGGGGTTCTGCTGATTGTTTATCAGGGTAGCCGGTGGCAAGAAGAAGGTGTCCTCCCGTTTTCATATAAGCTTTGAGATGGTGGACTTGCTGGGTGCTAAATGATTCGGTGGGGGCGACAAATACGATAAGTGAGGCAGTGTTGAGTGCATCAGTGCTGAGCTGATCTACAAAGAGTGGGAGGTAGCCGTTTCGTTGCAGATTTAGAAGAAGGCCATTTATTGAGGTCTCCTGAAAGGGATCAAGGGTGATTTGTTCCCCTTGCGAGACATCGATGAGGGCGAGATTGTTTTGGGGAAGCAGGGTGGGTTCAAGGCTGGTATTTACGATTTGTGCGGTGAGAAGCCCGGCGCAGAGGATCAGGCTGAAAAGATACAGATGCCGAGGTGAGCTGTGAAAAAGAAGCAATCCGACGACCAAACAGATCAGCAGGCCTAGCACACCAACCATTTGGAGAAGAGTTGTGTGATCGATGGTGCGAGAAGCGAGGTAGAAAAAATGATGGGAGACAAACGAATACGTCTGCGGCAGAGCACTGTTTTGAAACGGTGAGGTATCCCCAAAGACGCTGACAAACCCCGAGCCATAGCTAGCTCCTGCCGCAAGGACGATATCACCAAGGGGTTCATCTGTTGTATACCGATAATCTCCAAGATTGGAAAACACCTCATTAGAACTGTTCCCTTGATCAGAAAAACCAAATCGGGCCACCAGCAATGGCTGCGCCGAGGCACCTAGTTGCAAGGATGCCCCTACACCAATCTGTACGTCATTTACCTGAAAATCACGACGCATACTGGGATGAGAATACGCCTCATACAGGGGAACCCAGGCATGATCCTGATGAAAGGCAAGTGCAGAGTCAAAGTCAAAAGAAATCGCCACCGACTCCAACAAATCATTCAACGGCTTTTGTATTCCTCCAGCATTCGTATGATCCCCTAGAACGAGCACAGACCCACCGTTCTCAACAAACTCCCATAACACCTGCTTCTGCTCGTCTGCAAGCGTTTTATTGACATTTATCAGCACAACCACATCGATCTCTGCAAGCACTGAAGCAGACAACGGTTGCTCACGAAATACCACAAAATCAGACAGATTCATCCGCTGCGAAATATTTTCGACATCACCAGAAAACTCCTGCTTGAAACGTGAAACATTTTCAACCAACAGCTCACATCGATACCCCGATTGATTTAGATACACCGGCAGCAGCCCAAACATGCCCACCCCATCTTTTCCATACACACCAAACCGGGGGATATCCCAGGAGCCTACCATGTTCTGTGCATAAAAAAGAACCGAAGGTGACTGCTGCTCAACTGAAGTATCAAATACAAACACCGAGGCAGACACCGTTGAAACAAAAAAAACCACCAAAACGATACTGATCACAGCAGTGCGCATTCGATAGCGAGCCAGACTTGTAAAAAGAGGAGACGGTTGCCTATCGCCTCGAGAAAAAAACCAAAGGCAGATAAGTAAAAACGAACTGAAACATCCCAAAAAAAGAATCAACTCAAAAACCACGAAGAGATCGATGAGATCTGATGAAAAAAGCTGTATTAAAAAAAGAAACAGAGACCACCACACAAGAAGAAGCAAAAAAAAACTCAAAAGGCTTACAATACTTATTTTGAGAGAACGCCTAGAAAGAAATAAAACGGATAGAAAAGCAAAACCAAAGCTGATCACCACAAAAAAACCACTCATCGATGGTCCAACCTCAAAGGACGTAGCGGTGGCTCCGCCAATTATCTGAGACCATGCGGTGGAGATCGATACGGTGGCATGCCACAAAGAAGGAATAGATTCAAAAAACATCAAAAAAACACCATACAGAAGTGCAGTAAGCGAGAGGAAAAGAAACGGTTGAGGATGATTCGAGACAGGTTTTCGTAAAAGGTGAAGTCCCATTAGTCCTAAGGGCAATCCACTTATCCAGAGGGGTCGTTCTGCTACAGAGAAAACAAGGAGAAAGAAGGTACAAAGAAGTAACACGCCAATGATAAGGGTCCTCATGTGTTCTCTGTTACGTTGCTTTAGCTGTTTGATCATTTCTGTAAATGACAAATTTATGAAAACCAAGGGTAGAAAGAAGGCTAAGCCAAGAAACCGCAGAAACAAGTTGGTGAAAAGGCCGATGTTTCCAGCAAAAATCGTGAGTATAAGCAGGCCCAGAAAACTGTTTACTGCAAATCGAATCCATTGTTGCTGCGTGGTGGTGATTGGTTTCATTGCCTGATTTTTAGATGGAAACAGCCTCATATAATGTTATTGTTGATTTTTCCGGAGAGCCTTGCGCACGTATACAGATAGGTAAAGACTCGTTTTTCACCCTTGTATCTGTCTGTTTTATGTGATAAATAATTCAATTAGTTTAACGGAGTGTCAGTGTGTCTGAGTTCTTACAGCGTGGTTGTTTCAAAAGACATAATTATAACAACATTTATATTAAATGACATCATACTTATTTATACTAAAAGGTAGATATGATGAATAGGATGATGAGAGCTTATCAGAAATCGATTATTGCACTTCTTATCTGTATGCTTTTTTGTGGTAGCAGCCTCCTAGTGGGGGCACACCCTATAGTGGTTACCACAAATCAGACGCATACTACTTTTGATACTGTTTCTGCGGCAGGGGAGGTATGGGTTGATGATGATTATTATGATGGTGGACCAAATGATGGGCATACTTGGGGTGTTGATGCCTTTGATGATATTTCGTATGCAGTGGAGAATATCACCGATGGTGGTATTATTCATGTCCGTGAGGGCACCTATTCCCCGTTTCTGATTGAGAGTCGAGCTGATATTACTATTGAATCAGTGGATAGCACTCCTGTGGTTATCCAGGGGAGTCAGCAAATCTGGGATGAAACAGCGTCTCCTCCTCAGTTTTATGCCTGTGTGATCTTTGTTAATGGATCTGATGGGATCGTCCTTGATGGGTTTTCCATTAAAGGTGTCGGGCTTTCTGGGAGAAGTAACGCGGTGTTTATCAATGGCTCCTCAGCAGGACTTTATAACTGTCGGGTGAGTCCCAATGAGCATGGGAATATGCATTGTATGGCGATTCGAGCGCAGTATCATGCTGAGGTGGTGATTGATTCTTGTGTGATTGAAAAATATGGACGCGTGGGGGTGTACTGTCGTACTGGTACTACAATTGCGATTACCAATAATACCTTGATTGGCACGGTGTATACGGATGGCGATGGTGATTTTGTAAATTATGGTATTGAGATAGAAGATCTCTCTGCTGCATCAGATGCAGTAATTCTGTATAATGAGATTTTTAATCATGATCATATCGGTAATCCCACGTGGAGTTCTGCAGGGATTATTGTAGATAGCTGGCGGTATTATAAGGAGACATCGGAGAACTCGTCTGCGCTTATCAAATATAATGAGATTTATAATAACATGGTGGGTGTGCAGATTGTCCCAAATGATAATATTCAGGTGCATCGTAATAAGATTTATGATAATTCGAGGTATGGTGCAATTAGTGATCCGTATCTTGTCGGCGAGGAGTATGTAAGCTATGATTTGGATGCAGGTAATAATTGGTGGGGTTTTGAGAGTGGGCCGTATCATGAACAACAGAATCCTTCTGGTGAGGGGGATCAGGTGTCTGATCATGTTGTATTTGCTCCCTGGGTGGAGTCGTTGCTTCCAGTGGTGAATATCACCCGACCGTTGCAGTTTTATCTGTATGTTGACTTTGGTGATTTTATTGAGCTGAAGATTCCCTTTGTGATTTCGTTGATTATTGGAAAGATACGGGTGGAGACCGAATTGGTAAACTCGTTGTATGAGATTGACCGGGTAGAATTTTTTGTAGATAATGAGCTGCGGTCAACAGATACCACAGCACCTTATGTCTGGGAGTGGGATGAGAAGACAATGTTGTTTTTATATAAGATTAAAGTCAAAGTGTTTGATATAAAAGACAATGTCGCGCAGGATGATGTGATTGTCTGGAAGTTCCTCTAACCGCTCTTTTTCTTCTTTTGTATTCGTTCAAACAGTGCGCTGATCATAAGTGGTAGGAGAGCTGTTGCCTCGCCGTAGATGGTGATGTTTTGGGCGTGTTCTTTGAGTTTTCCCCAGGAGATTGCTTCGCGTGTTTGTGCGCCGCTGAGGCTGCCGTCGTATTCATATGCCGTGGTGATGTAGACGGCGTAGTCCAGTCCGTCTTTGAATTGGTTCCACCAGATGGTATGGTGTTTGGAGATGCCGCCGCCGAGGATGAGGGCGCCTGTTTTTTTGGCGTCAAAGACGGTGTCGGAGAGGTCTTGTTCGTCTCTGAAGAGGTCCATGGTGATGTCTCGGTGTGTTTGGTAGTACAGCCAGAGTTGTGAGCCGAAGGCGCCGTCGGTGATTCCGGGGACGTAGAGGGGGATTTTGTTTTTGGCTGCCCAGTAAAGGATGCTTTCTGTGGCGTTTGGTTCGTTTTTGATGTGTCTTCCGACTTCCCAGATGAGTTCTTTAGTGGACCATTTTGGTTTTGTAGAAAAGAGTGTTTTGAAGATGGGTTGTAGTTTTTGTTCAAGGATTGTCCCGTATGATTTGGTGGGGATGAAGATGTTTCCGAGGCGGTTGATTCCTCGGTGATGGAGTGTTTTGTCATCGGCAAAGAAGGTGCCGTGATGATAGGGTTCCCAGATGCGAGCGAGGTCGTGGTCGAGTGTTCCTGAGGTGGTGATGACACAGTCGATGTGGTTGTGTTGGATGAGTTGTTTGATGATGCCGCGGGTGCCGGTTGCAATCAGGCAGGCAGGAAAGGAGAGAAAGCAGGTGCAGTTGGGGTCGGTGATCATGGTTTCGAGGATGTCGACTCCTTCGGCGATGTGTTTTGCGGTAAATCCGCCGCTGTCCTTCATGTGGTTGATGAGTTGGTTTGCAGACATGGATCCAGTGAGGGTGATGTCTTTGATGGGGTCGGTGTGCATATGTGATCGGTTTCTCCTAATAGATTTTTAGTGCTGCATACCCGACACAGGAGCTGCTGGGTTGGATTTCGTAGCTGGTTCCGTATTTGAGCAGTTCTGCCTTTGTTGCCCCCAGTTTTTTGGTGGCATACAGCATTGCTGCTACAGGTCCATATCCGCACATGCTAATCGCGTGGTCCTCAACGGTTTGGATGAGGCGGTCGGGGTTGAGCTGTAGGATGGCATCAAGTGCGAGTTTATCTTGTTTCTGTGCGTAGGTGTCAACGCGTAATCCCTCTGGTGGCATGGTGCGGTAGTTGAATCCGACATGGGAGAAATCTGTGCTGGCGATAATTACTACGTTTTTCGATGAGTTTTGGATGACAGTTGCAAGCAGTAGGCCGATTTCGTGTGCGGTCGTTTGGTCCTGCATGAGAAAGCTGATGGGAACAAATTGAAACGGGGTGTCTTTATGGATGTATTGAAGAAAAGGAAGTTGGACTTCGATGCTGTGTTCGTTTTGATGCCCGATGGGATCATCATCGATAAGGTCTTTTTGAAGCTGGGCGGTCATGGTATGATCGATAGAGATGTCACCAAGGGGTGTCTGCCAGCTGCCCTTGGCCATCAGGGAGATGCCGCTGCCGATACCGGTATGGTTTGGTCCAAGAAGAATATAGGTGTCTGCAACACCATGTTTTGCAAGGGCGCAATACGCATGGGATGCGATAGCCCCAGAGTAGAGGTATCCAGCGTGGGGGACGACAAGTCCTTTGATGGAGGCGTCTTCCTCTCTTTCGGCGGGTATTTTCCCGCAGCCTCGTGCGCTCGTGAAGCATTGTTTGAGTTCTTGTTCGAGTGCCTGTTTGGTCCCGGAATAGAATTGTCCTGCCACAACGGGTTGTCGTGTGGTGGTCATATTTTTTTCACCTACGAATAGACCCGTGTAGGCATGGCTATGAAATTAAGCTTGTGCACAAATTATAAATAGAGTGGATTTATACCGATTAGAAATCGGTATGGGAAATCTTATGGAGACTGTTTGTCATATTGAAATTGTGAAAGATGGACGCGATTTTGTTGCGCGTGCGCATCTCTCAAATGGCTCGGTGAAGGAGTATCGTCATCAGATTTTCGAGGACGTGCTGACCGAGATGGTTATTGATTTACAGGAAGAACTTGCTGAGTCCTAACCGATACTATTTTTTAATGCATTCTTTGGTAGAAAAAAGATGCGTCCTATTCCCCAACCGCAATTAGAGCGGGGATAAAACAGGTGGATGTTGGTCTTAAGGTCCTAAATACACAAAGATGTATACGGCGAGAATGACAAAGATGGCAGCATACATAATGTACATGTAGATCTTTCGTTTTTTGACCATTGCTTGGTAGTTTTGTTTGCATTCCTTGGAACATAAGGTTTCCGAGGAGGGTATTGCTTTGCCGCACATCTGGCAATGCGCATGCTGGGGTATCTTTTCGGCCATAGAGATCTAAGAGAAGGAAAACAAAACGCTTCTATTATAGTTTATGCTCGATCTTGGTTTATTAGCGTCTATTTTCACTATCACCGGGTTGTGTTTTGCATAAATATTTAACCATATATTTTGATTCAAATAGCGGTGATGGTTTGAGTTTGAAGAAACCGACAAAAATATTAACTTCTGTCACAATAATCTATGTACTTCTTTGGCTTGGAGGATGGCTGTATCCATTATTTCCAAACGCAACAGCATATGAATCGTACACACTTTTCTTCGGTCAATTATCAACAGTTGATTGGTTGTTATTTGGTCTTGTAATTCTTATACTATTAAGTGGTATCGGTAGTTGTATAGTATATTTCTACAACAACCGGGTTCAAAAGAAATCGGAGAAAATGAACCGTTAATATGTTTATATTGGTTCTATTACAGTTCCTACGTTAATCCTTTTTATAATCTTAATTGGAGCTTTTGTCAGTGATGGCTTGGCCATGTATGAAAATAATTTAATGCTATTTATTCCCCTTTTTACTGTTGTGGGATTCGTAATCGGTTACCTATCGTTTTGGAGTTTAGAATAATAAGTATATACCGAACTAGAGTGTTGCCCGTAAATTAGATTTTAAGGGAGAGAGCCCATATCGTTTTTATTGGA
>CAZTFR010000070.1:0-9754 GCA_964612945.1 uncultured Thermoplasmatales archaeon
CCTTCGTTTCACTACGGTCCACGCAGTATTCTCGGCCTTAGTTTATAAAAAAAATCAGATCTAATGATCTAACTTTTTCACTCTTTATCTTTACAAAGCAATATTTTTTTTAAAAAAACTCCTTAGTTTCTTAATCATTTTTTTAATATTTATGTTTAATTCGATTTATAAAATAAAAATTTATTCAAAAATGCTGTGTGGCATGATTCGGAAAAAAACACATAGCTCACGCTAATAGGTTTGTCATAAAAACTTTTATGGAATGTCTTTTAATTGTTGATATGCCCAAAATTTCAACCGAGCTTCATGGTACATATTCCGTGTTTTATGACTTCTCACATTTTCATCAAATATTCTCTTAACCGCAGAAAAGATACCTTCGCTTGCTGGCCATCGCATTCCATATTCCTTCTGTTTCGCCCATTCTTTATACCCTAGTTTTTGATAGAGTCGCACTTCTCTAGGCCTAGGTCCAAGACCTTTATTTGAAGCGTTTTCTCTAATCTTTATTCCAGGTTCAATTTTCAGTTGACTGCAGAGATCAAACGTATCCTCGCAATCATGTAATCCATCAAGAAGAACCGTATCGATATTCTTCTGATTTTTCATTATCATTCCTCTGCTTGCAGCTCGTTCATCTAGACCTTCATTACCAATGCGAATATCAACAATATCTCCATTGGTATCACCCATAATCACAACCTTAATCCACCCTCTTCGTACCTTCCATTTCTGACGCATCCATTCACCACGATTGCTTACCTTCAACCCGGATCCATCAGAACCTACGACAAGATGTTTTGATTTCGCACAAAACGATAAAGGAAGTTGTTGTATCCTACGTCGAATCTGACTAAAACTAATAACAGGAAATGGTCCGAGTCTCTGAGCAAATACTCGCATAACCCCTTCTAATGACCGGAGATCAAAACCTTTACTTCTCAGAACCCCGAGAAACTCTATCATAGAAGATGGATACACATATGGTTGACCTACCTTTCTATGATTAAGCTTTTTGATTTCATCACGCCATGAATCTAAAAACCGTGGATTTACATAAAATTCTCCACGTTTCACAAGTTTCTCAGTATACTGCTTCCAATCTCTATTATCTTCAAATTTTTTACCCCCTCGTTTCTTTTTCATTGTTGCATCCCAAAAAAAGAAATGGCATCATCGATATTTAATCATGCCACACAGCATTCAAAAGAAAAAACATATAAATGATTAAATAATAAAAGTTGGTAACGAAAGGATATCATGGAATTGAAGAATCAGAAATTTATCGGAAAGACTGTGATGAGTAAGGAAGGTTTCACCATTGGTCAGATTCAGAAAATCTACAAGGATAAGAAAATAGGCGGACTAAAGACTATGGCTATTCGTCCTTCAGACGAAATTGACATGCAGAGATTTACTCTTGACAAACATGGCGATATCATTCTACCTATTGATGAATTAATACAAGTTCGCGATGTATTCATCTTTGAAGAAATCAGTGATCTTGCTGAAGATGTCTCTCCTCTCTCTTAGGATAGATATCGTTTTGCGAGCTGTATGTAATCCAAAACGTGTCGGGTAATAAGAAAATTCTTTTTGATATGATCCCTTCCTTTTTCACCCATTTTTTTAGCTTCGGTTGGGTGATCCAAAAGCCAGATGATTTTCTTTTTAAATCCCTCATAATCTGTTGGTTGAAGGAGGAATCCATTTTCTCCGTCGATTACTTGAGAAGGAATGCCTCCTACATTTGAGGCCACGACTGGCGTTCCTTTGAGCAATGCTTCAGAGACCGTGAGGGCAAATCCTTCTTTGAGTGATTTCTGAAGCACGACTGTTGATGCTCTCTGAATGGCGTTTGTCACAATATCTGATGCATTAATAATCAAATGAATGTTTTCTTTGTCTTCAATTTCATGTTCAATTTTTTCGACCATTTCTTGTCCCTCTGGATCATCTGAGGCCATAGAACCAACAAGTAATAGTTGACAATTTACCTGTTTTTTAACTGATTCAAATATTTTAATCACGCCCAATGGATCTTTCCATTTATCAAAACGTGAGATTTGACTAATCATCGGGATTTCCTGATCAATCCCGTGTTTTTTGAGATATTTTGCGATGGTGGCGGAAGTAATTTTTTTGTTTTTGAGGTTTAAAGGATCAATGGATGGCCGGATGATATATTGGGGTGTTGTTTGTTGTGAGAGGTCCTTTTTTCGAAATTGTTCCATCGAAATGATCATAGCATTGTATTTCAGGATGAATGATTTAAGATACTTCCAAACGAATGGATTTGGATTTGATATGTCGATGTGACAGCGCCATATCCAGGGTTGTTTTTTTTCATAGCAGGTGATGATGGGCAACGGTTGAGGGTCATGAACAATTACCATATCGTGATTGATATGAGTAAATATTGCGTTATTGACGTTATTGATGTAGTAGAGTTCTTTTTTCTTTGGTGAAAAGTTGATTTCTTCTCCTTGTAAGGCATTGTGAAATTTTTTGGTTATGGTAAAAAAATCAAGATCTCCATGGAGCACTCGCCAGTCGGTTTGGATTCCCGCGTCGTTAAGAAGAATGATGAGGCTGTTGAGTATTTCAGCGACTCCACCTCCTTGGAAGGTAGAGTTGATGTGAACGATGTTTTTTTCAGAAAGGCTTGCCGCTTCTGCATATATTGAGTCGATGAGGTGGTCTCCTAAAAAGTCTCTATATTTATTTAAAGAAAGAACAGGAATTAACGTCATTATGATTCTCTCCTAAGTGCATCCGCTTAGTTGATAGTGGAATCAGTGTTTAAATAATTTAGGATAGATTCTTTGATGACTTTTTTTGTATTGCTCTATGTAAAATTATGTTGTTCAGAAAGCTATGTACTTCTTGTGGTTGATGCACAAAATATTGAGCATCTGTTTTTTTATTCATGTGGTGATTTACAAGAATTGTTATCCCCTTGTTACGCAGGTAGTAGAAGGCATCTTCGTCAGTGGTATCATCACCGATGTATAGAGGGAGCATGTCATTTTTTCTACAATGAGTTGTGAGGAGGTGTTGGATGGCTTTTCCCTTATTCCAGCCAGTTGGTCGTGCCTCCATTACTTTTGATCCTTTGAGCAGTTCAAGCTCGTGGTTGATGTCATTTTTTGTAACGATGGATTCAAATTTATGTATGATTTTTGATGTTTGGTTATTTGCAGCTTGTCGGTAATGAACGGCAATAGTTACTTTCTTATCTTCAATGAGTACGCCAGGGATGTTTGTAAAGGTCTGCACGATTTGATATTTAATTTGTTGGATGAGTGGTTGAAGTTTTTGTGCTTTTTCCCAGATGAACGGTGGTTTATTTGGGTATTCAATAAGCAGACCATGGGTAGATCCGATAATAAGATGGTCATAATTGATACGCTTTTTGATATCCTCTGCGGTTCGTCCAGTGATTAGTGCTACAGTTATCTGTGGTGAGATGGCAAGTATTTGAAGTATTTTTTGAACCGATAGTGGAGTGGTTACCTTTTCAGGTGCATTTTCAAAATTCACTAAGGTGCCATCGTAATCTAGGCAGAGCAGAATATTTGTAGCACTTCGAAGCTGAGTATTGATTGTCCCAAGATGGTCAAAAAGATAGTTAGTCATAGATTTTGTTCCATTCTTGTAAGAAATTTTGGAGCCACCATTTAGAATCGAAGGTTTTCACTTTTTCATGTAATTTGTTGAATCGATGTTGTTTCTCGTTGAGAGGCATATCAATTGCCTTTTTAATTGCTTCACCGGTTGATTGTATGTCGTAGGGGTTAACGATTATTGATTCGTTGAGGAGTTCTGATGCACCAGTGAATTCACTGAGGATAAGCATACCATCTTTTTGTTTGGCAGCGATGAATTCTTTTGAGATAAGATTCATACCATCACGCAGCGGTGTGAGCAGGCCGATGTCTGCAGATTTATAATATGTGATGAGTAATTGATCGGAAACTCGACGGTAAAAATACATAATAGGGGTCCATAACTCTGTTCGAAATTCTGCGTTGATACTTCCGATGGTTTCATCGATTTCTTTTTTCATTAGTTGATACTCGTCTACGGTATCTCTGCTTGGTGTTGCGATTTGTACTAAGGTGGTGTTTTCTCTGTATTCTGGATAGGTTTTAATGAGGTACTCAAATGCTTTGATTCGATTCATGATTCCTTTCGTGTAATCCAAGCGGTCGATACCAAGAATTAAGGTATTGACGTTATACAATTTTTTTATGATATGAGCTTTTTTGGTGATTCTATCGTTAAGCGGGGGATGGGCATAGGAATCGTAGCTGATCCCGAGGGGAAAGCATTTGATTTTGATGGTATGATCACCAAGATCAAGCGTTTTAGTTTGACTGTTATATTGAATGTCCGGTTGTCTGAGTGCACATCCGGTAAAATTTTTAACATATGATTTTGTATGCAGACCAAGCAGATCGCTTTGTAAAATGCCGTTTAATATCTCATTTCTTTGGGGGAGAACATTGAATATCTCCCATGGGGGCCAAGGGATATGCCAAAAAAATGCAATTTTTGCCTGTGGTTTGTGGTATTTTATAAAGTGCGGGACTAATGCAAGATGATAATCATGTATCCATATCTGTTCATCTTCATTAAGCTCTTTGAGAACCGCATCAGCAAATTTTTTGTTCACATTATAATAGGTCTCCCAATATTGTTCTGCAGGATGCATTTTTTCGATGAAATAGTGAAATAAGGGCCAAAGCACTCTATTTGCATATCCTTTGTAGTATCGTGTGACTTCCTGATTGGTAAGTTTTACTCTTTTAAGAAAATATTTAGGATTTTCTTCAGGAACTAACACCTTGTTATCTGGATCGGTTACCACAAAATCTGCATCACCGCTGCCCCATGCAATCCAGGTTCCTTTTGATTGTTGCATCAAAGGATCAAGGGCAGAAACTACTCCCCCTATTGATTTTTTAACCGTTATGGAGCTGTTTTGCTTTTCATGGGAGTATGGCTCTCTGTTAGTTACAAGTATTATTTTCTTTTGGCTAATGTTATCCTCTCGTCTCTGTAGAACTGGAAACTCTTTTTTTAATCCTATAGTCCTATTAATGGAGGTATTGAAAAACATTTTTCCTTTTTTTATATTCTTCCTTCTAATATTGGTACATATATATAACATTATTGATTTGAATTCAAAATAGTAGGTACTATGCTTCTTTTTTTATTCCTTAGGCGAAGATTACTTAAATACATGAAACCTGTGATGGTACTCCGGGCTAGTTTAGTGAAAGATTTCCCCTGAAAAATAGATAAAATCTGAGAACAATATCGCTTTGGATATCATGAAAAAAAAGGCAATGCTCTATTCTCATAAAAAGCAGAACAAGGTGCAGTGTCATCTGTGCTCGCATCACTGTCTTATCGATGAATCATCATATGGTCGGTGTGGGGTACGACAAAACATCAATGGAGAGCTGTACACGCATGTCTATGGCAGAGTAATTGCATGTCATGTTGATCCTATTGAAAAGAAGCCATTGTATCATTTTTTACCAGGCACTCGGTCGTATTCTATTGCAACACCTGGTTGTAATTTTCGCTGCGAATTCTGTCAGAACTGGCAGATATCTCAGTATACATTTGATCATGATATGTCTTATCCTGGTCACGAGATGACTCCCCAGCAAATCGTTGATGCAGCAAAACAGAATCGATGCCAAAGTATTGCTTATACCTATACCGAACCTACGATTTTTTATGAATACGCCTATGATACCGCACAAATTGCTCATAAGAATAACATCAAAAATATCTTTGTCACAAATGGCTATATGACTCCTGATGCAATTGAAATGATTGGCCCATATCTAGATGCTGCAAATGTAGATCTTAAAAGTTTTCGTGAGGAGTTTTATAAAACTGTATGTCAAGCACATCTTCAGCCTGTTCTTCAGGCAATAAAAAAATTAAACGCATCAAACATCTGGATTGAAATCACAACATTGGTTGTCCCCGGTCTGAATGATTCAAAGGACGAACTTGCTGATATCGCAGCATTCATCGCTAAAATCGATACAGAAATTCCATGGCATATTACACGATTTCATCCGGATTATCATGCAACGGAGATTTCGCCGACTCCAATAGACACCTTACGATTTGCAGAACAGACCGGTAGAGAATATGGACTTAAAAATATTCATCTAGGAAATGTCATAATTTAATCATCGGTTGAAATAAAGAATACAGAATACGTCTCTGAATCGCTTGAAAAAAATTAAGGAACAAAATAGGAGTTTTCCACCCGTATGATCTATCTGGGAACCTCTGGATGGTACTATTCAGATTGGATTGAAACATTTTACCCAACACATCTACAAAAGAATCAATGGCTCACCTATTATGCAGAGCGTTTTAATACCGTGGAAGTAAACGCAACATTCTATCGGCTACCATTCAAAAATATGGTCCTTGGATGGAAACGAGAAACACCAGAACACTTTGTCTTAACTTTCAAAGGATCACAAATCATCACTCATCGAAAGAAACTTCGAAACGTACAAGAACACCTCCATATCTTTTTTCAACGAATTAAGATTGCAGAACAAAAAATAGGGGTCGTCTTGTGGCAGCTTCCGCCCCATCTTAAGAAAAATATCGATCTCTTAGAGAATTTTTGCAATCAACTACCGACCACTATCAAACAAACAATTGAATTCAGACATAACAGTTGGTTTGATACTGAAACAATCACACTACTAAAACGCTACAATATCGCCTTTTGCAATGTAAGCGCACCAGATCTTCCTCCCACCACCCATCAAACAGCAGATTTTGCCTATTTCAGATGGCATGGAAGAGATACTTGGTATCGATATCAGTACAACGACCAAGAGCTTCGAAAATGGGCAGACAAAATACAGCAGTTAAGGCAGATAGACATCTATGGCTATTTCAACAATGATTTTGAAGGATTTGCCATTCAAAACTGCTTAAAAATGAAAAAAATGCTACAGCCCTAAACAAAAAACGAGAAGCCTCAGTGTAAGAAAAATGTACAAATCTTAGATTCAAGACAACCAATAAAAAACATCTCAAACAATAAAGCAAGAACCGCAGGGATAACAGTGACCCCACCAAACAAAGAAAGAGCAAGAATCATTGCATATCCCTCATTTTTTATCACCCCAAAGAGCATTAATGGTACCTGCTCATCGGATGAAAAACCAAGCTTTGATGTAACCAGTTTGATAAAATATCCCGTCCCAAAGGTACGTAAAAACGATGCAACAGCAATTAAACTAATAATTTCGATTTCTTGAATAAGAAACATGCGATTCTTTCCAACTAAAATCACCATGACAAAAAAGAAACAAAGATTGGTTATAACAGATGTTTTTTCACCTGGAATGTACACCCAGCGGATTATCTGAGAAAGAAGAAGTGGTAGAAGAATCATAAGAATAATGGTTTGAATCATTCCTTGAACATTGATACCCTCTCCGAAAAACAGAAAAAGTAGCAATGGTGTCAGTACAAGAGATAAAAGATATAAAAACGTAACAGCGATCAATGAAAACTCAACATCTGCCTTCAGAATCTTTGTAAGGGGAATTATTGCTACTGCCGGGGGAACGGCTGCGATGATGACAAAACCCGGAAAAAAGGAAGAGGGAAAGAGCAGTCCAATAAGAATGGTTATTGAAGTGAGAAAACCATAGTTGATAAGCAGTGGATAGATGATATGTTTTTTTTTAATTCGAACCTTTTTAATATCTATCGGGGTGAGTGAAAAAGTGATTGCAATCATAATTGAAATTGTGGATATCTCCTCAGAAAACCAAGGGATTCCACCGGTCAAAAAACCAGCAAGCATACCCATTGCAATAAAAAAAGTAAAACTTGTAATAATTTTCTTTATCATAATTTGAAATGATGCTCCCATAGATGATGTCTTAGCGTAAAAAACTCTACATCCCTGTTTTACTTATATGTGTATGGCTTTTGATAGCCACATTATACTTATCTTTTCTGTTTTGATGATTATGAAAAACCATGTTTTCCGATAAGTGGTACAAACACACATCCACCAAGAGTATCAATAGTTGTTTTGTTGTTTTTTTTCTCAAATCGTTTCAGCTCACAGTACATTCTTCCCACAGGAATCACAAGTTTTCCCGGATCATTTAGCTGGTTAATTAATGGTTGAGGAATGTCGGGAGCCGCACAGGTAACATAGATGCGATCATATGGTTGATACTCTGAAAGACCTTGTGATCCATCCCCATTTTTCACTGTTGCATTATCGATATTTGCTTGTTTCAGATTGGTTTTTGCTTGGTGTACGAGTTGTTTGAATCGTTCGATGCTGTAGACATGGCCCGAGGGTCCTACGATAGTTGCGGTTATTGCAGCATGATATCCTGAACCGGTACCAATCTCAAGTATCTTCTGACCAGATTTAAGATCTAATGCTTCGCACATTATGGCAATCATATGGGGCGCAGATATCGTCTGTCCTCTCTCAATAGGTAAGGGGGAATCAATATATGCGCGATTTTTCAGTTTATCTGATAAAAATTTTTCTCGAGGAATCTGCCGAAAAGCCTGAATTACTGAATCTGTTTTTAGATATCCTGTGTGTTGTAACGCTCTCACAAGTTGATCTCGTTGTTGATCAAACATCTTATATCACAATAAATCAATGGATCTAAAGGTAGCATGATCTATAGAGTATAAATTTTTCCGGTCCTATTGATAGCTTTAATCTTGCATTAATGATTTCATTCCATTGGTCGCCGGTTCAGGATTTCTCAGGAGGAAATCGAAAGATGAAACAATCGTAAATTGGTCAGAAAAAAATTTTCTTCCGAAAGGAGAAGTTTTATTTTTCGAACGCGTTATTACCCCACCCACGTTCATTGTGAAAATGAGCAAAAATGGTCTCAATTTTGCCCATTTTGTACTTAACCGAAGGTATATGGATTTCATTCTAAAGAGAAATTTTTTTATGTTATTTAGAGGCACGTCAAGTTCTTGAATCCAGAGGAATTCGAACTGTTGAAAAAAAGAAGAGTTGGTCCGAGAAATCATATCGTTTATTATTATCTTATTATGAATATGAATTAAATCTCGGACAAGCTCATTTTTTTTGGTCTTAGAGCGGTATGATTTCGATGTCGTTTCCTTCCACATGAATTAGGGCTGTTGATTCTACACGTTCTGCATTGTCAGCCTCAGCAAATGAACAAATTAGAAATGTACCATAGGATGCGGGTTTTGTTTTAAGTATACAGGATCCATTATAGTGTTCATTATATGGTGCTAGGACTTCAAGAGTATCTTTCCATGAAAATTTCAATATTATAAAATTGCCATAACTGCTTAGAGGATACATTCTATAGCCCGTTTCAAAATTTATTGCATCCACTTCTCCCATGTTTTTCGGAAGCATATAGATCTCACTATTTTCTTCACCATAGCTTATAGGATACTCTATAGTCAATGTGGTTTGCTCAGTCGCTGCTAGGCTAATTTGCGCTAGCGGTACAATCAACAGCATACACAAAAGTGTGCAAAATACTTTTTCTGTCATTTTTTTTTACCCATAATTTATTTGAAAGGTCATTATATATAAACTTTATTTTGTAATTTTTTAACGCATAGGTTATAATTGAGCATATTATAGGAATAATATGAGAGCAAAACTTTTGCAGTTTTCAACCATTCTCAATAAAAAGCTGTACTTTCAACTGTT
>CAZTFR010000071.1:0-9750 GCA_964612945.1 uncultured Thermoplasmatales archaeon
GAAGATCGCCACCTTCGCAAGGTGGAGGCCACGGGTTCAAATCCCGTCCAGTCCATACAAATAGTATTTTAATTTTCAACGGGGATTATCCTTATCTACGTAATTATTAGATAGGGGTCATTATCTATATCTTCCGCCTCAGTCATGTATAAAGAGATATCAGGAACTGAATCCCCTAAAGACTCTGGTGACCATCTAGGATCAGTTGGGATCCACCCTTCCATCATGTTCGGATCTGGTTTGAATTCAAAATCTGTGTAACCTTCAGTATTTATGAAATCATTTGATATAGAAAAACTCTTCCATTCATATGTTGTATCATACCCCGTTGGATCAATTTCAAGACCGGCATAATTGTCACAACAGTCGTGATCTAATTCCGTTAATTCGGGACCAATAGCATTATGTCCATAATAGACCCAATATCTGCTTCCATCTTTTATTGGGCTAACACGTTTCATTTTAACCCATAGTGTAACTTCTCTACCTGAAAGATCGTCAAGTATGCTTGTATCAAAGCTAAAATAGGCACGAGTGGTAGACCACCATACAGGAGTAGCAGAACTCTCATAAAAGTAAAGGTTTGCTTCCTGACCATCCTGACCACCATTAATCGAGATTTTACTATCTTCCAACGTAACACCCCACATATGATTGATTTCCCCATCAGCGTTAGCATCTGAATAAATTGTTATCGAAGGTGGAGATGATCCTGATCCACTGCTTACTACGGTTCCGGAATAAATCAATTGATTGGTAGGAATGTAGACAACATCTACCGAATGACTCCCACTTGA
The DNA here is from genome assembly GCA_964612945.1 of uncultured Thermoplasmatales archaeon. Lineage (GTDB taxonomy): Archaea > Thermoplasmatota > E2 > DHVEG-1 > DHVEG-1 > CAZTFR01. The sequence goes on from CAZTFR010000071.1 coordinate 798, forward strand.
AAGAGGCATAGAGACCTGAATAGTATCTCCTGCTACATAGGTGCCGTCCCTTGTAAAGGTAACCTGAGAGGGGTCAACCACACTGCCATCGACCTTCACCTCTAAGTTCTCCCATGAATCAGAACCCTCCGACATAGGCTCATCAATTATATCCCCACCGATATGTAACAATTCAAATCCATCAGCATTATCACTCGACAGCATCTGCGTATGAACCCGCTGAGGGGGTTGATCAATTCCCGAGGAAATATACACATATGAGGTTGCTGCTAATGATGAGGTAATTGCAACCATCAGGATTAATCCAATAACAGTTGATACTGCAAGTTTTTCATGTGAGAGTTTCTTTAATATTTTCATTCTATCCCATCCATTTCAATTAATTACCCTAATGTTCTATTATTGATCGATTTATTATTTTCTACATTCAGATATGCCAAAACACCGATCGGAATATTTTTTGTTACCTTTTTTTACCTTCATAGAGAGCCCAAGATTGCTATCAAATACTTTTTCATCTCTGATACATAAAGATTTCTTGTAATTGTATCAAAACTGTATTTTTCCATAACTGGTAGTTTTACATTGTTTTGTGAGGGTATAGAAAAATTAATGATCAACGTTTCCGGTGGTGTATGCCATAGAGAAGATTTTTAGGATACTGTAAGTTGAGTGGCAGATATATTAACGAACCTATATTCTATTGAACTACGAGATAGAACGTTTGTATCCCATCAGGTATGAATTTAAATTTTAGATAAATTATAAATAGAGTGGAAAGGTATAAATAATACAAGAACATTAGTAAGTATCAGAAAATTAACGGGCATTAATTATGAGATTTAACACAAAAAAGATACTAAGTTTACTACTGATAGCTGTGTTTTTATGTTCAACAACTACATTGGCATCTTCTGAGTCGGATGATGAAGAAGCAGAACGATTTTTTTTAATAAAGAATGCAATTAAGGAGCAGCAAGCGCAAGCAAAGACGGCGACTCCAACCGACCTCATAGAAGAAGATGCTGAGATTACCATTACAATAAAGGAAATCCGCGCTTTTGATACGATAGATAGTGCGGGCAAACCAAGTTTTTATGTAAAAATCTTTGTCAACGGAATGAAATATACAAGTGAGGTATGGCGACAGCAGGACCATATCAAACCGAACTGGCAGTTGACCTGTGCGGTTCCCGATAATCAAGAATGGGTCGATATTCGAATTCAGCTATGGGATCGTAACCCTGGCCGAGACACCTTATGTGATCTCTCAAGAAATTATTATGGTACGAGAATAGACGATAAAGATATCGAACTCTTCTACAGCATTAAAACAGGTCACTGGGATGGAGAGGATTACATTTATCATGATCCCATCCTCGCTGATCGGAGCGGGTATGGACGATTGAATGGCTGTGATGATAATAGTGTCTATCAGAATGACAGAGATTGTGAATTATATTTTGATATCACCCAAAATGATCCCGATGGCGATGGCATTCCCTACTGGATAGAAACCCAGATCTATGGGACAGATCCTACTGTTGATGATACCGGACTTGACGAAGACGATGACGGCGCTCCTATCGAATGGGAACACAAGTGGGGACATTATCTGTATTACAACCACTCCTCACAACAAGTAGAACATGCATGGAAGTACCATCCCTTCCGATGGGAGAATCATTCAGAGATGGATCCCGATGAAGATGGATTAGACAATGTTGAGGAATATATGACCTCTCAATGGGGATCAGATCCCTTCAGAAAAGATATCTTTTTAGAAATCGACAAGATGGAACTGGGGCCCAACGGAGAGGGTCAAGAAATCCCTGATGCATCAATATATCTATTGAAAGTCCCCTTTGCAAAGCAAAATATCCTATTGCATATTGATGTGGAGGGAAATGAACTCACCTTAAATGGTGCTGACACCATACCCTTCGATGAAGAATCATCCAGACGGGACCTACAAGAGTACTACTTGGATTACTTTTTACACGGAGATCTCAATAACTGGCGAAAAGGAGTCTTTCATTATGCACTCATTGTCTACAAAGCTGATTGGGCAGGATTCGTATTTCACAATGGCGTGGATTCAAATCTTGATTGCCTGCAGATATCAACCTACTATCATGAAACCATGTTTTTGTATAAAAATCGTATCTATAACGCACTGAGACGGGGGACCTTTAGCATACCAAAACAGAGAGAAAAATTGTATGCAGGGGTCATTATGCATGAATTAGGACACACCCTGGGTATTTTCAATAGCAATACTCCTGGATGTGACGCTCGGGGTAGTGCATCCCCCCTAAATATCTACTTCTGGAAATATCAACCCTACAAAAGTGTCATGAACTACCGCTATGTCTACGGTGGCTTTTTAGACTATTCAGATGGATCACGAGGGAAAAACGATTTTGATGACTGGGATTTTATTGATTTAACCCTATTTCAGCGAAGCATCTGGTAAAGAAACAAAGAGATATTTCTAAAAAAATAATAATCTAAAATAAGGACTAAGGGACGCTTACTTCTCCCTTGTTTTTTTCTTCGGCGATCGTGGTCACCCCCGCAAGAACAGGATCACCTACCTTCACTGTAATAGTTTTAATGTTATCAGAGGGAAGAATCACATCAACGCGGGAGCCAAGACGAATGATACCTATTCGCTCTCCTTTTTGTAACCGGTCACCCTTTTGAACATAAGGGTAGACACGGCGTGCGATTAATCCTGCGATTTGCACGACCTGTACCGTTCCCAAAGCAGTGCTGAGAGTAAGACGGAGTCGTTCATTCAGATCAGATTCTTTTTTCCATGCACGAAGATGTTTCCCCGGAAAATAGGAGATATCCGTGATAGTTCCCTCCAGGGGCATTCGGTTGACATGGACATTGTTTACTTCCATGAAAATGGAGATAAAGGCTTGCTTCTTGTCCATTTTTATCTCCCGTATTCTTCCATCGGCAGGAGCCACGATACTGGGTCCAATCGTTCGTTCAGGATCTCGAAAGAAGATGAGAAAAAAAATGGTGAGACAGAGAACAGGGATAAACAACGCAAAGACTAAAAAATTCCAATACAGCGATAGCACCAGTAGTATGATACTAAGAACAACCGGGGGTGCTACCCAGGAGACACAGCCTTTTGCAATTCGCATGGTTCATTCCTTTAAAGAGCTGGTATGAATTCCACATTCTCCAGCTTTTTTATGCGTTTTTTTCCATCGGCCATCTCGTTCCTGTTCATGATCATGGACCGGATGGGTACACGGTTCACATCCCAGTGATCGTATTTTTCTTCCATCAGAAAATGTTTTATGATACCAAGGATGAATGGGGACGTTGTGTTCTTGTAGATAGGTCCAGATATCTTGTTCTGTCCAGACAAGAATAGGGTTTATTTTCACTTCTTTTTCGCTTCGGATTTCAATTTCATCAAGGAATTTTCTTGTATGTCCCTCGGTGTTTCGAAGGCCGCTAAACCAGGCTTCGAGGTTCATATCAGCATATGCATATTGCATGGGAACGACTTTTAAAAGTTGGCAGCAGAGATCAGGATCTGCGTAGTAGAGTTCGGTATCCTGCTCTTGTTTACATTGGTTTACCTTTTCTCTATATTCGTCAAGGGGGAGCAGGATGACGTTTATGTTGTTTTCTTTTAACGTTGTAGGTATCTGGTCGGCTACCATATAGACGTTTGGGTTGATGCCATAGTTTTTACAGACTTCTACGACAAAGTCATAGGTTTCTTTTGGTTTATAAATAGTTAAGACTGAAAAAATAGGGATATTGGGGTTCACCTGGAGAGCGAGATCTAAGAGGACCATACTGTCTTTTCCCCAACTGCAGCCAACCGCTATTTTCTCTCCGTAGTCATGGACGGCGTTTTGTATGAGTTCTTTGGAGTGTATAATTTTTTTCTGTATCTCGTCCATTATTTTTCACCATATCTTTGAGAAAATGAATTTGAGGCAAGTGTAGGGGTCATTTTATGTCTTGTTTTTGTCATTTCTTCTCGGCCACCACCGGTGATATTTACCAAGATGGTGTCATCGTTGTGGACTGTTTCATTGTGTACCGCCTGTATCAGGGAGGAGATGGTGACTCCTGCTTCGGGTACAATGCTACAGCCTTCTAATTTTTTGAACAGCATTTGTGCTTTTTTGATTTCTTTATTGGTGACACTATAGAATTCTCCACTGGTTGCTTTCAGGGTGTCGTATACCCCGCCTTTTGAAGCATAGGGAGGAAATCTATTGGTGAGAACATGTGCATAGGTCTTGTCTATTAAACGTTTCGCTGATTCCTGTTGGTATTTTTCATGAATTGTTTTTGATTGTTCCTTCCATGCCTCATACATGGGAACAAACGGGTAATTTTGAGAAGCATGAATGTGAGGTGGTTTTGTTCCAAAACGACCGTCATCAATTAAGCGTAAGGCGGCCTCATAGGCTGCAATTGCTCCGGGACCTGAGCCTAATGCTTGGAAATAATGATCAGGGATTTGCCCTAAAGAGAGGGTAGCATCCAGTACAATGGTTCCCACACCATCTCGCCGTGCCACATTGTGTGCACCACCTTCAGGTAGCGTCCCAGTTATCTTTCCAAAGGTTTTTGAAAGCGCTATCGCATCGGAATAATCACCCTCTATGGAATAAAACGTAAGATAGGGGTTCTGTTTTGTATAGGACCATATCCGTCTCTTGCGAGCATCTTCTGTTGCAAACAGGATTATGGGATATTTTAAGAGATGGGAGTAATAGTGAAATGCGATGGCATTGTTTCCATCTGAAGATAAGACAAATGGTTTTCCACTATCTTTTGTGTCCAACACTCTCTGAAAGGACATTTCCGCCTCGATATCCTTAAACGAGCCGGTTTTCATATGCGGATGCACATTCAAGCAGAGCAGCAAATTCTTTAAACCAAGATGTTTGGCCAACTTTTCACTTTTTATGGTGACAAAGGAGCTGGTATGTTTGAGAAGAGAGGGATGGACGGTTTGGATGGGTAACCAATTGAAATAGTGCCAGAGGTCAGGGTATGTTTCACAGAGTTCCAGTTTTTTTTTGGCATACTCTGTCCGTAAAAGAGCATCACATCCCTTCGTACAGGAGCAGATATATCTGTCCTCAGGATAGGTCGCTCCGCACTGCAGACAACGTACTTTAAATTTCATTGAGATTGAGCTGCCATAAAAAGACATCTCTATAAATATCTTATGGATATAATAATTCCTCCAGGTATATTGCGAAAAAACAACAAGCATCGGTTGTCGTAAACCTTTTGAAACACTGATGATTATCTCTGCACAGAAACTGGAGAGCCTATGAATTCATTTCTTAATCCAATAACCGGAAGCATCGTTCTTAAAAGATTTCTATTTGATCCCAGGAGAATCAGACGCTTAAGTCCCCAAAAAATACACAAATACAGAGATAAGGCATTCAGAAAAATTGTCACCTACGCAAACACGGTTCCACTCTACAAAAAGGCATACAAAAAAGCGGGTGTTACTCTTGATACCATCCGGGGCATTGAGGACATCACAAAGCTTCCCTTTATTTCAAAACAACAGCTCATTGAACACTACCCTGAGGGACTACTCCCCGAAGGCTATAACCGACAAAAGACAACGGTAGTCAGCACGGGTGGCTCCTCAGGAAAACCAGTTTCCCTCTTTATTGATTTCTCCGTTATCTCCGGCGGAGTTGGTGCAAGCCTACGCCTCCTCAAAGAATACGGAGTACACTGGAGAAAATCAAAGATTGCAAACGTAGGCAATTTCAGCCCAGGAAAAGCAGACGCAGGCGCCCAACAGGTGTTTTATTCGAAAGCAAAATCACTGAAGTTAACCGGCAATTTCATCTTCATCAACGCCTTTGACCCCATGGACTCCATCATACAACACTTAGATGACTTCCAACCAGATCTCATTCTCAGTTACCCAACCACGTTTCAACATCTAGCATATCTCCGAAGAAGAGGACAGGGCACTCATATCAACCCTAAAATCTTAAACACTAGTGGCTCCGTTCTCGATAATTACACAAAACACTACGTAGAAGACACCTTCAAATCAAAGATGCTTAATGTCTACGGCTCAACAGAAGCCTCATCAGAGACACCAGTCGCATTCGAATGCCTCGAGGGAACCTGGCATATCAATTATGATTTTTTCAACGTCGAAGCAATCGATGAACACCAAGAACTCGTCGACGAAGGCGAACTAGGGCATATCGTGCTCACCCGGCTATTTGGAAAAGCAACCCCCATCATCCGCTACACCGGTATGGACGACTGGATCCGCCTCGAATCTGACTATCAATGCAGCTGCGGCCTTCACACCCCCATCATCAAAGGAGGTGTCACCGGACGCGTGAGCAGCAGCATTCTCCTGCCGGACGGCCGTCTCTTCCCCGCAGCATCCTTTGCAAACGTTCATGCCGTCCTCACCGAACTTCACACCCAAAAAATACGACAATTCCAAATCATTCAAAAAAAACTAGACGAAATAGAAATCCATGTCGTCCTTGACGAACAACTCCGAGACGTAGACCCACCTGTAGATGTCCTCTTTGAAAAACTAAAAGAAAAACATCAGCAGAAAGCAGGCAAAAACGTCCTAATAACCATAAAAGAAGTATCAACAATCCGCGCGGAAAAAAATAAACCCGCACCACTTGTTGTCTCCAAATTAACTGAAGAGGAACGAAAAAAGATACTCCCCTAACGACCCCCTATATGTTCTTGTTAAACAAGGTAGATTCCTTCTGCTGCAACAATAATTTCAGACCCGCCTTATACACGCGGAAATTCCTATACACAAACAGCTGACGAAACAACTGAGAAAGCAAATATCTCGGACGGGTGTAAAAACCAATAGTAGCCGAACTCACCCTCTCCCGTAATTCCTCAGGAGTATAATGACACAGACCTCTTCGAGAATCACAGGGAACAAACGTCTCATTTTCCGCTATTTTTCCCTCCCGGTAGGCGTCCTCCCAAATCTCACTTCCCTTCAAAAAATTAAAGGCATAAAAAAACGCAAAATCAAGATTCAACTTTTTCGCAAACCGAATCGTATCATTAATATGTCGATCCGTCTCAATAGGTGCGCCGAGTATGAAATTTCCAATCGTTAAAAACCCGGATTGCCTACTTAACTTCACCGCTCGTTCCACTTGTGCCAACGTTATCTTCTTGTTATAATAGTCCAACACCTCCGGGTTACCTGATTCAATGCCAAACTCAAGTGATTTCACCCCGGCTTTTTTCATTTTCTTAAAAAGAGCAGCATCTGCATCAGTAACCCTCGCACCTGCAATCCAAATATCCAAATCAAGCTTCTTCTGAATCAAAAGATCCATGATCGTATGAGCCCGTTTTTTATCCATCAAAAAATTATCATCCACAGCAAACACAGAATCATATTCCTCAGCAATTTCTTCCAGCTCCTCAACAACATTTTCTGCCGAACGCAACCGAGTTTTTTCAAAAATCGCCCTACTAATACAAAACCGGCAGTGAAACGGACAACCACGCGTGGTAATAACAGACGTAATCTTCCCACGAGCAAAATAAGTAACCCCAGATATGACCTGCTTCCCATACTCATACCGTCGAATATGACGCCGTGCAGGAAAAGGAATGGAGTCTAAATCGTCAATTTCCTGACTCGGCAATCCCTGTTTCACTATACCTTTTTCTTTAAAAAAAATGCCACGAACACTGCGTAAATCACCATTCGTCTGTAACATTTTTATAATATCAAGGATGGTTTGTTCACCATCGCCCATCACCGAGATATCTGCATCAATTTCATCAAAGATCGCCTCCTGTTGAATAGTACAATGCGGGCCACCAATAACAACCACTGTATCAGGAAATTCCTGTTTAAGAAAGGAGGTAATCTTTGCAGCAGACGTTGCCACCTGAGAAGGAACAGTGATACAAACAATGTCGACAGTCTTCACATAACTTCGTAGTTTCTCCTCTGTGAATTCTTCTGCGATAAAATCGATAACCTGAACCGCATGACCTTCTCGTTCGAGGACACTAGCAATATACAGCAATCCCAGTGGGGGCAAATAAGCCTCAAATGAATATTCCTTTTTAATGACATCATAATCCATTGGGGGATTAAGCAGCAAAAACCTCATACAACACTCATACAATCTTATAACCGGCTATATAAATTTTGTTTTAATTGTTCTCAAAATTGAGGGGCAATCTTGAAAAAAATCAGAACGTCCATGCTCATAGAAAATAAGCTAAGGACGGTACAGAACAATAATACAAACAAAAGATTAATGTACAACCTTTATATATGAGTAATATATACGGAGAGTTTACCTCAGAATTTAATTTCCCGGGTTTTTCTGGCCGGTCTATAAGCTTATGCCCATCGGGCTATGCTATGAATAGACCATTCCAACTACGGGGAACACAATCAGTTAATGGATGTGGAGGTTCAAGAACAGCAGCAATACTCACTGAGTGTTGTTGCGCTCGCTTGAATCTGACGATCGACGTGCAATTGGTGATATTTGATTCACCCCCAAAAAAATTCTTAATATCAATAATAGTGTGCAACATAGCAAGATTCCGGTTGATCCTGCCGGAGGTCACTGCTATTGGGATCCGATTAAGCCATGCGAGTCGAGAGGGTTCGGCCCTCGGCGGACGGCTCAGTAACACGTAGATAATCTACCCTTAGGTGGAGGATACCCTCGGGAAACTGAGAATAATACTCCATAGCTCTAAGAGGCTGGAATGCACTTAGAGCAAAAGCTCCGGCGCCTAAGGATGAGTCTGCGGACTATCAGGTAGTAGTCAGGGTAACGACCTGACTAGCCTACGACGGATACGGGTTGTGAGAGCAATAGCCCGGAGACGATATCTGAGACACGATATCGGGCCCTACGGGGCGCAGCAGGCGCGAAAC
>CAZTFR010000072.1:0-9182 GCA_964612945.1 uncultured Thermoplasmatales archaeon
CGAGGAAGCGAAGGCGGAAGGGGGTTATAGGGGGCGAAGCCCTCCTATTTCACCACTAAAGCACCGTATGGATTATCGAGAGATGGTGGAAGTGGGTTAGCAAATCCCCCTAAAATGGTATTTTCTTTGGCATCTGAAGAAACGCCAGTAACGGTGATGAAAATCTCTTTTTCGATGTGATTTTTACCCATACTATTTAATTATCGATAGGAAAAAACCACTGAAGCGCTTTGTTGATCATCCTCAGGAAATTGAGGTACAAAGACAGTTAATGTTACTATCTCATATGGGGTGTTTTCAGAGAGTACAAACCGTGTAGGGGTAACATCATAGTTCCATGCTTCAAGTCCCTCTACCTCAACTGTTATAACATAATGACGCGTATCCTTATTAGATATCACCCATTAAAAATCTTGACTCGCACCTAATTCTGCCTCCTTTGAATACTCGTCGTCTTCACCGATGAACGGCTGTGCGATTGCAAGCGTAGATGATAAAATTAATATGCTTAATAGTACGAGAAAACTCAATAGATGAAAGGGTATTTTTCTCATGGTATCTACAGATTAAGTATTTTTTTGACTCGACTATTTATCCTCCCTTGTCTCTTCAGTGTTTCGGTTGAAATAATTGATCAATACTTTTTTTTCGTTGAAAAAAATCTACGCACTATCCAATCAGCTTTGTATGACTATGAGATGCTGTTCTTTGATGGATCTTATCACCATTTTAACTCAAACAATTGAAAATCTTCTTCTATATTCTTTTTTGTTTTTTATCTATTTAGTCCTATCAGCCGTTATTCTTTCCATAACCGTTGAAATCGGTCTTTTTAATCCTTCTCTTCATTCAGTACTACTCATTCTTATTCTTGCGCTAGGCCAGGACACAGGAGCGTTTTTTGTATATTATATCGGATCTGGCGTTCGATCCCAAGTCAAAGTCTGGGAAACACGATCGAAAAGAATAAAACAGTTTCTTTATTACTGTGAGCTCTTTGTCAGGAAATATGGGAATTATGGCCTCTTTATTATTATGAGTATTCCACTTATGATTGATACGATATCGTTGTATTTCTTTTCTCTTCTCAACCCAAAAGAAGATGGGAAAAAAGCAATTCCTGCAACAAAATTTGTTATCATTAATATTCTTGCAGGAGTCGTACGAGGGAGTATTATTTTTTAAGTTGCCTATTTTATAGGTATTCGCTTAGTGTAGAATTCGTAAAAAAAATAAACAGTAATTAGCTTCCATCAAAAACTTCTTGAAGATCCACAACAAGTTCGGTCAGTACTTCTTCAAAGACGGTGTTCTTATATTCTTTTATTGCTCCACTAGCAAGATAAGCTCGTGCGGAGAAGAATCTACCCTCTTTTGCAATCTCTATTTGGCAGACGGGATCCATTACCGCTGTGTTCTATTCTCGTGGTTTATATAATTTTCGATGATTGTTTATTTATTTTTGGCTAAACTCGGAGAAAATCACGTTTTTCCATCCGGCGGGCCCTATACCTTTTGTCTGAATGTATTTTTTTGATGCATATGATTTGTCTGGTCGCTGTACTAAATATGGACGCTCTACAACATCAAGCATCGAGAAATCATTGTCTGAATCACCAATTCCAATAGTCTCAATTGATTTGAGTTTCTTTGAGAAAATCTTGGTGAGGATTTCAACGGCATGTCCTTTGTCATTATTTCCCATGAGATGATAGTACCGTCCCCCCTGTATGCAGCGAAGACGATGCTGCATAATTTCTTCTCGAATGTTCTGTTCATCGGAGGGATCCTGTATTTTAAAAGGAAGATCATAATCCCGTCGTTTTGCAAGATCTGCAAGATGCCGGGGAAGCTGCGCATCATCTGCGATTTCATCCACACTCATCTCTGCAAAGCTGTCCACCTCAAATTTTTCTTTCAACTCGCCCATTACCTGAAGAAGCTTCTCGATGTCGGCTCCCAGCTGTATGACATAAAAAACGGCATCTTCATAATCATACTCTATATCAAAATCAAAGTATGTTTTAGGAATAAAAATCCCGCCGCCATTCTCAGAGATAAAGGGATGATAAACAGCCAGTTCATCTTGCCAGTATTGAATCTCCGCGCAGGTTTTACTGGTACAAAACAGCAAGGGTATAATTCTATGCTGAAGAAGCTTAATTGCGTCTTGTGCCTCAGAATATTCATACGTAGCATGATCAAGCAAGGTTCCATCTAGATCAGAAAAAACAATTTTATTCATAGGAGCTCAGTTTTTCCAAGCGAGGAGATTTCTTTTTTTCTGAATAGATAATTTCTGTATGTGGATAGGCAAATTCTACACCCTCTGTTCGACGAATCACCTTCCAGATTTCCCGGCGAATATCAGTGGCAATTTTATTTCGTTTCACAGCAATCGTATAGAACCGGACACACACATCAATTCCCGAAGGACGAAACTGCAACCGGATATGAGGTTTTTTTGAGATTCGCTTTGGAAACGTCTCCCAAATAGTCTGCATAGAGCGGAGAACGACCTGAATGATGAGTCGTTCTGCTTCCAATAAATCACTTTCATAGGTGATAGAGGTGACAATTTCATCTAAAATATAGTCATCACGCTCTGTAAAATTAATGACTTCTTCTTCAAAAATAACCGAGGTTGGCACCATGATCGTTCTCCCAGATTCCTCCTCACCATCAATGGTTCCCCCAACTTCATTGAGTAGCACATGGGTTAAGGTGATATTGGTTATATCTCCTTTGATACCACGGATGATAACCCGATCGCCGATATGAAATGGCCGACGGGTGGCAAGGATAACCCAGGCGACAACACCACTGATTGGTTTCTGAAGCGCCCAGCCAACTGCAACGGTGAGTAACCCTGCAACGAACCCGAAATCACCTAAATTGCCAAAATAAAACGACAGCATGAAAATAAAGAACAGGAAGAAAAAAACATACTTGAGAAGATCAGTAAAAACAGTGACATTGGATCGTTGAATGCGTGTGTGAACTGTTTTATAGAGCTGCCGGCGAATAACCCGAAATAACAAACTGAAGATAAGAAAAACAAGGGCAATAATGACGATAAATTCAATAAACACCTGGTATTCAACAAAGGGTTCGGTCCATGCACTCCAGAAATCCATATCCTCACTAACCTATACTTTCAAGGAACATATCCTCTTTATCATATGAAATGTTTGCTATAAGACACGACAACAATTACTATTATTTAATGATAAGGGAGGAAGGTCGGGGGGAAAAATATGAAGAAAAAAATAAGAAATAACTGTTTTTTCCCTTCCTCACCACTAGTACTTTTTGTAGCTTTCCCCATATAAATGTTCTGGGAAAAACTATCAAAATGGTAATCTGTCAGATAGCGACTGGACGGTTTTGTTATTCCATTTTGTAGGCGATAAGACCAGAGAGCATCTTTGGAAGAAAATAGGTTGATTTCTGTGGCATGTGCTCACCGTTATCTGCAATTTGTTTTAGTTGGGTGATTTGAGTGGCATTCAGTAGAAATGAAAAATCATAGGTACCGTCATCAACCCATTGAATAGCTTCTTTGTTGCTACGGGTATATTTCACATGGTCTTCAAGGTTTTCATCAGTGATATCCATTCCTTTTTCCAAAATAAGTTTATGAAGAATAGAGACATCCAGCGTCTGCCAGGTCTCTGAATGATCTGGAGTAATCTTTTTCATCACTGAGGATTCTTTTAGCTTTAGAAGATAATATTTTCCTCCAGCGTATAGCCCGTATTGGTATGGTTGTTTTCTTACCTCTTCCATGATGTGATTACCACGAACTGAGGGATCGGTTTGCTTTGCTTTAAATTTGTATTCCTGTATGGAGAAATGCTCGGAGAGAGTAGAAAGAACCTGTTGGACGTTGAGGTCCGGATATGTGATCAATCGATGAGTGGGAAGAATCGCAAGTCCTTCATCAAACATATTGACGAGAATAATAAGGCGATAGTTAAATGATGCATGGGGGTCATCATTGTTAGTCTCTTCCCTGCGTTCTTGGGCAAAGTTGATGGCGGTTTGATAGCGATGATGGCCATCGGCGATATAGATATCTTGATTGGAAAAAAAGGTGAGCAGGTGTTGAATCACTTTTTCATCGGTGATCTGATAGAGTTTATGAGTGAATCCATCATATCCTTCTACATTTACAATAGGCTGGTTCATTGCTTGGTGGATGACATCTGTAATGGTGTTTTTTGGATCGGTATATAGGAGTTGAATGGGTTCGAGATTGGCATGACACGCCCGCATAAGACTCAGTCGATCTTGTTTGGGTTTCGATAATGTTTTTTCATGTGGTTTTACCGTGGTATAGGTTGGATCAATTTGTACGAGCACAAAAAAACCGGTCATTGTCTTTGCTTTGCCGTTTAAGGTATACTCAATGGTATATGGATAAATACAAGGATGTTCAGATTGAATTAGAATACGGTCCTGCTGCCATTTGCTAAATAACTGTTGTGCACAGGTATACCGATTATCTGTTTTGGTGTCATCATCGTTTTGCTTTCCAAGGATAAGCCGAACATAATTCTGTTTGTGTTTTTTGTAGAGCTTCTGTTGCATTTCAGGTGTAATGATATCATAGGGCGGGGACATGACGTCTTCGAGATGTGGAATCTTTTCTTTGTTATATTTGATACCTTTGAAGGGTGCAAGTGTGACCATGAATCTTTTTTCTCCTTTTGATTTTATACGGTATCTTGAGGTGAATTATAAACGTTATTGGACTTGTGTGTTCTCCTATCATTTTTTCTTTTGCTGCTAAAATCTTCATACTATGTTTTCGAAAACTTGGTTATATTTATATCAATCCTACTGTATACATCTGGTAGAAACGTTCCGTGTTGAGTATTTATGAAGTATCGAGATGTCCTTGCAATTGTATTTGGGTTAGCATTTCTCTTATCTCTTCCGTATGGATTGGTGGTAAACACCATCCTGTGGTTTCTTCCCCTTATCTTTCTTATCTGTATTGTAGCAATCTATTACTTTTTATATCGATAAATACGAAATGCTGTATTTCAGCTGAGCCTGCAAATGCTTTAAATCATTTGTTTTATACCTCTCAAGTGAAATGGTCTCTCTAGAACATCATGATCAGGTAAAACAGGTAATGAATCATCAGCCATTATGTGATTACTGTCTGGGTCGATATGTTCGAAAGAAAGGATCAGCACAGGATACTGCAGAAACAGGAGAACGTATTCGTAAGCAACTTGGTATTTGCAAAAAAGTGCCACCTTCAGAATGCTGGCTCTGTGAGGGATTACTTGATGAAATTCCCCATTTTGCCAGTCTGCTGATCGACGAATTATCCTCCTACGAATTTGATAGCTTTCTGTTAGGAGCAAAAATTGAAGAAGGCATCCTTGAAAAAGAACAACGTCTCATCAGTCAACTAAAGGTATCTGCCGAAGATCAACTGAAGTTGGAGCTAAACCGTAGAATTGGTACTCTCGTAGAAAACAGCTTGAAAAAAGAAGTTTGTTTCAATGCACCCGAGATCATGGCTATTCTTGATACCCAGTTTGATGTCATCACACTGCAGATAAAATCACTCTACCTGTACGGTAGATACAAAAAACTACAACGAGGTATCCCACAGACAAAATGGTACTGTCCCATCTGCCGTGGACATGGCTGTCGTAAATGCAGCTACACTGGCACATTATATGATACTAGTGTTGAAGAACTAGTAAGCTATCATGCACTGCAAGTAACCAATGGGACAGATGCTGTTTTTCATGGAAGTGGACGCGAAGACATTGACGCACGTATGCTTGGTACCGGTAGACCATTTATCCTTGAAATAAAAAACCCCCAGATACGAACCTTCTCCGTAAAAGACTATGAACGAAACACTAATAGCTACGCAAAAGGCAGGGTGGAAATACACAAGGTTAAATTTACCAAGAAATCAGATATCAGCCGTCTGAAAAGCCTTGATGCAAAAAAACAATACCAAATCACTATAAGCGGAGAACACACTTTTGACGGCGAAAAACTTAAAGAACAGGCGCTGCTATTACAGGGTTCAACCATACAGCAGTATACCCCGACTCGAGTGGCTCATCGACGAGCCGACAAACTGAGAAAACGGAAGATATACCACTGCCAGGTAACCACAGTAAAAGGAACACAAGCAACCCTTATACTTGAAACAGAGAGTGGAACCTATATCAAAGAGCTCATCTCAGGAGATAATGGCAGAACAACTCCTAATCTCAGCGATCTCATCGGATTTCCCTGCAAGGTAGAAACCTTAGATGTCCTTGCGGTGAAGGGGGACTAAAAACCATGGTAAAACGATCACGAGGAATACGAAGCAAAAGCAGACATATTCTGCGGAAAAAACCAAAACATCGAGGCACCACCTCGATTACCCGGGCCTTACAACAATTCGATGTAGGCGATCAGGTGAGCGTGCGCATTGACGCTGCCGTTCATAAAGGCATGCCGCATCCTCGCTTTCAGGGATATACCGGTAAAATCGAAGGCAAACAAGGGGACGCCTATCTCGTTGGTATCTCCGTTGGTAAGAAACATAAAACCCTGGTGATACGACCGGAGCATCTCGGGAGAGTCAAATAAGATGACCACAGGACAGAACAAAAAACTACTCACCTTTGCCGAAGTTAAAAATATTCTTAAAAAGGTGGAAAAAGAACGAAAAGAGCTTATCTACGAACAACGCATCGCACTCGAACATGCCCATAAATTTTCTTTTCTGACCATCAAACAATCAAAAGATCTCATAAAAGAATTAGAAGGAATCAAAAATCTTGAAGAAAATCATATCTATAAAATCGCAGAAATCCTCCCTACTTCCGAGGATGATGTCAAAGCACTTTTTGCAAAAGAACGGTACACCCCCAGCGAATCGGAAATAAAGAATATTTTAAATATTGTGGGAAAATACTATACTGCATAGATTGGTGGGGGAAACGACCATGGAAGATTATGTTTACGTTTTAGATTTCTTACCCCGGGGAAGAGGCGATCTTCCTCCACATAAACGCAAACCAACCGTCTACAGTATAGGAGAGAACCAGTTTACCATCCTAGAATTAATTCCAAAACGAGGTACCAATTTTTCCATTGGCGATCGGATTTATGTGGGAAAGGATGCAAAGAAACGCCAGAAAATCGAAAAAATAAAAGGACGTGTAAATTTCGGGGATCTCACCTCCACCGCTCACGGTGAACTCCCGTATGTTCTTTTAGATATTGTGCATCAGAACGAACCACGGTTTGTGAAATTCTACAACGAGGCACCTGCTATATCTACCCGTTTTCATGTACTGGAGCTTCTGCCAGGATTAGGAAAAAAAATGATGCATGAAATCCTTGAACAGCGGAAAAAACAACCCTTTCAAAGCTTTGAAGACATGCAGAATCGTATAGATTTTCTCCGAGCGCCAGATAAACTTATTGCAAAACGTATTGAACTGGAATTGACTGATCCCAATCAAAAATATCGTCTGTTTACCCGTCCGCCGATCTCCAAACAACCCAGCTATGGATAACATGGCTAAGCCGTCGTACGGGCAGCATTTTTTAACAAACAAAGCCATTGCACAACGACAAATACGATACGCTCAGCTCAACACATCTGATACGGTCCTTGAAATCGGGCCCGGAAGAGGCATACTCACCCATCTTCTTGCCGCCCATGCCAAGCAAGTGGTTGCTGTAGAAATCGATCCAAAACTCTGCACCACTCTGCGACCGCATCTTCCCTCAAATGTGACCCTGCTGAACAATGATATCCTACAAATCGATTTAAACACGCTTCCTTTTTTTAACAAGATTGTTGCAAATCTACCCTTTCAAATCTCCTCACCGCTCACCTTTACACTTATAAACCATCACTTTGAACGTGCTGTGTTAATGTATCAGAAAGATTTTGCAGAACGCATGATTGCATCACCAAAAACATCCTCCTATTCCCGGTTGAGTGTCGCCATTTATTATTACACTCATTGCACACTCAACGAAATCGTCCCTCGCTCCCAGTTTAACCCCCCGCCCAAAGTTGATGCTGCCATCGTCACCATGATTCCCCGCTCAACACCACCCTTTCATGTCCTTGATGAAAACCAATACTTTCAACTCGTCAAAGACTTGTTTACCTACCGCCGAAAAAAAATTAAGACAGTGCTTTCTAATAAATATGCAATACATCACCCGGTTCTTTTTGGAGAGAAACGAGCAGAAGAACTCACGCCATCTCAACTCGCCACGCTGAGCAATTCCCTGATATAGAACTCCTGCTGGGTAGTTTTTCATTTTGACAATATGTGTAAATACCTTTAAATACAAAAAAAATCAAAGTATATCACTTGGTGGTGAATTGTACAACAACGAAAAACGAATAATGATCGTCGATGACGATCCAGATATATTAATCACTCTTCGAACCATTTTCGAACATCACGGCTATGACGTCCTCACCGTAGACAGTGGACGAGATTGTCTCGAAGAACTGCATCGTGGATTCCAAGGCATTGTTCTCGTCGATCTCATGATGCCCTTCATGGACGGATGGGATACCATTCAAAAAATTGTCGACCTCGGACTTGAAAAAAACATTACTATAAAAATCATAACCGCACGAGGAAGCATCAAAACAGACAAAATGAAAGGCCTCGAACCATACATACAAGATTACATCACCAAACCCTTCGATCTTCAAAACTTTGTCAACGATATCACTCAGAAAATCTAAAAAAAACCACCATCACTTTACCTTTTTTAAATACTATAGAGAAGCATGGACAAAATGTTATCCTGTATCCATGTAAAAACACCCAGAAGATCAAGTCCTATTAAAATTGCAAAAAACACAATGACAATAATTACTAGTTTTATAGCGAACTTGATGAGTTTCCATAAAAGAACAATACCAATGATTGCCACAATAAAAATAACCCATAGCGGGATTCCAGCGAGAAACTCCACACCAAGCATCAGATAAAGCATCAAATCAAACCATTTTAAACCTTACGCAATTCAACAAACGCATACCTTAATTAATGTTATAAGGGAAAGAAGGGGGTTAATGTAAAAAAAATGGAGGGTATTAAATGGAGGTTAGCTGAGATCCACCAGAAACTCCCACCACGCCTCCAACACCACCTCATCCTTCATCA
>CAZTFR010000073.1:0-9172 GCA_964612945.1 uncultured Thermoplasmatales archaeon
CAAATGCATGCAGATACCCCGGGGCTTCTGGCCCCCATAGATCATTTGATGAGCAGATATACACCGTACCATCCGGGCCGATCACCGGAGAGGAATGAACAAGAAGATCACAAATGGTTTTTTGCCATTTCAACGAACCATTACAATCAAGAGCAATGATTTCACCACCACCAAGCATCATGAGGTCACGACATACTCCTACATAAAGGGTTCCATCATCTGATATTGCAACTGTAGAATTCCATACGCTATCCTGATGCCAATATGAGGCGAGGGGAAACTCCCAACGAATCGACCCATTCGGGCTTACACTGTAGATCTTACTATCCCAGACGCCAAAATACAGATTACCATCTTTATCAAGAGAAGGATTCGTACTCGACCCTATCGTAATAATGTGGCCAAGATAAGAACATCCTTAAGAGGATATACTATTTTAAGGGATACCTTTATGATTGTTTCATAGCTTTATTGTTCTTTATAAAAATGAGGAGAGATACGATACTGAAAAATAGGGCGTTTCAAAGTCAACACTCCTTTTTCATTAATAGCAGAAGAATCTTGTATTGCTATATATTCAACATTCTTGAACTCTTGGCAGTCCACACACGGTTTTTTCATCATCTGCTGATGAAATGGAGAAAACCTGTTTATCTCCAAGAGATACACCTTGCCAATATTAGACCAGTGGAGCAGGTTCTTCATATTGGCTGTGGTATTTTTCCCACTGAAACCATGCTTATCGCAACAGAAACCAAAGCAAGTGTTGTCGGGATTGATAACTCATATACTGCCGTGCGGTTAGCTCGCAACTATATCCAAAAGAGGGGATTAGAACAAACGGTTACAATACAGCTTGGTGATGGCAAAGATTTCCCTGTTGATCAGTTTGCAGTTGTCTTTGTCGCTATCAATGTCTTTCCCATCGATTCCGTGCTTATACATTTGTCAAAACAGATGAAAAAAAACGGTCGCATCATCTGTAAAAGCTTTAAATGTGACATTCCACAGGTTTTAACAAGACAAAATATTACCAGTATTTTTTCCATAGAACAGGTCCTGAAGAATCCAAAATCACACTCGTATCTTCTTAGAAAGCAGGTATAGTGCATTAGCTTTGTTTTTGTAGTTGAGTGGAAACAGAAGGGGGTAATTGTGCAAACGATTCCAATGCCTCCAGTTCCATGAAATGTAAAGAGCCAGGAACCACTATCGTATGCAGTGGCGGGCCAAAATCCTGTGAAATCATGTGCTGAATGGTATGTGCCATACACACAGAATCAGATGACCCTGCACGGGCCACCACACAGACAAGAGTATCATCGGTGAACAGGTCCCGTTGCTTCTGTTGCTCCATTTTCAGCAGAAGAGAAAGCCCCTCTTTTGCTGTCATATACCGCTGACGTTCCTGCTGAATATCCAAAAGAACCAAGGTATGCAGTCCACATGATTGATTGTGTAAAATAACCTCATACGGACTGGTCGGAAAATACTTGCCCTCCGGGTAGGCAAGGGTGGTGGTGCGTCCAAACTTATAATTTTGCAGCCCCAACAGACCGGGCACTGCAGTTACAATACTTGCATTATGGATAACCGAGGTGTGAATGCCTTTTTGTTCTGCTCTCATACGCAGATCCACATGGGTGGTTGCCATCATCGGATCCCCACAAACAAGAAAACCAACCGATCCCTGTGTGGTGGCATGCAGAATCTTCTCACCAGATTCCACCTCAGAACGACTTAAAATCTGCACCGATCCTCCAATCATTTGTTCAAAGTGTTGTTTGTTAAATCCACCAAGCCGGGCGGTATAAAACTCTGCAAAAACCGTCTCACATTCTTTGAGTATCTCCACAGCTTTTACAGAGATATCGGTGGTATCATAAAGCCCCAGCCCGACAAAGTAGAGATGCCCTGTTGACATAGAATCAAACAAGACCAACAAAAACAAGATTTTAAATCCTTCTCCCTCCATTTTTTTAAATTTTTTCGAAAGTGTTTAAAACCCCATCTGCATTCTTTGGTGTGGGCGACAACTACCGGCCTTTTTTTACGAGATATCCCAGAGGTAACGCGCGCCCCGTTTGAAGGACAACTGCTTTTTTATAAATGATATTATTAATACACAAACATCCCTCGAGTGAGACAAACATTTATAAGGAGGAACATAAGGAAAGATTTAAATCATTCCTCCCTATTTCCCTTGTCAGGAGGTATATTATTATGGCCTATACACATGAAGGTTGGACGCTATATACACGCGATGTCACCCTAAAGGGTGGCCGACGCCAAACAATTTATTTTTTCTCAAAGAGAACACCCAAAAGTGGACAACCCTGTGAGCTGCCCAATGGATACACCGTTGGGGTCAACAAACGAACAGGGCTTCCATACCTGAAGAAAAAGTAAAACCCCTTTTTCTTCACTTTTTCTCTTTTTATATAATAATATGAAATCATAGTTCATAGTTAGAAGTATTAATATAGCATTTTTCTTTCACCATACCGAAGGATACGTGTATGAGCTATCGAGGTTCAAAGAAAAAACAGCAATATAAAACGATAGCCTCCCGGCGGATCAAAACACTGTTTGCGCTGGCCGAACATCACGCGCTGTCAGGGCAGATGCAGCGTGCACATCGGTATGTGCAGCTTGCTCGAAAGCTTTCTATGCGCCATCTTGTTCCGATCCCTCGCTATGAAAAACGCAGGTTTTGTACACATTGCTATCATTACCTTGTTCCTTCAGTCAACTGCCGAGTTCGTCTCAATCGAGGGCATCTGGCAATCTTCTGCTACAACTGCCAACAGTATACACGTATCCCCCTGAAATAACCAGGCCAATATCCTTAAATAAGATATCTGTTATTACCGATACCCACCTTCTATAGCCTACGGAAGAGAATCACTATGACCACTGCCTATGATGTTCCCACAAAAGAACTCATCGCTGTAGTTTCAAAAAAACTACAAAACGAAAAAACCATCACCCCACCAGAGTGGAGCATAATTGTTCGCACCGCGGTTCATAAAGAAAATCCGCCAGAAAACGATGACTGGTGGTATACCCGCTGCGCCTCCATTTTGCGTAAAATCTACACTCATCATACCATCGGCATTCAACATCTCAAAGATCAATACAGCGGTAAACGTGACAAGGGATCAAAA
Source organism: uncultured Thermoplasmatales archaeon (assembly GCA_964612945.1). GTDB lineage: Archaea > Thermoplasmatota > E2 > DHVEG-1 > DHVEG-1 > CAZTFR01. The sequence continues at coordinate 3,168 of CAZTFR010000073.1, forward strand.
CCCTATAAAGCACGTAGTGGCAGTGGATCAATTATTCGAAAAGCAGTTCAACAACTTGAAGCTGCAGGGTATGTTAATAAACTACGGGGGAAAGGACGCATGCTCACCCCCAAGGGACGAGCCCTTTTGGACAACAGCGCCCATGAAATCAAACAACAACTTATCACAAGCATGCCTGAGCTAAAAAAATATTAACACCCTACACAGAACAGAAGCTGCTGAGGGATACCAGAAATGGATGATAGCGAACTGGAAGCATTTCGGAAGAAACGATTGCAAGAACTCAAGCAGCAACAACAAATGCCTTCAGAGGAAGAACTCCAGCAGGAACAAGAACGGCAAAAACAACTTGAGGAACAAAAAAAGGCGCTGCTCAGAAAAATCCTCACAAACGAAGCACGGGAGCGACTCGGACGCATCCGTATCGCCCGTCCAGAAATCGTGGAATCCATCGAAAATCAACTCCTCATGCTCGCCCAATCCGGGCAGCTGAAAAACAAAATAACTGATGAACAACTCCGAGGGATATTGAAAAAAATACTCCCAAAAAAACGAGATATAAAAATAAAACGGAAAGGGTTGTAGGAATATGGCCAGTCGAAAACCATTACCAAAAAAAATCCGGTTAAACAAAGCAACCAACAGCAACCGGCGCGTCCCTGCCTGGGTGATGATCCGAACCAACCGACGGTTCACCCGGCATCCAAAAACACGCAACTGGCGACGCAACAAACTCAAAAAGAGCTGAGAAACAATGGCAGAAAAAGAATCAGACAAAGAACTTGAACGCATCTTTATCATACCCCTCCGGCGAATCAAACTCGGACCCAGCTCCACAGCAGCACCACGAGCCATCAAACACGTTCGAAAATATCTTACTAAACACATGAAAGTCACCCCAGATAATATCTGGATTGATGACTCCGTCAACTACTCACTTTGGTCCCGAGGAAAATACAAAATACCCAGCCGCATCCGCATCCGCGCTGTTAAATTTGAAGATGGTATCGTAGAAGCAACCATCCCTGAACTTGGCGAAAAAACATCTAGACGGGAACTGCTGAAAGAAGAAAAAGCAAAAAAGACTACGATTCTCCGCCGTGAAACACCAGCACCCGAAGAAGAAATACCGGGCGCAGAAGACTACGATATCGCCCCATCTGCAGATGGTGAAGTAAAAATCAAAAAGAAAAAAGCACCTAAAGAAGACAAAGAAGAAAAGAAACCTAAAGAAAAACCAGAGAAAAAAACACCCGCAAAAAAAGAAGAAGAGAAAAAGGGAAAATCTGCTGAGAAACCAAAAGAATCAACAAAGACTGAGAAGAAGACACCTGCAAAAAAAACAAGCAAAGCAACATCGAAAAAGAAATCCACCGCAAAAAAATCATCGTCCAAAAAGTGACCTCGGATGCTACAACTCTTGGATTTCAACGACAATCGAATTATCAACTTTGGGATTGTTTAAATACTAGTAAAACAATATATACCATAGTGAAAACTATGGTCAACGACAAAATTGAGGAATTTTTCAATAAGCGATTGATCAGCAATGAAAACACAAAAAAGAGCTATCGCGTAAATATCAACAAATACTTCAGAATCCTAAACAAAGACTTGGATTCCTATTTTTCAAATACTAAACCATTAGACAAATATGAAAACGATCTAAAACAAGTATACACGAAATTAAATAAAGAAAACATCCCCCTCGGCAACATTCGAACAGTATTCAACTCAATAAAACAATTCCTATGCACCTATGATACGAGAATCAAACAACTTGATTTTTGGGATCTTCTGAAAACCAGGGTATGGGGATCCTCACCGATCTCAAAGGATTTTATACCAAACGCAGAAGATATCAAGACGGTTCTTCAGCATGGAAACACGCTTTCCAGAGCAATGTTTCTTATCCAAAGCTCGACCGGGTGTAGAATAGGGGAACTTATCGCACTATACCCTGAAGATATCGACCTTAAAACCAATCCAGCGACCATTACCATAAGACGATCCTATTACCCTAAAAATAAGGATAAAGTCAAATTGATGACCAAGACGAAAGGATCTAGAATCTGTTTCTTAACAGGTGAAGCGAAAGATTCTTATCTTGCCTGGATGAAAGAGCGCGATCAATATCTCGCATCAGCGATTAAACGATCTAAATATGAGAAAAACCCCGATGATAAACGGATCTTCCCTATGTCGGATGAGAATGCTCGGACTATTTGGAAGGGGATGGTGGTTAAAAGTGGATTATATGAGAAGGATTCAATCACCAACCGCTTAACTTTACATCCTCATTGTTTACGTAAATTTTTTAGAAGCTATCTTGGTCATTCTGATCTTGCTGAGCATCTGATGGGGCATGTTACCGGGATGGATAAGTTTTACAGGGGGATGAAAAAGGAGGATCTCGCGAATCAATTTCTAAAATATGAGAAGAATATAACGATCCTTGAGGGATCCTCGAATTCGGAACGGATCAATGGTTTACAGGAACAAATCAATCAGAAGGATAAAGAAATCCAAGAGTTACGGAATGACATGCAACGATTAATGGCGAAGGTTTTAACACAAGATAATACTCAGAATAAATGATTATTATCGATTTTACAATGTAAAGCATGAAGCGTAACAACCCCTCAGTATGGGGTAATGGTTTGACTCTCGCTAAATACTTAAAGCTCGTTAGAATCGCTTAAAATCCATTTCACAGGGGAATAATCTCTTCGGTATTGATGTCAATTGTCAAATATAGGGTTTTTGATTTAGGATCTCTAAATGAAAATCTAAGTTTCCCATCCTTTCTAAATGTATCTTCATTTTCATAGCTCATTTCATCCTTCTGAATCATCTCTGATAAACGATATCGGATAAATTCCTTTTTAAAAAAGTCGGTTATAAAATATTTCTTAGATCTACCATCATACTTCACATACGGATATAACCGTTTCAAGTAATTATTCAAATCTTGTGGAGTATTAAATAAATCAAGTTTTTTCGCCATTTCATAATCCTTACCTAAATCATTCCAATCTATTTTAGAATTTTTAAAATAATATTTTCTCATTTCTCGGATAGTATACTTGTGTAATCCATGATTTTTCATCAACTGATATCTAAGATGTTTTTGTTTCAAACCATCATTAAATAATTCATCTGCAGCCCATAACTCTAAACAAATGAATTTGTATTTGTTATTTTTTAAGATTTGATTAAATGCTAACATAAATTATTACTCCATATTTTTAAACAAATAATTGTTTATATTGTATACTATATTTAAATGATTCTTTTTTGATAAGGGTTGTATATGACTCAAAAAGGATTATTTCTCAGATTAACAAATCGACAACATAAAACCCTTAAAAAAATGAGTGACAGAACAGGAGTACCACTTTCGAGCTTAATCAGAATAGCAATCGACGACTATCTAAAGGAGTGTTAACAATTCACGAAAATCTCAGTTTTGAAGAACTATTTAAATTACCATTTGAAGAACTCTATACAGAGTGCAAACGAAGGGGGATTCTATGAGCCCGATAATCTTATTTATTCAAGGTGTCGGTCTTCCACTATTTGAAATTACGATTATGTGTAAACTACTCGAAGAAAATGGGTTTAAAATAAATTTTAAACGAATTAGAAAAAGGAGAGGAGAGATATTCCTGAATCAATCGCGGTTATCGGATCATGCAATGGGTATCTAGTTATTGAGGAAATACGTCAATTTCTCGAAGGCCTCGATGGTTTCCGGATCATTTATTTTCGCCATAGCAACAAACACAAATTCTACATTATCGATGATACCAAAATCGACAAATATTATCGAGGTGAACCATGAAATTCACCGAACCGATAATCTCTGAAGGCAAACCTAATTGGCTTATCGTTACACAAAAGGAAACCTATCCTATTGATGATAGAACCCCTGAAGAGATAATCAAGCGCCCACAAGAACCCATCATTAAAACATCATTCGAGGTCAAACCTGAGGGGTTATGGCAATGCCAAAAATGCGGTGCCATGATCCAATCTAACCCTGAACCACCGATAGAATGTTACAAGGATCAAAATGGATGCGAAAGACATACTAATTTTAAACCGATACTGGGGGTAATCAACCCCGACCTATGGATATTGCCCACCTGGGAGGATCTCCCAAGAGAAGAATTGGATTATCAAAAAACCTATACTGAACTACTCGATTTAATCAAACGATTACTTGTTTTTTCCTCTGAGATCGAGTATAAAATATATGCCCTCTGGATAATATCAACATGGAAACTTGAAACCTGGGATTCAGTTGGATTCCCTATATTTATCGGTATCCCCAATAGTGGAAAAACCCGGGCATTGCGGATCATCGCTCATTTAGGGTATCGGTGCCCTAAAGCATCAGGTATCACCGCTGATTCAATTCCTCGATTAACCCATAATTACAACGCAACTCTTCTTATCGATGAGGCGCATAGTAAATTAAATCCAAAAACCGAGAGTGGATCACGATTACTTGAATTTATAAAGGATTCATACAAAAAAGGTAGTATAAAAATGGTTTGTGATAATAATGATCAAACCAAGATTATCACCTACCGGAATTTCGGGTTTAAAGCCATCGCAGGTGAAAAATCATTCAACCCGGCATTACTATCCAGAGGCCTTATTTTTTATATGGACAAAGCAGATCCCGAAATAGCCAAACTAAGCTATGTCGCAGATGAGATTAATCGAATCCGAACAATACTACTCAATTATCGATTTAAAACAAATGATCCACCGGATCTTGGGAACGATTTCGTTTTGAAAGGTAGAAACCGAGAAATCTTTGAAAGTATCATAGCAACAGGGAAACATATCGGAATAGACGTTTCAGATATCATCGAATATGCGCAAAATAAAGAAACCATTGAGGAAGAGGCTTTACAGGGTACTTATGCATATGAAATTCTTCAGATAATAAAAGAGTTTGAAGAAAATCCACATTTGAGCGATTCACCTGAGAAGATCAAAACTGATGATATCATAGACAAATTAGGATGGTTTACAGATGATAAAAAAGAGGATCACTCAGCAAGGATGAGGTTAGGATACCAATTCAAAGACATGGGTTTACAACCAAAACGATCGGGGGGAATAAATTATTTCGATTTCAAATATGGAAACAATGAAAACAGATTGAAAATACTATACAAGAGGTATAAATTAAATGAAATACAACAAAAGCTGGCACACATTGAGAAAGCCTGATAAGCCCGTACTACTCCTGTTAAAGGGTGTACAAACCCTGTACAAACCCCGTACAAATCACGATTTAAACCCCGTACAAATCACGATTTTTGTTTGGATTTTGATCAGGCCTTTAATCAGGCTTTTGTACACCCTTTGTACAGGGTTTGTACGGGCTTTTATAGAGAACGTACACCCTTTACATACTTTCTCAATGAGTAGTAGATATTATTAGATTAACCGAATAATAATGGGGTAAAAACATGAAATATGTGTGGGTGTCCCAGATAAAAAGAAGGTGCGTTATATATAGAATAGTAAGAAAACAAAAAAAATCCACAAATAATAGAAGAAAAAACAGCAAAAAAGTGTTTTATCCCCCTATATTTCCCCCTTACCAATCCTGTTTATCAATAACTATTAGAATAAAAAACCGATGTCTGGAGTAAAATCTAGCAGCTATAAAGTAATAAATTTAGAGTATCCTTATAATTGGCATCTGTATAAAATCGAATCGGATTATATTCCATTTCTTAAATTTCATCCATGTTATTTGAAGTTAAAAAATAAAAGTGTCCAGCTAGATGATTATTTAAGAACAATATGACGAAATATTGAATATATCCCCCATTCCATTCCCCCTTTCGAATTTTGTGTATCAATAACTATTAGAATAAAAAACCGATGTCTGGAGTAAAATTTAGTAGCTATAAAGTAATAAAATCGGATTATGACAATGATTAGCATGAAATGTGAGTTAACTTTAAATATAATGA
>CAZTFR010000074.1:0-9132 GCA_964612945.1 uncultured Thermoplasmatales archaeon
ATTCAAAAAACAACCGGAGCAGAGCTCCGGGGTATTAAACCCATGTTGGAATAAAGGCGAATAATGCTAATTACCTAGCATTTTAATTACCTTTAACAACATAGAGGTACTACAGTCTATGAGATTTGGAATCCTTGGACATCTTATTCATCAAGACGATGTTAAAAAAATACCAAAAAAATGGAGGAGAATCGATAATCTATTTGTATCACCAGAGTTAATGATCAATAAAACCCCTGGTCATCTCATCTGTCTAAATTTAACCGCTCATGATATGATACATCTCCCACAAAAGAAAGTGAGAGAATACATCCTTCATGCAGCCGTATATGCTCAAAACAAATTAGACATAGAAGTAATCCAACTTGGAGCGCTAACAACATCAGTGACAAGTGGAGGTACATGGTTTCTTAAACAAAAAAAATACATTGGTTTTGTGAATCATGGAGATAGTTATACTGCTGTAGTAACCTGTCAGTCAGTGCAAAAAACTATTGATTACTTGGATAAAGATCCATCCAAATTAACGTTAGCAATCGTCGGTGCATATGGTATAATCGGAGAAGCGGTATCAAAAAATTTAACACATATTTTCAACAATTCAATATTAATCGGTAGAAGAGAGGAAAAATTAAAACAACTTAAAAAACAAATTAAAGGAAATGTTGAAACCACTAAGCAATTAAAAACTGAGCAAGCAGACGTAATTGTCACAGCAACCAATCATCCAAAAGCATTACTTGAATCAAAACACCTAAAGAAAAACGCAATCATTGTAGATGTATCTCAACCACCAAATCTTTCGAAAAATATCTGTACACAACGAAAAGATGTCGTAAGAATCGACGGTGGATATGTTGAATTTCCCTTAAAACAGCCCCTATCAATTCCCGGGATGCCAAAAACAAAAATCTTTGCCTGTATCGCTGAAGTTATGATGCAAGCGTTAGAAAATGAACGGCAGAATCATGTCGGCACAATTAATATCAACCATTTGAAAAAAACAGAAAAATGGGCGCAAAAATACGGGTTTGTTTTAAGAGAACTAACAAATTTTGGAACTCCCATCGATAAAGAGAGTGAGTATCAATGATTTCATCTGAAAATACACATACAGATACAAATTATGAAATCATGATTGTTGGAGGGGGTCCTGCAGGACTATCTACCTGGTTACATCTTCATAAATACGCCCCAGAACTTGCAGAAAAAACCCTGCTCATCGAAAAAGCAAAATATCCCAGAGACAAACTATGCGGAGGAGGTGTCGACGCTTGGAGCCCCATGGTATTGCACAACCTTAATATCTCCTTAGACATTCCATCACTATTCATATCAAATCTCGAATTTAGATACAGAAAAGATACAAGAAAGCTCCATCAAAACAACTGTTTTCGCATGGTAAATAGAAGCGAATTCGACCATGCACTTGCAAAAATTGCACTCCGACGAGGAATGCAACTATGTGAAAATGAAACGTTTCTAAATGTTAATACAAATAATAAGGAAGCTATCGTAACGACAAATAAAAGGAAATACAAAGTAAAAACGTTAGTTGGTGCAGACGGATCATTAAGCAAAATCCGGCGAAAAATCCAATCAACATCACAAGCAACTCTTGCACCTACTCTTGAACTATTTGCACCCGAAAATCCAAAATATGATAGCGAATTTTCAGAGAAAAAAATAGTAGTTGATCTCAATCCAATTGATCACAATCTACAAGGCTATATCTGGCACGTGCCCTGTATACGAAATAACAAACAGTACATTGGTCATGGTCTTGTAGATTTCAGAATTGTCAAAAACAAACCACGTGCCAATATGTCATCAATTTTTACCAATACATTAAAACAAAGAAAAATATCATCAGATCCCACATCCTGGAAAAGTCATCCAATTCGATGGCTATCATTTGAAAGTCAACTATCAAAACCTCATATACTCCTCGTTGGTGATGCAGCAGGAATCGAACCTGCATTCGGAGGAGGTATCCATTTTGCTCTCTCTTATGGAGATATCGCAGCTACAACAATAATTGATTCATTTCAACAAAACATATTCAATTATAAAAACTATAAAGAAAAACTACAATCTCACCTCATAGGAAAATTCATCATGAAGTGCACAAAACTTGCTTATAGAATGTACAACAAAAAATTAAATCCTTTAGATGTTGCATTAGACGTCTTTACCATTAGAAAGTAAAGGAATACGTTTTTTCCAAAAAATAGCTGAATTAAAAGACATATTAACATAATGAAGTCCTTTCTCAGGTGAATACGAGGACTCCCCACCAACATAAAACACCAGAAAAGGCTTGGTACCAAAATACCGCACAAGCCTGTTATGCGCTTCGTATATTTTATCACCCATAGTTTCTAATCGAGTAGTACATGAAGAAAATAACCCGAATTCAGGTGGATTTGGAAAGCAAATCAAATTCTTATCAATTGTATTAAGAAGATTCCGCCCATCAATGGTTAAAATAGATGCAGAAGGATCTTTTGACCGAATAGTCGTTGTAAGAGTTTCCCCAAGAATCGGCCCAATTACCCGTGGGCCAAATTCATCATCCTGAGAAGAAACATGGAAACCTAATGGAAAATAAAAATTGGTTTTAAACCAACGCTCCTCAGTCAAGAAATCCCTCGGCCAGCCGAGAAGATTTAAAAACTCTGTCAATGCAGGTTTACCATTTATTTCATGAATAATTCTACCGTCTTTGCTAGCTTTTGTAATTGTGAAATCAATACCGGTTTTTTTCATATTATGTGTTGTCTGAACATCAAAACACAAATCAGTGTTTATACCCAATGAAACGATTGAATTCTTCAACACTTTCGTATTATAGAATTGGTAATTTCGTAATGTAGCTTCTTCATCAATAGTTCCTCCACTTAACATTGAATGCTCTGGAAGTTGTATTGTCATTTCCTCTAATACTTCATCATCACGGCCCGCACCTTTCTGAAGCACATACTGAGAAAATCCAAAGATTTTTAGAATTAATCGGGTTGATATCCCTGATTTTATTATCTTTTTTTTATTAAAAGGCGGAATATTGGGTAATTCAGATGCGGATACTAAATTTAGGAGAAAATTTGAATGATATGATTTCTTATTTTGACTTTCTTTAATCATAGATGCAGATTGTTTAGCAGCCTTCTTTGGATTCCTTTTTGTATTCTTACCATAACCAATTGAAACCTCTACCTTATTCGATGAGACAGAAAAAGCAGTGCATCCCTGTGCATAACACCCAAAATTATTCATAAATCCTGTAACTGTCCCACCAATAAGAGGAGTCCCAGCAGGTAATACATCCCACACGCCGTTAAGAAGTTCCTGAAATCCTCCATGTTTTTCATAATGAATAGTAGAAAATAAAAGGAAGAAACTTGGTGGACGACTCAATTTTTCAATCGCAGATCTAGCAACCTCTCGCCCTGCCTCTCGGGCATCCCATTTCCGAGACATCCCAACGCATGCCTCAAACTCAGACGTAGCTAATTCTTCACCGATATGACATCCCAGCAACAATAGTCAAACAGTTGTGAGCAGAAAAAGTTTTTCTTGACTAAATAAATGAACTCAAAAAAAGGAATTCCTAAATAAAATACGACTCAAATAGTTGTAGAAATATTCTATTCATAAAATATTACAATGCGGATCAATATCAATGTATAACAACCAAACATCCATAATAAAATACAACGAACGTGCCTTCACCGCACATTCCCATGTCCCCGTTTCATTCCCCCAATATCGAAATCGGATAGCTTCCTCATTTTCTAAGAGCAATTCTTCACCGGTTGGGAACGAAACCACCATGCTGCCTTTCCGGAACCCTGCCGTACATATCTCAACAATCGAACCCTCCTTTGTGGTTATCTCTTTTGAGACATCACACAGGCACAGACCGCCAAGCCAGGATAACTTTAGCGCATAATACTTCCCGGAGAATTGATGGTAATGCGCAGAATAGAACCTTAGATTCTGATGTCGTGTCAGCTGGGTGATCTCCATTGAATGATTCACTGAGGACAGCGCAACAGAGAAACCTGTTTTTTCAGATGAGGTAGGAATTGCAAGTGTAAGATACCACCGATCTCCTGCATGAACGTTAAAACTCCCAGAATTCTCTGTTGGGCTCCCAATTCGGACCTTCCCCTCCCGGTCGTTCAAGAATTTAACAAACCAGACTTTACCCAACGATAAACGAATCCGGGGTGTGATGAAACAATATTTCCGATAAGGGATATAAAAAAGAGTTTCTGGTCGCTCTAACAATGATCTATTACCATCAGTCAACAAACAATACACAGACGTTATAGTTTCATCTACATAGTACACATGCATCTGTTGTGATACATCAACAACATCATCACAATGAAATATTATTTCAAACTGGACCACCTCGTTTTCTAATTGAAGTGTTTGTTGATTTACTTCAATATAGTTTGCATACGTAATGGATCCATTTTGCCTGTCCTTTTGTTCATCTTGAAACAGAGAGGTATGTTCATAGTCATCTGGTATTTCAAAGAATATCACTCCTGCACAGGATAGAACGCCAACTAGCAAGACAGAAATAATTTTGTTCATTTTATACTACCAGAGGAATACGATGCCTTCAATAGTCCTCTACCATAGGCGGAGAAAACCAACGCAGGTGATCTGTGCCACCGAGGTGTAGGCATAGATACCGGAAGCTCTTCCGACCAGTTACTCTTCATGTCATAAGAATCCTTAGCACGAACTTTTACCCCATACTCCCCCTTCGTATCCCAGGAGTGTGTGGCAATGCAGAGCGCTCCAGAGGGGTAGGGGCCTATCCAGTCCCCGATCTCATTTCCCCAGTGCCATTGATACCAAAGCTGATCACCATCGGCATCATGGGTGTGTGAGAAGTACTTGTGTGATTCTCCTGTTTTTCCTTCAGAGGGGCCAATCGGTTCGAGAGGGCAATACGGTTTTCTGGAAAAGAGGATTTCACAATAGGACACGTTCACCCCCTCTTTGTTCCCAGCTTTATCCACAGCATAGTACCGGATGATATATGGTTTAGGTTCTGTTATTACCACTGGCAGTCCCTGATACGGCTCCCATGCACCTGCGTTAATCTGATAAAAAATAGAATCAACACGGGAGCCTCCTTGATCACAAGCAGATAAAGCAATTATAACCCTATCTTGATACAAAGGTCCATGTTCACCCTGTCCAATACGTGTGCCAGAGAGGGTGCAGGTTGTCTGTGGTGAACAGGTGTCAAATCCATGGGAAGTGATGAAACTGAGGTTGCAGTGTTTCTGATGATACCGTAGCGTAGGACGCTCCACCGCTGCCGCAGAAATGCAGCCGGCATCAATATTCCAATACACCTGAGACAGTTTCTGATCCTCAGAATAAATGATCCCCTGATCAACCGTCTGATCAGGATATATTTTTGCGCAATGTAAGGTCTGTGCCGTGCTCCCATCACACCAGCCAACTGCAAACGTGTACGGATCCTCTCGTATTGTCCCCTGCATCTGAATAGTCGTCGGATCAGATATCATCCCGGTGGCTATACAATGAGGAGTGCTTCTATGAGAAGCAAGTGATTGATAATACAGAGTAGCCTGATGAAGCTCCTGCTGCTGAGAAGAAAGATGTTTGTTTTGTACATAAACTACATAGGGCGTTTGGTCAGTTCCATACACCGCAGAGGGAGAGGCATGCTGAAACAAGGGGTCATCGGTGACTTTCCATTGTGATCGGATGATGCTATTCTTGGAGAAGACAACAGCGTAGATTTCTTGATCCTGTGGCGTGGTAAGATTTTCATCTGTATCACAGCTGAACACACAGATCACCTCACCCTGGTCATTGATTGCCTGAGAGGGAGCAGAAAGGATCGGCTGCTGCGCAGTAACCGTTCGAGGCGGAGACCAGCTTGTTCCATCCCAAAAACAAGTTGAGATACTGCGATCACCCATGGTGGCATAGTTGCCATCAGCATCAACAGTCCACACCAGCGCGAGATCGCCATTTGTATTGGACTGTATCTGAGGGCAGACATCCATCTCCGTATTATGAGTAAGAAGCACCATATCACTCCACTGTTTGGTGGTATGATTCCAAAGAGCATAGGCAATTTCTGTAGACCGGCCGATCTCTGCAAAAGGCATTGTCGGTGTTACATCCTGCGATAGCTGAGTGCAGACACACAGGGCATTACCGTTCTGATCAAAACAAATCGAAGGCTCCATCTGCATCAAGGTATCATCCGTCGCCGGTATCTTTTGAGGAGCGCTCATCCCCGTATGCTCATCCCAGAGAGCATACTGCAGCTCCATCCCTTGAAGCAGGGGTTTAGTAATATCATCATGTGCCCATACTAACATCACTTTGGTCCCTGCAGAACCGGGAAACGACGCAACACAGGGATGAGCATACGGATACACATTTTGCACCACCATTGTACCCGACTGATTCCAGACAAACGCAGCATACGACCCACTATCAGGATGCGCATAGTCTCTTTCAAGCACCGTCCAGTTTTGTTCGATATACTGTTTTGAAGAACCACGCAGGTGCTGACTAGCCTGCCATTCATACTTCCACCATCCCTCAAGTGTCCAACTGAGAAAACGCAAACGACCTCCAATCCAACAGGAGAGTACAAAATCCTTGAAATATCCCGGAGGAGAGGGCGTCTCAAAATACAAGGTGCCATCACCACCTGCCTCTGTATAAAAATCACCAATCACAAACCCGGCTTCAGCATAAGCCCGGACCAGCGCACCAACAGTTCCCTGAATCCCTCCGTCATCTTTAATCTTGATTCCTAACCCTGAGACAATTCCCTGGTCAGGGCTACAACTTGGATCAAGATGAATGGTTACCTCCACATGAGGGGTAATATCAACACCCGCCTCCACACCAATGCCACAGACTTCAAGGGGAATATAAAACACAGGTATTGATACCTCACCATACACGGTGAGATACATATACTCCCATACCACCTTATCCTCTAACAAGAGACTACCATGTAATGATGCACCAATGCTGCCATTGATACTTTTCACCTCGACAGCTGCCTCAAAATAACCGCTGACATCAACCACGCCGTCAGAACTTATCCGCAAGGAACTTCCAACGCCCCCTGAAAATGAATACTCGCCACCGACATCATCAACAGGTACATCGACTCCCGCATTTACAGGAGATTCAGAGGGGTCATCAGGTGACCCTGTTGAAAAATCAACAGATGCCTCAAGAACCCAAAAGTTATTCTTTGGCTTCGGTGGAAAATCCTTTATCCCCTGAGAAAATGAGATACAGTCTGTTTCATTATACATGCAGACATACTCAAAAAACTGCACCATCCATCCCGCAAGAGGAACAATTCGGGGGGAGAGTTCATATAGGGGGCCCCATCCATGATGGTTATGCGCACGGAGTTGTAGTGTTTGTTGACTGTCAAGTATATGGTTGGTATTTAGTGATGCCGTCCATCCATCTGAACCATCAGTATCTATCTGCTGCTGCATACCGGGAGGGAGAAAACCAAAAGTAAATTCAACGCGATCCACCTCTGCTCCCGTGATATACGCCGTATAGGTGTTAGTAAGATTCATCCCCTGCAGTAATAACCCCCGTCGTTCTGAAGCGATACTTCCATCTGCATAGAACGACTCGACGGTGGTAACATGAGGTGGACCGGGTTCAAAGAGGGTGACCATGGTAGACGCGGTATGTGTTGCTCCCTCATCGTCATATACACGAAGAGAACACAGATATTCACCTGACTGACCGTACGTATACGTTGGAGTAGGACCGCAATCGATATGCCATTGGTCCTGTGCAAAAAACTTCCAATCATAGCGGACAATCTTTTCTCCACCATCATCATTGTCATGACTGTGCTCTCCATGAAACTGAATGGTTTCACCTCCCCCTTTATAACCATAGTACGGTCCACCGGGATCTGCCGTGGGATCATTTGTATCAGAGGTATACCCATAGGTTTTAAACATGAAATCAGCCTGAGATAGTAGCGTCCATTGATACGCTGATGAATAGGAAGCAACACAGCCCAAGGGATATTGATCACCATCGTAGTATTCTCCTGCAAGCCAGATGTGATCCCCCTCGGGAAGCGGCATCAACTGTTCAAGGACGATCCAATACATCTCATCTTTTTGAACGTGTGGATGATGAGCAAATTCAATGGTCTGCCAGGGACAATCTGCATAGGGATCAGGCATCCATTCAGCGGTATACCAGAACTCTTGTGAGGAATATATCCGTGAGGTTCCATCTTGAATCGGACTGCCAGGTTGATCATCAACGGTGTCATAGATAGAAAAGCACATATCGACGTCTATCGAGGTGAAATTTCTAAAAAGTTTCAGTTGCACAAAATCAACATACTCCTTTGCAGGTGTAAATGCCTGGGCAAGATGTGTCGTCTTAGACTCTGCTGTGATCCAACAATCAGCATAGATCTGATATTGATCAAGCTTGCTACCACCAGAAAGAGGATCCCCTATCGCATCTGAAGCATCTGCTTCACAGCCGGTAAGAATGCTGCTACACTGAAGAAGCCTACATTCTTCGTTGTTTGCTTCTGACAGTATTGAGGATAAAGAAGTATAATCCACTGGTGCTGCCAGAGCAGAGATGCTTCCAAGCAGAAGTAAAAAAACAACACCAACTGCCTTACAATATACCTTTTTTTGTTTCATCTTTTCCTCCCCTACTACGTTCTTGCTGTCTCCCTCTTTTTTAGAGGAAGAAGCACGGAGCGTTTTCTTCTTGATTAACTCTTGACTGCTCACAGAGACAATCATGTATCTCTATCTTCACTTGAAAAAAGAGAAGACTATCTCTTTTGTGCTACATTGATTGGTGATTCCTCTTTTGGACCACCTGTTTTTGATCAAGAGTACCTGCTACTATTCTCTCAATATTCTCATGATATAGTAATTGTTTTTTGATTCCCAAAATGTCTTAAGGGATAGACAGCTCCATAATAATGCGCCCAATTCACACGAAGCTCTACAAGAACAGTATAGGTTCCCGGTGGCACCGGTGTTCCATATTCATCCGGTGGAGAATACGCACCATAGGTCTGGTTCC
>CAZTFR010000075.1:0-9063 GCA_964612945.1 uncultured Thermoplasmatales archaeon
ATTATTCAAAAAACAACCGGAGCAGAGCTCCGGGGTATTAAACCCATGTTGGAATGAAATAAAACAAATACACAACAAAGGAAGGAAAAGGTTTATGCGATCAAAACAAGTGCTATTTGTCTGTACGCATAACAGCGCTCGATCACAGATAGCAGAGGCACTATTGCGGGCCAAAATCGCAGGACGCTACGAAGCCTTTAGTGCAGGAGTCGAACCCACTCAGGTGAGCCCCTATGCTGTTGAGGTGATGAAAGAAATCGGTGTTGACATATCTGATCAACGTTCAAAAAGTATTAAAGAATATCACAATGATCAATTTGATATTGTGGTTACCGTTTGTGATCACGCTAGAGAAGTCTGCCCTTATTTTCCTGGTAAAAAAGTGATGCATAAAGGCTTTACTGACCCTGCTGCAACCGATGGCAGTATTGATGAGATTCTCACAGCATTTCGCACAATCAGAGACCAAATTAATGAATGGATCACTACAGAGTTTTCAGACGACTAGATGCAATGGACGGTTACATGATGCATAAACGAAATTAATTAACATTTAGTGGGCATCTTCTTGCAGAATTTCTCAGACCCCTGTTTCTTGTCATCGCAGCGATCGCCCCGATGACAAGAATTGCAAGTAGAGTTGAGAAGAACAAAAAAGATGTGTGCTTTATGATCTCATGAAAATCGTCCTCATGTATTAGTCAAGATATGGCCATAACAAAAAGATTATGGATTCATTTCAACAAAAATTATCAGATAACAACCACGACACCAAGTGTTCACCACAGAGGATATCGATGCAAAAGAGCTTCCTTCGGCAGATGTGTATGTGTTTTTCGCACCCGCAGAAGCATTCAGAGTTCAAAAAAACATGAGGAAATTTCTCAAAAATCTTCCTAGCATGCCCGATCAAAACTATGCCATCATTAACACTCATGGCATGAAACGTAATTGGCTTTCTTCAATGGAGAAGATTCTTTCTAAAAAACAAATGAACAAGATAGTCGCACTTGATTTTAAAATGGACAAAGACGTCGAACACGGCGACGGTCTTCAAGAAGGCTGGCAACAACAGCTAGATGCATTTGCAGCTAAACTTACCCAATAGTAAGTAACTATTGTCACCTATTAAGATTCACATATTACCTATATATCTATATATAGTTAATCTAAACTATATAGATAATCTTTAAACGATTTTACTTTTTACCACAACAACAGAACAGTATAAAATATATAAGTATACCAAATAAAAACCACACAACACTCTCATACACCGCACACCTATAAGAAGAATACAGTCAAAACAACAAAACATTCACATACCACAACGTACTATTAATAACACACACAATAAAAATACAAAAACAAATGGGGAATACCATAGTATGGAAACAAGAAAAGTCCAGATCACTGGAAAATCAACCTATATCGTCTCCCTTCCAAAAACATGGGTCAAGAAAGTCAAAATAAAAAACGGCAACAGCGTCATTATGATACCACGATCCGATGGAACACTGCTTATCAACCCAAAACTCAACGAAACAGAAGAAGTCCTCACTAACCAAATCAATGTAGAATCACAAGACATGGATGAACTCTTTCGAAAATTCATCGGCGCCTATCTAGCCGGATTTGATGTCATAGAAGTCAACAGCAAAAAAAAACTAAGCCCTCTCATTCGACAGCACATTCGACGAATGACTCATAACGTCATCGGACCAGAAATCATTGATGAAACAACACAATCTGTGAAAGTCAAAGACCTCCTAGACAGTAGCGATCTCTCACTTCTCCAAGGATTAAAACGAATGTATGTCATTACTCGTGGAATGCATCGAGATGCCATCCAAGCTCTTGACAGCCTCGATGTAGAACTCGCAGACGATGTCGAATCACGAGATGACGAAGTAGATAAATTCTACTGGATGATCGCAAAACAATACAATATGGTCCTCAACGACATGTTTTTCGCCGACAAAATGGGCGTCAAACCACGAGACGTCCTCGGATACCTTCTTGTCGCCCGCTCTGTTGAACGCATCGCAGATCACGCCAAAAGACTGGCAAGCAACGCCAAACACATCAAAAAGAAACTACCCATCATCACCGATATCGTCAAAGCAAGCAACCAAGTCCTCAAACAGTTCGACGACGCAATAAACGCCTTTCACCGCAACAAATTTGACCACGCAAACGAAGTCGTCAACAAAACAAAAGATCTCTCAGAAACCACGCATAACCTGCAAGATAAAATCTTCGCCCTGAAAACTGATGCAAAAACCATTGCCTCACTTACCTACATCGTTGACAGCATCGAACGCACACGCGCCTACATCCTCGACATCGCAGAAACATCCATCAATCATCAATTCATCAAAGGACGCGGCGACTAAAAAAGCCACATCTATATAGTGATATAGAGCAAATGGTTCAATCTATAAACTAAAAGGATAAAATATATATCATTTTAACAACTTTTTCTACAATGTGTAATCCATTGGATCGATCCACATCCATTAACCCAACACGATATCTGGACCGCACTGTCCAGCAAAAAAACAAGAGGGGGTAAATCCTGGGGAGTTAACCAAAAAAAATTTACTGCCCAAAAGATTCCCCCATCTCTTTTTTTTTCAAAAAAAAATAATTATTACGTGGGTGAATGAAAGGTATTTTCATCCGACGACGATGTATAATACTCTTGAGAATACCAATCATAAAACATCTTCAACGAATATCCTAGAAGAAGTAGGCCAAGTACTGCTAAAAAAAACCAGTCAAACCAAAAATCAACAGAACTAGGCAAAGGTGCAGGATAATAAGAAGTTGGCTGAAAAAGACCCTGATATAACATTCGAAAGCCATGCCCTATCATGATAGATGCAGCAAGAATAAAAAAACCCGTTTTTACATAATTCCAGCGAGTTTTTTTCATACGAACACGATCAAGCCCATCCCGACTCACAGACATCCCTTCTGAACTTATATAGTGTTATATAACATATATTTTCTTTATAAACATTCTGTATACGCTTGATAAGAGACAGTTTTGGTAAAAAAACTTAGCTTGACTTTGTCAGATTAGCCAGAATCAATAGACATATGCTAAATATTGCAGCATCCAATGCAATAATAAAAGCAACATAAATCAGCCATTCCTGATGATCCCCTTTTCAAAAACATCTTCTGAGGCTTCCAACAGATAAGAAAAAACCATTCTAACACTAACCACGGGGAATGAAAAATACTCCCATCAATACCTGAATTACTTACTTGTTATGAGTCTTCTCCATTTTTAGGTAGGATCTAGCTTCATCACACCACAAGATTGGAATATCTTTAACATGAAATAGTCAAGATCCCAAAACCCATATGCTTTTCTCCGGATGATGTTGATCTTTGTGTTAAATCCTTCACTTCCCGCATTGGTGATGTGGTAGTTGAAGTAGTTATTAATCCCGTATGAGTATTGCCTCATGGTTTTCAGTACTTTTTTGAATGGTTGTATCTCTGATCGTTCTACGTTTTGTATCCCGTGGTACAGTCGTTTCATCGCTGTATCATAGACCTCTTCATCGAAGATGTCACTTATTTGTTCTTTCAATAGATATGCTTTGTACAACTGTACATTGTTTTCCATGAGTTCCTGTAATTTTTCATGCTGTTTCTCTGTTAGATTTTTCTTTCTCTTTAGAATAATGAATCGTTTTCTTTTCATCTGGATCCGATCCTCCGCATTGGCCTTCGCAAATTCGGTTTTCCGTACCGTGTCTACTGCCTCGTTGATCTTTTTGATGATGTGGAACTTATCAAATACGATATCTGTATTTGGACAATGTTCTTTGATGGATGCAATATAAGGATCCCACATATCTAATACAACAACGGTTATCAACCGTTGTTTTTCAATTCCAAGATCATTGAAAAATGAGTCAAGGGTTTCCTTCTTCCGATTTTTACCTATCCAAATAACCCGGTTGATATCAAGATCCCTTACCACAGTGAGATACTTATGACCTTTCTCATAAGCAACCTCAATCACACCAATTCTTTTAGGAGTAAGATCCTTTAATCCAACTAATCCCTTTTTGATATAGTATTTGGGCCTGATTCATAATTCACACTCATAATGAGATTTTTCTCAGATTGCTTTCATTGTCATGTTGGTATCGTGCGATTGCGATAGCCAATCGCAAGAGCAATATCAGATACACATGTGTTTTTACTGCATACCAGCCTTTCACCAATAGGTCTTCAAGACCAAGTTGTTTCAACACATTATTTGCATTTTCAACTGAGGATCGTTTCCGAAAGGTTTTCTTCAATTCTTTCAAATTGAACGTAACCTTCGTTGTCTGCTTTTTCACGAGTGGGGTTACATCCACGAACACCTTTTTTCCGATATGACACTCCTGTTTTCGGATGTTCAAACCATACACCAAGGTTATTAGAGATATCAGCAATATAGATCAAACCCTGTGCATCTATCTTGTTTCTCAATATGGAGTCACGGCCATACAAACTATCCATCCCAATCCAACCGAAAGGTACTTTATTCTTCTTTTGTGCATGATATATTATATCCCAAGCAAGCTCTGATTTTTTCTTAAAACGAACATACCATGGTACCCCACATTTCTTCCGACGTTTCTTATCTTTAATCCATGATTCGGGGAGATAGATTCGTTCATCAATTAATGTCCGGTAGGAATCCTTGGTATACCCTAAGAAGACACCAACCTGGCAATTCGCTATTTTCCCCAGACGACCACAATACTGTGAAGCAGCACCTACTGAATGTTTTCCTTATTTTGGAAAACAACATTCATCAACATGTATTGAACCATTGTTTTTATCTCCGATAGCATCAATGACATCTCATTGGATATGATCCAATACTGGTTGATGCTTCCATGGTAAATTTGAAACAAAAATATTGCAAGGATTGATTGTTACAATCAGGGACATCTTTTACATACGAACACATGATACCTCGTCCTTTTCCAAGTAGTTTCCCTTGAATATATTGAAATGATTGCTTTGCCATGTCTCTGGTTTTTGTTAAAAAATGCAGGGTATAACCATCATGGAAACGTTGAAATTTATCATGTGATCCATCTAAATACTTTGCGGATAACGAAAACTCCATTTATGCATTCCATCCATCTGATGGAAAGGTGGGGGCATTTATTGATGTTGTGTAGCCTTGTAGATTGGCCAAAAAATTAATGTGACAAAGTCAAGTTAGAATTATTTTTCTTTTTTATATAGAAATACAGGAACTGTATAGATTATGTAAGAAAGTAATTTGAACAAGATCCTCACTGCTGCAATTAACACGAACCTCTCGGGAGAAAAAAACGTTATGATGCATAAACTAAACAATAAAATAGCTATTAGCCTACTGATCATTCTTCTCCTCACCTTGCCTCTTAGCACCATCGCAGGAGCAGGAAATCAACCACCCTGCGTCCCCTCATACCCAAATCCTTCTTATTCAGCAACACAAGTCAACACCACCCTCACCCTCACCTGGCAGGGAGGAGATCCCAATTCAGAAGACACCATTGTCTACGATGTCTACTTTGGAACATCCTACCCACCACCCAAAGTCTCAGCCAAACAACACAATACCACCTACCCGGTGGACAACCTCCGCGATAATACCCTGTATTACTGGTTGATCGTCTCCCGAGACAACCAAGGAGGTGCAGCCGCAGGACCACTCTGGCGATTCACCACCAAGCCTGTTCCAAACAACCCACCACACAAGCCACATACTCCCACACCACAACATGAAGACAATAACATCGCCACACCCACACAACTACGCTGGGAATGTGATGACCCTGATCAAGAAAAAATCTTCTATGACATCTTTCTGGAAGCAAATGATACCACCCCAGATTTACCTTTTGCAACCAATTACCCCTATACAGACCTCTCGACCGGTACTCTCACGTATAACACAACATATTATTGGCAGGTCGTAGCATCAGATATCCATGGCGCAACAAACAAGAGTGCTATCTGGCAGTTCACCACCGGTGGAAAAAATGCAAACCATCCACCCGATCAGCCCATAGAACCAACCCCTGATGATCAAAGCAGCGGCATCTCTCTCAGTACGAGCCTGTCCTGGAGCTGCACCGATCAAGACAACGACACCCTTACCTACACCGTCAACCTTGGCACCACCACTACCCCGGCAATCGTAGCTGAAAATCAAACCCAATCAACCTATACTCCTTCATCACTGTCCTATAATACCACCTATTACTGGCAAGTAGAAGTCTATGATAAGCATAACGCACACACCAGTGGACCCCTCTGGTCTTTTAATACTGAGGAACAAGGTGCCAATCATCCACCTAACACACCTTATTCACCCACCCCAACCAATGGAAAAACAAACGTCTACATCAATCCAACACTTATGTGGAAGTGCAGCGACGATGAGGATGACAACATAGAATATGATGTCTTTTTAGGGACCTTATCAACTAGTATGAACAAAAAAGCAGATGATATCCAAACCATCCAATATACACTGAGCAATTTAGCATATGATACCACCTATTACTGGAGAGTTGATGCAATTGATTCAAACAATGCAAAAACAGAAGGAGATACTTGGTCGTTTCGCACGGTTTCATCAGGTTCCAATAATCCCCCAAACATACCAAGTAGTCCTTCGCCCAACAATGGAAAAACAGGTGTTGCTACTAACGGAAAACTCCAGTGGGCAGGTAGAGACCCTGACTCAGGAGATACCATTTCCTACACCATCTATTTTGGAACGAACCAGCAGCCACCCAAGATAATAGACAATATCACCGACCCCGAATATCGCCCTGGAAAACTCAGCTTTGACACGAGCTACTATTGGAAGGTAACCTCAACTGATAATCATGGGCTTTCAAGTACAAGCCCGATATGGACATTTACCACCAAAGAGGGAAACGAACACCCGCTAGCAGATGCTGGTGGGCCCTATCAGGGCTTTGTAGATGAACGAATCACATTTGACGGATCCGGAAGCGCTGATCCGGACGGAGAAATAGTAAGCTATCGTTGGAATTTCGGGGACAACTCATTTGGTACTGCCGAAATAGCGCATCATACCTTTACCTCCGAAGGCTCCTATCAAGTCACCCTTACCGTAGTCGATGATGATGGACAAGAAGCAACAGACAGCACAACAATTACCATCAAACAAGCCAATTTTGCACCTATGGAGCCCACCGTTGATGGACCCACCTCAGGTAATGCAGGAGAGCCATTAACCTACACGATAAGTGCACAGGATAAAGACGGTGATCTCATCCAGTTTTTCATCACCTGGGGAGATGGAACAACGACCACTTCAAATCTTGTACTTTCCTCAACCGAGGAAGAACACACCTGGTCCAACCAAGGGCTCTATACCCTAAAGGTAACTGCAGAAGATGAAAACGGTGGACGATCGACTACTGAAGAACTAAAAATTTCTATCGGTGTGAAAATTCTAGAGCTAAATTTTCCACTTCACTTTTTGTTTGGCTATCTCATTGATTATGACAACGACGGTGTGTATGATGTGTTTCAACGTATCGACAAAAGAGAGATGCCTGTGCTCTTTATAAAGGATGAACAGTACCTTATCGATGACAATGACGATGGAGAATGGGACTACCGATATGATCCCTATGCAAAAACACTAGATAAGGCAACTGCAGAGGACATCAATCAAACAGAGACAAACGCAGGATTCTTTGTATTCTCTGAAGATTTTATCATTTTTCTTCCCATTCTTATTGTCGGGGGACTTATTATTGGTGTAGAAGTTGCAATCGTCAGTTACACCCGGCGGAAGAAAAAAATGCACTAAAAAAAAATATTAAAAAAAAGCGTGTGCGAGACTTTTTAGTGTGTCATAGCTTGTTTGTTTTTGTTTGATGAATACAGTGATCTGAGAAAGAGAAATCCATAGCTGAGTACGATAAGACCTAGAATGGTAAGCGTGGTCCAATCAAATAAGAGATCAAAGGTGTTTGGCGTATAAAAGGATCCTGGGTGAAAGACGCCTTGATAGATCATTCGTAGGCCATGGCCGATCATAGAGGCCCCTGCGAGGACGAAGATAACGATTTTAAAAATTGATGTCTGCTTGCTTAAAAGAGGATGGTTTTTTAACATGCTCTCTCATGTTACTGTGTGTCAGAGATTGTATATAAAAGTATGCTGATAGTTTTTCGGTTGTTACTTTTTTACACCTCATCAGACAATCTAAAAAGATTTTCTAGCTGCAGATGTTTTGAGTTATTCTAGTTTTTGTTGTTCTAGTTGGTATTGTTGGTATTCTTCAGGGGTGAGAATGGTGATGTTGTTTATCCAGACGTCAAAAGGATTCATTGGTCTTCCGCTGCCATCTCCGTATTGGTTGTCATGAGGGTATCGTGATGTTTTTCTGACGAGATCAAAGCCGTCGACAACCATGCCAAAGGCGGTGTTTTGTCCATCAAGTTGAGTGAGATTGTCTACGCAGATGAGAAACTGACAGCCAACTTTGAGTTGATCAACATGAGTACGCAAGTATGAGATGGTGCCGGAAATATGTTTAAAGGACGGATCTGTCTCAACAGCGATAGGGTCATAGGGACAGTCTATGATTTCACCATTTGGATCGTATGCTCCTCCATAAATAACGGTATCATCGATAATACGATGAATGATACTATCATCGTAGTAGCCGTCTTCTGACAGTCTTTTAAATCGCTCAGTTGCCTGTGGTGCTACATTTTCATACAGATGTAAAGTGATATTTCCAATATTTGTCTCAATTCGTGCATAATGGTTAATTCGTTGTTCGTTTTCTATCTGCAAGTACTGTGATACTGCAATGGTGAGTGTGATGAGGACTGCTGCACTAATGAAGAGGACGACATACAGGTTTTTTTTCATAACGTTTCTTCCTTATCTCTCTTATTAATATTTACTATTCATATAATTTATCTCTACAATATATATACAGGTATAGAGATCTTATACGGTTGAATTATTGTTTCATCATCCGTGAAT
>CAZTFR010000076.1:0-8604 GCA_964612945.1 uncultured Thermoplasmatales archaeon
GGCGTCTTCCACCGTATACTATTCGGGTGAAAGCAATCGATACCTTTGGTTTGGAGAGTGACTGGGCAACCATGAAGGTAAAAATGAGCACGTCTTACATTGAAAGTAAATCATTTGTACAGATGGCATCTGATATACGAAATTAGTACGCATCTGAATAAACAATGAAATGCATTGTTAAATGTGAAACAAGAGCTTTGCTCTTATTTTGCATTTATTATTTTAGCAATAATTCTTTCTTCTCTTATGATAAACGATGTACGCTCTGAGGAACTTGACGGAGGATACAAAATGGTATTGTCGTTTAATGATTTTTTAATCATTGGAGTGACAGTGGCTGTTGTTTTTGTATTATTTGCTGCCCCTTTGAATTTTATAAAACGTAATGATTACTAACCTCTTACCAAAAATTAGGACCCTCTTTTTCGGTAGGATTTGTACAATAAGCTTTATATAATGTGCAAAAGAAATTCTCATCTTAGTTGGTGGAGAAGTTGCGTTTTCATTTACCCTTCATGGATTTACCCCCCTGTTGACTTCTCCCCCCTTCCCTCTTTTACCTTCCGATCTTAAACTTCTTTTTTCATACAAACTTTTTTATAAATGTTAGGAATTATGTTTTAATAATACGGGAGGTAAAAAAACCTATGAAGAAAATTCTTTTCACTATTGGAATATGTGTTCTCCTGCTAGCAATGACATCAATCCATGCGCTCCCTCTACCACTTCAGAAAGGTCTTGGCATAAGAGAGACTCCGCAAAAAACTTTAGTCCAAGACACCCCGCCTGATTGGGCCGCAGGTAACTTCTCCGGCGAATGGGGAATCACTCTTTTCGGAATCCCTGCAGCACCTTTAGGATGGATCGAAGGATATTTCTCTGATACACCCGGATGGGGAAGACTTGAAGGCGACTATGCAACCTTTAATGAAACCAACGCCACAAGCAAGTTATCTGGATTTATGATCTGGATCTTCTTTTTAGGAGGAGTCCAAGACATTGAAACAGCAAATGGAACCTGGGTTTCAGGGATCGGAGTTGCAAATGAAACACATTTTTATTGGAGATTGAACGCAATTATTGGTCCCAGCTTTTTTATCCATTGTGAATACAGTAAATTTGAAGAATAAAAAACTAACGAGATCGAAGAGAAATCATATTATATCTATTGAGGGGAAATACAGCCCCTCTCATTGTTCTTCTCCCCTTGTATGACTACAAATAATTTTTTTTAGAAAATATGTTAAGAGCATAGCTGAGACATAATAGGATTAGAAGGATTTATAAAGAAGAACCGGTTTCGGCGGTCCTGCGTAATAGGGAGGTCTATAAAATAAAAAAACAACTAATCCTCTTTATTTGTGCAATTGCCCTTATTATATCAGGGCTTACCATCATGTCATTATATTGACCATTATATTTAAAAATAATCATATTATTCCCCTTTTCAATCTCTTGGGGGAATTCAATATTATTAGAAGAAACTTCGTAGCTATAGTTCTCTTTGTACTATTAGTCACGGCTCTTTCATTTATAGGATGTGTTCTTTTTTCACTCTTTGGCAGTTATTTGTTTGTCTACTGGCTCTGACCTATCGTCTTATATATTTAAAGCCAAAAAAATGTGGATACTTTTTAATAACCTGCAAGAGATTTCTCCATTGATGGGTTCATCAACAAGTACTTTTGGTAAAATCTTCAAAGTATGGCTCATAGGTATTCTAATAATTGCAGCAATTGCCGCAGTCCTTGTGGGTCCTGAATCATTTTTTTTCGGTTTCTGTTTACTTCCTCTTCTTATTATAGGAGTAATTATTGTGATATTAATGGTGCTTCCACAAAAGAAATAAGACATCGTAGTTTTGTATACGTAGTGTCATATTCTCCTTATATTTTGCAGAACTCTACCGTAATCTTTATGTCTACATTACTTATTCCCCACCCCATGCAACTCGAACTAAATGAACAACAAAAAATGATTCAGAAAATGGTCCGCGAGTTCGCCGAAAAGGAAGTCGCACCTATTGCAGCAGAGCTTGATCAAAAAGAGGAATATCCAACGAAAACATTACAGAAAATGGCGAAACTTGGACTTCTTGGAATCATTATCCCCGCAGAGTATGGTGGAGCAGGTCTTGATACTATCTCATATGCTGTTGTCGTTGAAGAAATTTCACGAAAATGTGCCTCAACAGGAGTGATTACGTCTGTACATAACTCTCTTGTTGCATGGCCCATTATGAAATATGGAACAGAGGAGCAGAAGAAAAAATATCTGCCCATCCTTGCAAAAGGAGAAAAAATCGGAGCATTTGCGGGAACAGAACCAAACGCTGGTTCCGATCTTGGAAACATGCATACCACAGCAAAGCTGAAGGGAGATAAATATATCATCAATGGAGATAAAACATTCATTACTAGTGGGCCTAAAGCAGGAATTCTCATTGTATTTGCAGTAACAGATAAAGACGCAGGATCCAAGGGGCTCAGTGCCTTTATTGTTGAAAGTGATATGAAAGGATACAAAGTAGGATCTATTTTTGAAAAACTTGGAATAAACGCATCACAAACCTCAGAACTTATTTTTGAAAACATGGAGGTCCCAAAAGAAAACTTACTTGGAAAAGAAGGTGAGGGATTCAAAATTGCTCTAAGTACACTTGATGGTGGTCGAATTGGAATTGGCGCTCAAGCAGTTGGTATCGCACAGGCCTGTCTTGACGAATCAATCGAATATTCCAAACAACGTGAACAATTCGGCAGACCTATAAGTAAATTTCAAGCTATTCAGTGGATGATTGCAGATATGGCAACACAAATAGAAGCAGCACGCTATCTGGTCTATAATGCCTCCTATACAAAAGACAAAGGAGGCCGATTCAGCAAAGAAGCTGCGATGGCCAAACTTTTCGCATCAGAAATCTGCATGGATATTGCTATCAAAGCCCTACAGATCCATGGCGGCTATGGCTACACCAAAGAATATACTGTGGAACGATTATTCCGAGATGCAAAAATCACAGAAATCTATGAAGGAACAAGTGAAGTACAACGATTAGTCATTGCAAACAGCTTACTTCGATAACGAAATGAAGGGATACTATGGGGGAGCTAAACATAGAAAAAGAACAAAAAGCATTCACCTGGAACATTCCATCATACTACAACATCGGTGAAGACGTTGTTGATAAACATGCAAACTCTGATAAAAAAGACAAAATCGCACTTTACTGGGAAGACAGTGAAGGTAATACAGAGCAATACACCTTTGGTGAGATGAAAACGCTCACCGACAAGTTTGGCAATGCATTAAAAAACTTAGGATTGAAAAAAACAGATCGCTTTCTCATCCGTCTACCGAATATTCCACAATATCATATTTCCTTTCTTGGAGGAGTTAAAATTGGTGCTGTTCCCATCCCTTCCAGTGTCATGTTTCGCCAAAAAGAAATAGAGTACCGTATCAACGACAGCAAAGCTAAAGCCGTGATTACAACAAAAAAATATCTAAAGGAAGTCGATGACATCAAAAACAACTGCCCCAGCCTGCAACATATTATCGTCGTCGATGATCAGGATTCCAATCATCTTTCCTATACAAAACTGATGAAGGACGCCTCAGAAGATCTCACCCTTGAGCAGACCAAACCATCAGATATGGCGTTTTTTTGCTATACCTCAGGAACCACCGGTGATCCAAAAGGAGCAGTCCATGCACATCAATGGATCCTCGGAAACGACCCCAGCGTTCGCTACTGGCAGCAGGCAAAAGAGGATGACATCGTCGCACACACAGGTGATCTTAACTGGATTTATCCATTAGGAAATGGCTTTCTCTACACTTGGCGATGGGGGATAACCACCCTCGTCTATGACGGAAAATTCAACCCCACAAAATGGTTTGAACTGCTAGAAAAATACAAGGTGACCAACCTGGCATCAGTTCCCACCGCCTACCGAATGTTTCTCACCATTGAAAACGCTCACAGTAAATATGATCTTTCCGCACTCAACCACTGTATCTCCGCAGGAGAACCCTTAAATCCTGAGGTGATCAAACAATGGAGAGAGCGATTTGGCCTAGAGATCTATGACGGAATTGGTATGACTGAAATCATGGTCTATCTTTCCAATATGAAAGGAATGAACATAAAACCAGGGTCCTGTGGAAAACCCCAACCCGGACATCAATGCGGCATTGTAGATTCCGAGGGAAACCTTTTCCCTATAGGTGAACCCGGAGTTCTAGCGGTACAACAAGGTGATCCAGGGTTATTTCAAAAATATTGGAATAAACCAGACAAAACCAAAAACAGCTTCCGCAACGGATGGTTTCTCACCGGCGACGTCCTCTATCAAGATGAACAAGGCTACTATTGGTTTAAAGGAAGAGACGATGATCTTATCATGGCCAGCGGCTATCGGATATCACCATTTGAAGTAGAATCAGCAATCATCTCGCACCCCTCCGTCCTTGAATGTGCAGTGGTGGCAAGCCCAGACCAAATCAGAGGGGTCATCATCAAAGCCTTCATCATCTTACAAGATCCCCAACAGGCTTCAGATGAGCTAAAAAAAGACATACAGGAGCATACCAAAAAGGTAGCAGCCCCGTATAAATATCCCCGAGAAATCGAATTTGTAGAAGAACTCCCGAAAACACAAAGCGGTAAAATTAAACGGAAACGACTCCGGGAGCAAGAACAAGAATTGAAAGGAAGGATAGAATGAACATAATTGTATGTGCCAAACAAGTAGTTGATGTCTCAGAAATACGAGTTGACCCTTCAACAAACAAGCCAAAACTGGCAGGCATCCCTCAAAAAATTAGTGACATCGACAAAAATGCAATGGAAGAAGCAATCGCCATAAAAGACAAACAGGGTGGAAAAATCACCACAGTGACTGTTGGTCCTGACGATGCAAAAGAACGCATCAAAGAACTCCTTGCAATGGGAGCAGATGAGGCCGTTCTCATAAAACAACCAGAAAATATGGACTATCATATACTTTCCCAGCTCATCGCAGGTGCCATTAAAAAAATCGGTGACTATGATATCATCCTTTGTGGAGAGGCATCCATTGATCTCTTTTCAGGCCAGATTGGGCCCCGTGTTGCATCACTTTTAAACATTCCTCAAATTACCTATGCAAGCACCATTACCGTTGAAAACGATAAAATCATCTCCCAAAAAGATCTGGGCGACAAGGCAGTAACAATTGAATCGACCTACCCTGTTCTAGCAACAGTTACAAAAGAAATCAATGAACCCCGCCTTCCCAGCCTCATGCAAATTCTTGCCGCAGCAAACAAACCAATCCATGAATGGAGCATAGAGGATGTACAAACACAACAATTACAACCAACGATCTCCACTCTTGAAATCAAGGGTGTATCCATGGAACGAAAAAACATCATCTATGAAAATGACATCGACGAAAGCATCGGTAAATTAGTCAACGAGCTGGCAAAAGAAGGAGTGTTGAGGTGAGCACAATGATTGTTGTCTACTCTGATGAAAAAAACCTGGTGAATGAGCTGCTCAGTAAAGCACAAGACCTTGCAAAAGAACAAAAAACAAAAGCAGTTGCCGTTGAAATCGGAGCAGAGAACTATGCAAAAGACTACATCGCGCATGGCGCAGATGAAGTCTATGTTCTTGAAACAGATCAAAAAGACTTCAAAGCAGAAGAATACGCACAGCTCTTAGAACAACTCATCACCGAGACAAAAGCGGAAACCGTTCTCATTGGATCAAATAAAAACGGAAAAGAACTTGCCCCTCGACTAGCCGCGAATCTTAGCACAGGCTGTATCACCGATTCCACAAACATATATTTCAAAGATGGCAACCTCACCGCAGAGCGCATTGTCTATAGTGGTAACGCTATTGCCGTCGAACAATTCAAAACAACACCCCACATCATTACCATTCCCTCAAAAGTATTTGATCCCCTCCCTAAAAATACTGGCAAAAAAGCAGAGATCACAAAGAAGCAGTACACTGTTGATACAACTCATTCAAAAGTAATAAAAATTGAGGAGAAACAAACTGGAGGTGTCAACGTTGAAGATGCAGAAATCATCGTATCTTGTGGAAGAGGATTCAAAAACAAAGAAGACATCAAAATGATCAATGATCTCGCAACAGTCCTCAAAGGAAAAACCGTAGGATGCAGCAGGCCCATATCAGCGGACCTCAAATGGCTCTCCGAAGATCACTGGATCGGCCTCTCCGGACACAAAGTCAAACCAAAACTCTACATCGCCGCAGGAATCTCTGGTCAAATCCAGCATATCGCAGGAATGCGTGACTCAGGCATTATTGTTGCTATCAACAAAGACCCCGAAGCGCTCATCTTCAAATCAGCAGATTACGGCATCGTTGGAGATCTCTATACTGTATTACCGAAGCTCACCGATGCGATAAAACAAAAAATGGGGTAAACAACTCATCTCCTTCTTTCATTTTTGATTTGATGATATGAGTCGAAAAGAAGATAAAAAAATAATTCAAAACATTCCCAAAGAAATCCTGCCTGATTTCATCTTCATGCATCTGAGAAATCTTTGGGCAGTTGATGGATTGTACTATCTTGGAATTGAAGATGCATTTGGGACCGAAGCTGCAACTGAAATTGATAGAAAGGTATGGGAAGTCATGGGAAAAATTGAAGCTCGACGGATAAAAAAACTATGCAACATTCAAAAAAACGATATTACAGCTCTGATAAAAGCACTCCGTTTTTCCGGATGGGCATTAGATCTTGAAGATAAAGAAATCGAAATAAAACCTAACAAAGCCATTCTTCGTAATATTCGTTGTCGAGTGCAAAATACCCGCAAACAAAAAGGATTAGTCGAGTTTGCCTGCAAGCCAGTGCGATGGGGATATCTGAAATCATTTGCAAAAGAGATAAACCCAAACATACGCGTAAACTGTACTCTCTGCCCACCGGACAAGCATCCAGAGAATCTTTGGTGTGAATGGGAATTTATTTTACAGGAGAAGTGAACCGATGAAAACCGCAGAGGAATACAAAAAAAGCCTTCAAGCAATGCGTCCAAACATCTACAAATTCGGGGAACTCATCACAGATGTTACTATCCATCCTGCAACACGACGAACAATTGAGGGGCATGCACAAATTTTTCAGGCAGCACGAGAAGGAAAAAACGTTGATCTGCTTACCACTAAATCATCATTGACACAGAAGCGTATCAACCGGTATCTCTCTATTATTCAGACACCTGAAGATATGGTTGCCAATGTAAAAATGAAGCGATTAATGTTTAACTTGACCGGTACCTGCACGGGGGGCCGCTGTGTCGGATTTAATGCAATCAATGCGATGTGGTCGGCAACCTATGATATC
Organism: uncultured Thermoplasmatales archaeon; assembly: GCA_964612945.1. Taxonomy (GTDB): domain Archaea; phylum Thermoplasmatota; class E2; order DHVEG-1; family DHVEG-1; genus CAZTFR01. The sequence goes on from CAZTFR010000076.1 coordinate 7,377, forward strand.
GATAACAAGTACAAAACCAGATACCATAAACGCATGCATGCCTGGCTGAAAAAAGCGCAACACGAAGATATCAGCATCGCAGGAGCATTAACTGATCCTAAAGGGGATCGATCAAAGCCTCCATCAAAGCAGAAGGATCCAGATTTAAGTCTCCACATTGTAGATACCACAGACTCGGGGATCATTCTTCGTGGTGCAAAAGTGATGATCTGTGGAGTGGCCGCTGCAAATGAGATATTTCTCATGCCCGGAATCGGCTATAAAGAAGATGATCAAGATTACGCGGTTTCCTGCGTTATCCCTCGAGATATCGAAAATTTAACCATCGTGGAAACCCGGCGTCCAAGTGATACACGTGAAACTGAAGAAGGATTTGATAATCCGGTTCAAAAAGGAGGTATCACGCAGGCGTATCTCTTGTTTGATGATGTTGAAGTACCAAATGAACGTGTTTTCATGTGCAGAGAATACACCCATGCTGGCCGAGCAGTCCTAAATTTTATTGCCCCTTACCGCGCTGCAATCGGTGGATGTGTTGCCGGTCAAGGAGATCTTATGGTCGGTGCAGCTGCTTTGATGGCTCGGGCAAATGGTCTTTCGGAAAAAACATTCCGTGAAAAAATCACCCAGATGATAATCAATAATGAAACAACCTTTGGCCTTGGAGTTGCTGCAGCAGTGTTAGGTGCCCGTCATGCATCAGGTGTATGGATTCCGGATGCAACACTTTCAAACGTCAATAAAGTCCATGTTGGTACTCTACCCTATGAAACAAAACGAATTACGCAGGATATCGCGGGAGGAATCGGAGAGACAGGATGTCTGCCTTCATGTAAAGATCTTCACGATGACCGGTACGGTGACTTGTTAAAGAAATACCTTGCTGCATCCTGTTCTGGTGAAACACGGGCGAAGATAGCTCGTTTTATTGAATGGCTTACTTTGGGTGCTGGTGTGCCGGGGTGTATGCACGGTGGCGGATCACCTGATGGTGCAAAGCTCATGATCAATCGACCTGATACAATCGAGCATTACATAGATCTTGCAAGACGCTTAGCAAATATAACCGAAAGAATTACCCTTGAAGAATCGAAGAAATGAATTAACGGCTGAGGCTTTATTGTGTCTATAGTAATTCTGTATAATGCTGTAATGGAGATTGCTGATTTTATAATAGGGTGTTGAAAAATTAATTGAACCCTCCTGCTTTTCATTTAAAGCGGGATGC
>CAZTFR010000077.1:0-8469 GCA_964612945.1 uncultured Thermoplasmatales archaeon
CTTGACGGTAACACAACCAACATCAACGCTTATCCCTTTACTTGCCGAACTACTGCTGATATAGCACGAAATTAACATATCAGCGGCCCATATCCACCGAGGAGGTATTTGTTTTGTTCAAATTTTCATGAAATGTGCTATTTGATGTACAAAAGACAATACGTTTGTGCTGTATCGTCTTGTATCACGGTGGTGGAAACACTACCACGGTGGTGTTTAGGAGAAGAGAAACAGAAGAAAGGCGATGAGAATCATTTTCTTTTCCACAGATACCACGGGTGCGTTGAGTGCTTCTGCCTGACCGGTTGTGGTGAAAAACCCAAGACCAACGATTCTATCATCGCTGCAGACCGTTTGCGCAGTCCCTGCTTTCAACAGGGGGATAGTCCCGTTCCATTGATTTCTTCCAGGGATACTGGGAAAATCTTGGATGCTTTGCATCGTAAGCTCCCAGGTGATATCAACAGCGTCGTAGGATCCTGTGTTTTCAATAGTGAAACAGAGCGTTCCCAGGGATATGTTTACAAACCGAATAGCAAGGGTGGTGTCCCCGAGTTCTTCGGTGGTAAAGGACCACACGGGGCCGGTGGTGGAGGCGTTGCTTGCATCCCATACTCGAATTTGCCAATAATAGGTAGTGTTAAACAGAAGATTACCCGGTGGATCATAGAAGACATCGGTGATATTTGCGGCTACCTGTACGGGGTTCTCGTCGGTTCCAAAAAAGACATCAAAGGTGAGGGTATCAGCTTCATCAGGGTCACTTGCATTCCAGCGGAGAACACTATCGATGGGGACATCAACGGCACCATCCTCAGGTACGGGATCGCTAGGTGTCCATGGTGGTCTGTTTATCCATCCCTCTGCAATCATATATGGGTAATAATCGGTTGCGTTTTCCCCAGATAGATTATAGGGTACATCACCTATGCCATCAGAAGGAGTTTGGTTTTGTGCGGGGCCTGAAAACAGGTCCTCGCCGGTGTAGTCACTCCAGAAGTTACCACCTGAAGGATAGGTATCATTCCAGGTATTGTTGCCTTCATCATAGGCATTGAGTGTGTTATTGATCAGCGCATTGTGAAAGAGGATGTTTTTATGGGAGTCACTGCTTAGGCAAATCCCAGTACCATTGTTGTGGTCGAACACATTATTGATGACGGTGTTGTTTTGTGCAGTGTTCAACTGCAGTCCCACGCCGGTGTTCTCCTCAATTTGATTTCCAAGAATCTGGCAGTTCTGAAAGGTGTCAAGCTGTAGCCCTCCCTGTTTGTTTTCGAGAAACTGGTTGTGTTGAATCTCATTGCGTTCTTGGGAGGTAGCAGCGGAAACTCCCCACCGGTTTCCAACAAAACGACAGTCACGGATACGAGTATACTGAGTGTTATGAAGCGAGATACCAAAATCATTGTCTTCAAAGCAGATATCTGAGAGACAATGGTGATCAGATCGTAGATCAATGCCGCAATCACGGATAGGCGGCTCTGCCTGACCACTATTGCGAAGGGTAAACTCACTGATGAGTGTTCCGTCAGCTGACACATACAAGACGTCTCCGCTTCCTCCCGCATCAATGACGGTGGTATCCTGATTTTCCCCTACAAGTCGGATACGTTTGTAGATTGACACATACTCAGAATAGGTGCCATTGTAGACAAACACCGTATCTGCTGTGCCGGCGTCATTGACAGCATCCTGAATACGGGTGTAATTTCCTGGTCCATCACCACCGACATATATTGTTTGATGAGAAGTGGGCTTGACATAGAAATCATACGTGATATTTTTATCAATGATCTGATAGACGGTCTCCGAAAAAACAGAGTACAGTGTGACGGTCACCTTTTTCAGACGATAATCGAGGGGGATTTGGTCAATAGCATACTCTCCATCTGGTGAAGTCGAGGTTGCTTCTTGATAGGTATCATCAAAATAGACACGCACCAGTGCATCTGCATAGCCATATGAGGGATTCTGAAAATCCAAAATACGTCCATGAAGCGTGCCAAGCTTTTGGCTCTGCTGCAAGGATGTTTTTTCGGTTGAACACCACACGCTATTCTGAGGAATAAAGGCGGTGGTTACATAAGAAGATATTAGCAGTAACAAAACGGTTATACCCACAAGAAAAATTGATTTCGTTTTCATAATAATCCTCCCTTTTTATTAGTACCTTACCACCTAGCTATTATTCTATTCGATGATTTAAATGTTTCTTCTAAGATAAAACAAAGGGGCTTACGGCCTACACCCAGCACAGCAACGGCAATAAGGGTTACTTTTTGCCATTAAAACCTAGTTCAAATCTCGTTTCGTCGCCATTTGGGACTACTTATGATTAAAGGGGTCGGAGGCACGATAAAAAGCAATAAAATTATAAAAATGACTCCTATACCCACCCATATGAAGGCACTACTCGTAATCGGTGATGAGGAAGACTGGGAAGCATACGCTCGATTCAAAGCACAACTCGAGCGGGGGATGCCAGAAGGGTTTAGATATTATACAACGAACTATCAACACATCCTTGACGGGAAATTACTGGACATAGCGGAGGAAAAAGTAATTGTTTTGTTTTTTTTCCCATTTGAATACTGGAACGAGAACATTGAGCCACCTGACATGAAAGGTATCTATGGAACTGTGGAGTTTTTACACAAGTTCAATCACTTTTGGGAGCTTGTGGATAACAGACTGAGCTCATTCTATTCAGATAAAAAAATATACTTCATGAACGACCCAAAGCACATAGCAGCCGACAGGGACAAGGAATTGGCAAAGCGTATACTTTCCCGTCAAGGTATTCGTATTCCAACTACAATTGATACTAGAGATCCCGAGGAAATGAGAGAGTTAATCGCATCTGAAGGGCCGTTTTATGTGAAGGTCCGATATGGCTCCTTGGGCAAAGGTATTACATATTTGAAGAAGGGTAACTGGAGGACCAATTTTAGGTTTGAGAATTGTCAGTTATTAAACCATCCAAAAGACGATGGATGGGAGTTTATAGATGTAACCAACGATTTTAGTTTTTTGAAACAATTAATGGCACTTGGTGAGAATATAACAATCGAGAAGGAGATAGATTCGTTCTTGATTGATGATAGAAAGTTTGACCTGCGGGTCTATGTATGTTTTGGAAAGGTACATTATATCTTCCCGAGAAGTAATGACCCTGACGCAGTGATAATGAATATCACTCAGGGTGCCATAGGACACAATATGGAGTTTATATTAGGTGATCTTGATGACCAGATAAGTGAAATTTCCAAAATGGCAATAGCCTCTGCAGAAGCTTTGAAATTAAATTTTGCAGGGTTAGATATATTAGTAGAAAAAGGGACGAAAAAACCTTATATCTTAGAACTCAATGCATTTCCCGGCTTTACTAAGCCTGAAAGATTTAATATCTCAGAAGCTGCAATCTATGAGATTTGTTCTCAAAAATGGGATTAAATAGTTTATTTTAAATAACTTGATAATATTGGAAGTATGTATATGGGCTTGGCTACAACCGTTGAAAGAATCCCCTTAAAAACTGATACAACCATCGATGTCCATCATTTCGGTAGCAATCAGAAGGGCATTCTAATCGTTTCTGGAATACATGGTGATGAAGTCACTGGTGTTTTTGCTACTAAAAAACTCATTGAGATTATACAAAAGAACGGATGCCCGACACCAATCACAATCATTCCAGTAGCAAACCCTATTGCATTCAGTTGTAGGACTAGGACGGACCCCCGGGACAACCTAGACTTGAATCGAATATTCCCGTATGAAAATAACAATGGGCCAACACATGATATTGCTCAGACTATTTGGTCTTTTGCCAAAGAAGCAACTACTATCATCGATTTGCATTCTAGTGATCATCTTAGTGCGATACCGTACGTGGTATGTTTATATCGTGATGAAAGGGTCAAAAGACTAGCTATATCGCTCAATGTTGAAACAATCGTTGAAGGTCGCAAAAATAAAGGTCATCTTTTTGCTGAGGCCACCCGGATCGGGATTCCATCTATTATCGTTGAATTGGCTGGTAAATCTGCGATTTATAACGAAAAACAAGGCGAGCTGATGGCACATAAACTTTATGAATTCCTAATAAACAGAACACCTGCGAACGCTAACAAATTCTATGGGAATATTATGGATATCGATGCTCCAAATAAGGGAATCCTTAAACTCAAAATAGAACCTGGGCAAATAATTAAGAAAGGAGATATTATCGGAATGATAGATGATGTAGAAGTAATTGCCCCTGATTCGGGCATTGTCTTAAGATCTGTCGAACCATCAATGATCCTCAAGGGAGAAAGAATATGTTCGATAGCATTGAAGTGTATAAAGCAATAGTATAGAACGCAATGATGTGGTCTTACATAAAAAATAGAAACTGAAAACCATAATTTTTTATGACTAAACTGGTGTTCAAATCTTATCCCCTGCACTAAACTTATTTTATACTGCGTTTCAATTTAAGAACAAATAATACAAAATACATCTTTTAAGTATAGGCTTTTAGGAATTAACACATATGCCTACACCCAGCATTTAATATTCTTTTATAATTGAAAAATAAGTATCATATGTTTTTTTTAATTGTTTCATCATAAATTGATAGTATGTCTTTTTTGTTTCTCTTTTTAGTCCTTTTGATATAGCATTAAAATATGCCTTTGAATTATCTTTGTAGATAATTATTGGGAAATATCCTAAATCCATTAGGATTTTATTCATTATTAAACGTCCTGTTCTCCCATTTGCATCTAGGAACGGATGGATCTCTTCATATCTAAGATGAAAATAAAATGCTAATTCAAATGGATGAATTTTTCTTTTATTCTCTTTATAGAACTGTAAGAGTTTAATTAAAGATTTTTGAACTTCGGCTGGAGACATGGTTGGTTGGTTATTCACAATATTTTCAACTTTTTTAAAACCTCGTGGATATTTTTCTCCATTATTCATAGTTAGATCTTTTGTCATGATATAATATAATCTTTTAATTGAAGCGATATTGAACTTGAATCCTGCTCTAAGATATTTAAATGCTTCAATTGAATTATATACTTCTTTTATCTCGTTCCTATTTTTATATTTGCTATCGCCAGTTTCAATTATTTTTTTTACTTCTTTGGCAGGAATTTTTGAACCTTCAATATTGTTTGAATTAAAAATAAATTCTTTAGCAAATTCAATAAGAACTGGTTCTTCAATTTCTTTAATTTCTAAGAGATTGTTAATTTCTATTGATTTAAATTCTACAGCATCTAAAAGAGAATCATCATAAACTATGTCTAAACCTTCTAAAAATTCTTTTCTAATATCAAATTCCTTCTTATTAACTCTTTCAAAATTATTCTTCAAATATTCTTTTTGGTTCACCGTTGAAATATTTTTTCCTATGTGTTCTTTGATTCTAAAAGTTTGTCCCATTAAACTGAATTTTTTAACAAAGGACGCATATTCAGTATTGTTTCTTTTTGTAATTTCAATATATGACATAACAGAAATATGTAACTACTAATAGTATATAAATTTTTACTAATTGGGCAGGAAAATTTTGATATTTTTTTACTAAAACGGCATAAAAAAGAAAATCTATCTTTTAAAAGTGTTATAATTTATGTTTTTTATTTACTTCATCTAAATTATAAAAACTTCCTTTTTTATATTCCTCTCTTGATTTTTGAATTTCTTTTTTGTTTCTTCATTAAGTTCTAATTCATCTTCATTCATTTTATTTTGCAAATAGTAGTTCATTTGATATATGTTCTTCTGTCTTCAAAAAAATGTAAAAATTAAGGAGAAAATACTGGTCTAAGGGGGTTTATGTTTTGGCATATCCTTTCAAAAAGAGCACATGATACCCTGATTTTTTATGGAAACATTTAAATTTGATAAACACAAATAAATAGATACGATGAAAAACGCAGTACCAAACCGACAAATCACAGCCTCTCTCATAGTGGTAATATTTCTTTCAACAGTCTGCCTGCCTCTTCTGCTTCCCATGGAGCCGGTACAGGCGTCTTCTTCTGATAGAGGGATAACACTTCAAGTACACATACGGGAAAATGAAACCTGGGTTGAAAACACCACACAGCCCGTGGGAACCACCCTACACATCCGTTTTGAGCTGACCGGAGCAATAGGGCTTGCCTTAACCGTCACTGCAGTACTTCCTGAAGCACTCTTCTACATGGGTGAGGCCGATCCGCTACCTGCTGATACCTCCTCAAACGATCTGAACGGAACAAACCTGTATTGGACGTATGACACCGGCGGAAATAGTCGCACCTTTGGGTTTAATGTCACCATCATCAAACCCGGTGAACACACTCTCACCGGCAGTGCTGTTCTTCTCCTCCCCATTAAGTTTCATCAAGATAGCGTTACCATCAACGGTACCCCTATACCGGATACCCAGCCACCAAGCCAGGTGCAGAACCTCACCGTCACCGATGCACACAATGGAAAACTCAACCTCAAATGGGATCCAGCCACCGACAACGTCGCTGTCTCCCATTACCGCATCTACCGAAACACCACCTTTCTTCTCAACCATTCAACCACCACCTATCAGGACACCGGACTGATAAACAATGTAACCTACACCTACCAAGTCAGCGCCGTCGATCATGCAGGAAATGAGGGCAACAAATCAACACCGGCACATGGCACTCCAACCGCAGGCGAGGAAAACCAGCCACCCCGTGCATCCTTCAGCCATACCACACGATGGTATACGGTTTCCTTCACCGACACCTCCACAGATCCGGATGGCACCATCATTAGCTGGCTTTGGACCTTTGGAGACGGTACCACCAGCACCACACAACACCCCACGCACACCTACAGCGACAAAGGGCCCTTCACCGTCAGCCTGACCGTCACCGATGAACAGGGAGCCACAGACACCGTTTCACAATCGGTAACCCGCATCCTCAACCACCAGCTCTTCCAGCCGCTCTACAACCTCAGACAACTTCTCGTAAGCATCTGTTCTCAAATACAAGAACAACATGGCCTACGAAATCCGCTCTTTTCTCCATAAGGAATCTATTTTTTGAAAGCGTAAATGAATGCATTTCCACCTTTATTCAAAAACTATAAATATATATTTAACATAATAATAGATGGAAGACAGGGAGATGAAAGGACCTATGACGAAAAAATTCCACCTCTCAGGAATAATACCCATCTTGATTTTATGCACACTGGTAACGTCCAGTAGCGCGCATATCTTACCGTTTCTTGACACATCACTTAACCAATTTCAAACAGGAATTGATACCCCCTCACTTGAAGATGAACAGCAACCAAGAGCATACACACACACCGTCTTTGCAGAAGAAGCAACCGCCACATGGTGTGGGAATTGCCCTACCATAAATCAGTGGCTGTATGAAATCTATACCGAAGGTAGTCGAGATTTTGAATATGTTGCCTTAGTCGATGATAAACTACAAGAAGCAAAGGACCGCCAAGAAAATGAGCTGAACTTATACGGATGGCCCACCGTCTACTACGACGGCGGCTATGACGTGATAGTTGGAAGAACAACAAAACAAGATCATGAACAATCCCTTGATGATTGCGGTGCACGTACAGTGTATGATATTGATCTTGCTCTTAATGTCACCTGGCTTGGAGACGCAGAGATACAAGTCGACCTCGACATCATCAACAATGAAGCTACATCATATAATGGTCATCTGCATGGCTATGTCGTTGAAAAAACATCCCGGTGGAATGATAAATATGGAGATCCCTACCATTTTGCCATGATCGGATATGCCTTTAATCAAGATGTGAGCATACCTGCAAGTTCAACAAATCCGTATTCAACAACCTGGGATGGCGATCTGCATACCGATCTATTTGGAAACGATTTTGGCGATATCACCCAGGAAAACACTGCAGTTGTAGTAACTGTCTTTAATGATACAAAATATCAAGGATATGCCTATCCGCCAAGTGGCAATCCTTTTGATGCATACTATACCGATGAAACCATTCTCCAAAATGCCACCCTCGCACCACCCTTCACTCTTGATGGATACTGCTACTATGATGACGAGAAAACACAACCAGTCGAAAATCTCACGGTTACCATTCAGAACCTGAACACAAGTGCGGAATGGCCAGCAGAGATCACCGACAACTACTATTTCCTTGAGCTCACCAAAGGAACTGATGTCAGTGCTGGAAACATACTTCGATACTACGCAAAAGACAACAGTCATTACATAAACATAACTGATAGAAAGATCACCCAAGCAGATATGGACAACAATGGCATCACTCTTGATCTCATTCTTAAGGAATATTACACGGATCTCACTGATTTCCCCTTCTATCCCACCGATGGATCTGGTGGATACACCTCCGAGCAGCTCACCGGGCCAGCGTGTCTGGAGATGGCACTCGACTACATGCATTGGAATACCTCTGAGAGTA
>CAZTFR010000078.1:0-7676 GCA_964612945.1 uncultured Thermoplasmatales archaeon
TTTCTCCCCCTTGAGGGGGAAGCCATGATATTTATATCATGGAGGGGGTGACAATCCTCATTTCGAGGAAATACAGTTGTTTTTTTCAAAGTAAATTTTTTATAGTTCAAAAAGGTTGTTTTTTTCAATCAGAATTTGCATTAGTTTGTAATAATGGAAAAAATATGGATGTTATTTATTAAGAGCAATTGTTGAGAAATATGAGATTATCCTTCTCTCTGCCGATGTTAGTGATATTGATTCTATTTTTTTCAACTGTTTTTCTCCATGGCTGTATCTTGGATGATATGGTACCTTCTGTGACGCTTGTTAGACCTTCAGGTGGTGAATGTTGGAGGGGTGATACGGTTGAGAAAATATGTTGGGATGCATATGATGAGAATCTCGGTGAGAAACCTATTTCCTTATCATTTTCAGATGATGGAGGAATCACTTGGATTGAAATTGCTTCAGATGAGAAAAATGATGGATGGTATAATTGGGGTGTTCCTGCGTTGAACTCTCATTTTATTAAAATTAAGGTGGATGTGGTAGATCTTGCAGGAAATATTAATACGTCTGTTTGTGCCTTTAACTTTACAATCGATAGCAAACGTCCTAAAATTAGAAATGTTACTCTATGTGATCTTACCTATAATTTGTCTGGGCAGATGGTTGATGGAGATGATATTTCGATTTCTGCGGTTATCGATGATTTGAGTATAAATGTGGGTGATGAATGCTGTATCGTTGCTAATTTATCTGTATTTAATTTAAGTTCAAGGGCTTATGCTGATTATTATGATGGAACGACTGCATTCTGGAATCTTTCAAATGCGACGCATCTTCCTCTTTTTGATAGAGGTCTCTCTGCACAGATGCCTATTTGTATTACTGCTGTGGATAAGGCGAACAGTTCGTATTCTTATTGTGGATATTCAAAGGTATATCCTTTGAAGGTTGGTATTATTGAATTTGCTCCAGAGGATGTCATGTATGGGGAGTTGTTGTGTTATTATTCAGAAATGTCTGGGTGTTATCGTCTTCAAAACATGAGAGAATATGTGGTTGGAGATATCTTAGAAGATCATGATTTTCTAGAAATTTTTAACAATCCAAATGATCAATTCTTTACCGATTTTGAGTTCTGTTATGATCCGAATCCATATTCTGTGTATTATCTTGAGGATTTTTTTAATAATGAGGCTGAGCGGTATGGATTTTCTTACTCAGATATATTTGAAATTGAAATACAAGGTCCTTATTCTTTAACTGAAGATCCTCCGAGGAGGAATAGATCTTGTGATGAAGGTATAGATTTCTTTTTTTGGAATGAGACATTAAAAAACGCTGTTGATACTTCTTCATATGATATAGTGGTCTATGTTTATTTTCATGATCAGTATTTATCTCAGAGGAAGTATGATGGTTTTGTATCTACGGTAGATAAGGGTAATATTGCTTATACATGTGTAAGTACTACTATAACATCAGATACTCAAATTCTGACAATTGCACATGAATTAGCTCATCTGCTAGGAGCTGATGATCATTATATTGCTCCCTGTGGTAAATATACCTATTGTTGTAAACTACCTGAAGGGCTTGCAGAACCAGATAGGGTTCCTTTGTATCCTCAAGTTAAAGCGAGTTTAATGTGTGGTTATATTATATTAGTCGAACCCGGTAAAGGTCATGGACAAGCTCCGGGCAGTATACATCAAGTAGTTATATCACCAGCAACTGCTAAGGAAATCGGTTGGGTTACTGATGTATAGATTAAATTGGATTTGAACCATACTTTTCCTTTTATTGAAATCAGGTTGAGAGTACTTGATGATCATTCAAGTTCTTAACGTAGGCTATTTGGTGATCTAGAATCAAATAATTGACACATAAATCGTTACTGTGTTTTTCGTCTTTGCATTGCCTGATTTCCAGGTCCATTTGCTTCAGTTCTTTATTGGTTTTTTGTATATTTGTCATGTCTTGTGGATAATATACTACATTTTCTTTTTACTGGAGTTTTGCGTTTTACTACGCGTTTATATGTACTTTTTTTGTAGATTTATACGGATAAAGAATACCCTCCATGATGTTTGTAACTCCTCTTTCTCCTAATGTATGCACAGATGAGATGAGTTGACCAACCATCTCAGCAAGAATCCATCGATGTTTCATCTAAGGAGTCAAAACCTGCTTCTTCAGCATAGCATACACGGGTGAAAGCAACGAAGCAATTTCAAGTAGAGTGTCCGCTACGGTACTCAGAGTCAGGTATCTGCTGACCCCTTCATCACACCGTAGCCGGCAATCCTTTAATCCGAAATTACCTTTGCCTTCCCTGTGCCATACCTCGATGTCCCACCTTCTGGAATACCGAGTGGCGATAGCCAATTCATCCCACTCAAGATTATTCGATACATAGAAATTAATGTTTCCATGTTTATTCATTGAAACAAGTAAACGTACTCTACCTGCCTTTTTCATGGTAACCGTGAACACTTTTATCAGATACTTCTGATCACCAAGAGTAACAATCTTAAAACCACCACGCTTCGGCTTTTTCCATCCAAATTTTTTAAGGGAAATCCATTTTCCTCTGGATTTCACCAGTCGATTTGATTTTGATTGAGCAATCCAATCTTTTTCAAGAGACTCAATATGATCAGTTAGTTTTTTGCTGAAATACCAGATATCCATAACCACACAAGAAAAATGAAGGTTCATATCTGCGAGCATAGTGATATGATCCATCTGTAGTTCTATCTTACTACTGAAATCATTATTCTTGTTCCATCTGCATTTTTCCTTAATGTACATGCTGGAAAGAAGCGGATAGATCCCTTCACCAGAGAAGACACAATCAGATATCTGCCACCCCTATACGTTCTGATTGCTTGCATGATCACGATGCCAATCAGTACCATAGATCTCGGTTCCACATTTTTCAATGATATAATCATCCAATACGACAACACCCCCTGATTCAACGTGATTGATCATGTTGATCTTCACGGCGTTCATCTCATATTCACTCCAGGTTGATTGAGTGATAAAACGATTAAGATTTGACTGATCTGTATGAAACGTGAATAATCCATTCATATGCGCAATGGTTTTTTTCTCAGCAGAGACATACCCCGTCATAAGCTGTTTAAAATGGATTAGCTGACGTTCCTGATCGAAAAGATGAGTAAACTCAGTACTCATTTCCTCTATATATGAAGGAAATTGAACAATTGGTAATTCCATCCGTACATCCCAACAGTGGGAAAAGAGTTTTATGAACAAAAAGTTATGTATCTCAGGATTCTAAAACGCAAAAAGCCAGTCATTATTAAAGTAATTATCTTAGCATTAGTAATCATGATTTTTTTTATATCGCATAGATACATGGTTCAAGAGAAATCAAGAGAAAAAATTTACTAACTAGCTTTATTAGTAAAGAATATTATTGGCACATATTGATCTTATTTCAGTGGGATTACCAGTATAAATAACACTAGAATTTTTCCTTTCACTGAGGTCTGCTCTGCATTGTCAGCCTGTGCAGAAATTGTATACTTGGGAATACCAAGCCCTATCAATGGCGACACACTTGCTATTCGACTTTCCCCAGGAGCCAATGAGTCCCAAGTACCATTATACACCCAAGTTGGATGCAATATACCAATAGCAATTTCCCATTCAACATTGGTTGCATTAACCTCTCCCGTGTTTGTAATTTCAACTGTAAATCCTAGACCACCTTTAATTTCAGTGATCTCAAGCGTGGTGTTTTCCTGCAGACATATTGGGTTTTGTTGACAAGCAGTATCCTCTTGGATCAAACAATCTATTGATCCTGCACAAACGGTTTGACTTATCACCACAAAAAGGACAACGCTTAGTAGACCAGCCTTTATTTTACCACTTTGTCGTTTCATCATTATTCTTCCTCCCTGTACTTATTCTGTAATACTATGAATTTCATCCTTCATATATTTTTTAGTTCATTTATCCATTCTTTTTTGAGACATCGACTCATATGATCTTTGTTCGAGGCAATATATGGTGGTGTCATCACAAATATTGCTGATGCGATTTGTTCTGTTCTCATCTGGTTCATTGGTGATGTGTTTGTAGTTGATTGGAGGTCTGCGTTGACAGTTGCCTGTGGTGTCTGGTATAGGTAAGATGATATCTATTATCCGAATGGGCTTGTCTCCCCATCGAATCGGCAGGAGCGCAGGGCGCAGGTCCAGCTCCACATGGTCATGCCAGGTTTCATTGATGACCATGTGGCCCCAGACGGGTTTGGGGAGTATGCGTGGTCGGTACCAGAAATTCCCCCCCCAGTGGTGTTTGTGAGAGTCATTACTGAGTATATAGAGGCGTTCTGGATGATTTGGTCCAGTGGGGTAATCGCAAAGAATGAAGTTATTTCTTACAATCGAACTATCTGGACATTTAGAAAGAACGATGCTATCTTCACATAACAGAAAGGTGTTCTCATAGAGCAATATCTTAGGTGTAGATCCAGCGCTTACACCTGTGGGATTGTTATGACGTAGGTAGTTGTGGTAGACGTGGATATCTCCATGGCACTCTTTTATATGAATGCCCGAGTGAGGGCCGATAGAGTTACCATTCTGTATGATAATATTATCATAAACGCTAACATTGAAGGCTCGTCTCATTAGGATTCCATCCATTGCGTTTTCCGAGATAGAATTATGCTGAATCGTAACATTTTCTGAATCATATAGTTTGATTCCTTCCCAGGTAGTATGGTGTATCGAGTTATTAGCAATCGTTACATGATCAGCAATATCAACCCTTATTCCCCATCCTGTGATATCTGAGATATGGCAGTTACGTATTTGGATGGCTGTACAATCATCATCGATACGGACATCTCCCGGGTGAGTCCATCCATATTCGTCTACATGTCCCATGTCATGGATGTTGCAGTTGTCTATGAGTATGTTTTCTGATTTTCCTGTAATCAATATGCTGAGACAATCGTTGTCTTTGAGGTGACAGTTTTTCAGTGAGCAATTAGTAGCATTGTTAAACAGAACTGGTGCTGCAGTCATAGTGCAGTTTGATATGTGTATGTTTGAGACTTGTTTGTTTGGTGCGTGAAGGAGTTGTACGGCAACAGCCCAGTATTGGCTGCCATATAATTGTAATGTGAATTGTTGTATGGTGACATTCGAGTGTTCCACCCAAATTACATTTCCTTGCCGTCCGTTGATACAAGTGGACTGCTGTTTTTCTCCAATTAATTGAATCGATTTGTTGATAAAGATATTTTCTTTATACGGTGATGCGTCATCGTAGACGAAGACGGTGTCACCATTACTTGCGTTGTCTATTGCATCCTGTATTCTGGTGTAGTTGTTAGGTCCGTTGCCACCGACGTAAAGTGTGGTAGTATCTGAAGAGATTTCAATTGTTTTTATAATTGCTGATCTACTCTGGATCTGAGGAATCATAACGAGAAGTGTGAGTAGTAGTATGGCGAATAGTTGCTTCTTCATATTTCACCTTTTGATTATTTTTTTAGGTTATTATTTTTTCCCCCCTATTCTTTTTTAAAGTAAGCGGGGGGAAAAGTGGTCATCTGATGCTGTGTCAGCTGACCACCCTTTTTTGTGGTTTTGGAACTCCTAGATTTTATGATTCATTTGTTGTTGTTCGTATTGTTGCATGATTGCTTCATCGTACTGTATAGAAACAATATCATCGAGGACAAAACAGGCATAGATATAGATGTCAAAGGAGTTTACGTGGGGCACGGTGACTGAGAGTTTCTCTGACCATTCGCTTTCTCTACCCCACTTGTCAACCGCTTTTACCTGTACGGCATGTGAACCTTTTGTTGTCCAGACACGTATGCGACTTGCGATTTGATTGGAATCGTACGGCAGCCATGTCCATGGTCCTTCTGTGTTATCCCATTTCCACTTAAATCGGATACAATCCGTGTCTTCATCTTCAAATGTGTTTTGATCAACAGTTCTTGTTTTATACACGTAGGGTTTCAATATTTTTACGCTTGTTGGCCCCCATGGGGTATCTGGTTTTTCCGGTGGATGATCAGCGATAACTGGATCTGATAAAGAATTATCTTCATCTTTTATCTCACCAGGGGCCACTTCAACATGAACAGATACATCATGTTTTGCATAGGATGCATTGGGTTTGAAGGTGAGATAGGCGATATCATTTGGTGCAAGTATATCGATGATCTCTTCTTCACCTGGTACGGGTATTCCGTCAACCTCTACCCATGTTTGTACATCGGTTTCATGGCTTGTTCCTTTATTTTTTATTTTTGCTTTCACAGTGAAATCTTCATCGGGGATGGAATATTTTGGCACCTCGATGTGGATTACTGCGAGATCATGTTCTTGGACTTCTGCATGCCGGATCTCCTGTTGTGGGTCGCCAAAAAGGATGGAGTTGTAGATACTCCATCGAGATGCTTGACTCCAGGTGACATTTCGAATGGAATCCCAGTGGGTGATGTTCAGCCGCCAGAGATTATCTGCTTTGGAATTTTCATGTGCGAAACCAATGGTTCGATATTGATAATTTTGTTGGCTTTCACCAAAGACTGCGTCGAAAAACTCTCGATCTAACATATGAGAGGGGCCATCGGTTCCATTCGGCTCAAAAAATCCATACCGCGAGTTCCAGATTCCTGCAAATGCGCCATGAGGTGTTTTCACGGTAAAATGTTCTGCGATACAATCTTGTTCATCAAACGCTCCTGGACTACAGCCTTGTGAGTAGATGAAACAGAATTGGTCGTTTGTAAGCGCATCTGCTTGGCTAACGTTCATTTTCATATTGATGAATTCGTTAGAATGACCGAGATGATTGATAATATGTACATTGTTATTGATGCGGCTAATGATTTCGTTTACCGGCCAATCATTTTTTGGCCACGACCAGTCACGATCATACAAGGTATCAATAGTATATTCATCTGAGGGAATTCCTACTGTTGTGTAGCCATCTGCGTCTGAGCTGTCAATGAGTTGATCTATATAATCACCGCCCCATGTTTGAGAATCTAATTTCTCTCCAACAAGCAACACTTTCTCAAGATAAGAATCAAGAGATTCTGCATACGTTTTGGTCTTTGTCGTGAAATACGATACCTCCTTCGCGTTCTCGACAGAGGCACGACCAACGGCGACTTCTGCTTGCAGATCCGGGTTATCTGTTATTTGTGCCCATTTGTCGTCCCTGTTTTTATTGAAAGTCCCATCTAGACAACTATAGTAAATGTCTGATGGAATGTCATAATCCCAAACAGGAAATCCTGCACCAGGTATATAGCAGTAGAATCCTCGGTGTGGTATGAGGTTGTCATCACCGCCAAGTAAGACATAGTCAATTCCCCAATTCATATATGCATCTTTGATGAAGTTTCTAATTTTGCATTGAAGATCGTCAAAAAATGGAAAACCATCACCAAATTCACCATCCCATTCATATGCTGGACAGGCGAGAATGTCTTCCACGGTAATAATCGTCGTCCGTACACCTTGCTGAAGTTTGAACAACTTGAACTCTTCAAACGCTTCTTGTAACGCACTTGTGGTAATGATGACATACTCATAAGAATCAGTGGGATCCACAACAGAACCTGATGAACTCATGGGCTCAGATGGAAACACGTATTTAGAGAGCATACT
>CAZTFR010000078.1:7686-8467 GCA_964612945.1 uncultured Thermoplasmatales archaeon
TTCATACGTCCCTCGATAGAAGGGATCTGCATCCCCGGTATCTGCTGCGACAATACTCACAGACATCTCTTCATAATAATATATCTCACCGGTTTCATGATTATAGTGAACTGGGAAGAGATTAAACAGAATAAGATTATATCCACGGAATTTTTGCACTTCAACCATATAATATAACGTAGTTGGATAGGATATTGTTGGATCGAAATTCAGTTCATCTGATGTAGTGCTATCATTGAATCCGGGTCGTGCCGGTGTTCCTCCCAGTTCGACGTTATAGCCTGTTCCCAATGAAACATTACCGGTATAAGTGACTTGTATTGATTGCAGTTCACCTCGCTGAGGTAATAGCACGGTTACTGGTTTTATTGGAAGAATTGGCATCCTCGTATTCCCACCACTTGGTACATCCTGCATGCTGACACGATCAACAAGTTCGCCATCACGTTCAACCTGGGTTATAACAGGCTCTGAAAACGCAAAATCCATTTCTATTGTTGTTGGATCATAATAGATGGGAGAATCTTCTCTATCTGTTGCTGTCACTGTTGTAGTCATCAAAATTGCAACTACAAGAAATACACTAGCGTTTATCATGTGTGTTTTTTTGTTTTTCATTTCTTTCTTTCCTCCAATTCATCAGATAATTACCCCCAAGCATTCAATATAAAAACAATTTTATATAGTATATAAATTTTATTTGAAAAGATTCGAATAAAAAAGTGTATTTTTTATTCCAACATGGGTTTAATACCCCGGAGCTCTGCTCCGGTTGTTTTTT
>CAZTFR010000079.1:0-7961 GCA_964612945.1 uncultured Thermoplasmatales archaeon
TGTTGCACAAAGTTCCATTTCCGCCGGCGATCACACCCTACGCATTATCGGGCCACAAGCAGTTCGAGAAGAGTTTACCTTTACAATATAAAAAAAAAAAAATTGAGTAAATGAAGTAGTATGAGAGATACAAAATCACTTGTCCTTGAACGAAAAGGAGAAAAAGATGGATTCGACGAACGATTTGGAGTGGAAATGCCAAATGGATCTCTTGTGTTTATGGAGGGAAAAGAGGGTACTGGAAAAAGTATCTTCTGTCAACGATTTCTTGTTTCTCTCTTAAAAAATGGACATACCTGTTCCTATGTGTCAACTCAATTTACCATCAAACGGTTTCTCAGACAAACAGCCTCTGTTGGCTATGATGTACGCCATTATCTCATGTCAGGAAAATTCTTTTTTATCTCCACAGAAGTCACGCTCGCGGAAACACTCCCAAAAAAGACCTTTTTAGAAGCGCTTACCACCTGTAGAAAATTGTTTGAACCAGAAGTAATTTTTATTGATTCACTTTCAACCTTGTTAAGTGAAAGTCTCAATAAACATAATTTTGTAGAACTCACCAGTTTTTTCAACCGTCTCACCGGTTCTGGAAAAATCATTTTCATGACTGCAAACCCAAATGAGTGGGATAGCGAAATTCATACCCAGTTCAAAATGTCTGCAGATATCCACTTTCGCATCGCCCGAGAATCAATGCCGGGTATTGGTATAGTGCACAATATTTATCTTGAAAAGTTTAATGGCGCTCGGAAAAAATATGAACCGATGACTACATTTTCGGTTCGACCCGGGGTTGGACTCACCATTGAATCCAGTGGAGTTGCGTTCTAACGGTGGAATTTCATGGGAAAAATGGAAGAGGACGAGGTACAAAAACTAATTCAGGATAATCCCCATTTGAAAAAGTATTTAGATGATATTGAAAAAAAATATGGACGACCTGATTTTTACAATACCGTTCCTCGGAGTTTAAAGGAGGAGCAAGTACCAAACATCATTTATCCTACAAAGGGAATAGTCTTTATCCATATTGTCAAAGAAGAAGGGATGGATTTCACAGAGTACAATTCTATTGAACCGATTCTAACTGAAGGAGAAAAAGAGAAACGAGATCAAATAAAAGAGTTTCTGTATGAACGAGCCCCCTATCTTAGAAAGGTAAAATCAGATGAAGAGATTAAAACTTCGGTAAGCGAATTTCTCGATGAACACACCATCTTAGATGAGAAAGCAAGTCCTGGTCGGCAGAAAAAAGCAGGTAAGATTCGTTTAACCTCAACTGAACGGATGAATATCGAATATGATATCGTCAAAGAAATCGTTGGCGGTGGCCCACTCGAATGTTTCATGCGGGATCCGTATCTTGAAGATATTCATATTATCACTGGAGAAAACGTTCATTTAATTCACAAAGTCTTTGATATGGTGAAAACAAATATTCATATAGACAACACTTGGGCAGATACCTTTTCTCAGGAATTTAGTGAGAAAATAGGTAGTCCTGTGAGTGAAGGACAACCGATTGCAGATGGTACACTGCCTGATGGAAGCAGGGTAAACATTATTCATAGCCGCGATGTCAGTTTAAAAGGACCATCGATGACTGTACGAAAATTTAGTGAAACACCCATCAGTGTAACACAGCTGATCAATTGGGGGACATTTGATACTGGTGTGGGTGCATATTTATGGTTATGTCTTAATTATGGACGAAGTTTATTCGTCTGTGGAGAAACAGCATCGGGGAAAACAACAACATCAAACGCGATAATTCCTTTTATCCCTCCTGAGAAAAAAATTTATTCTGTCGAAAACACCCCGGAGGTGATCGCTCCTCATGAGGTATGGCAGCAGTTACTTACCAAATCAACAGGTCCAAAGGAATCACATATTGATATGGATGATCTGCTCCGCGCAGGTCTTCGGAGTCGCCCTGATTATATCATACCTGGTGAGACACGAGGTATCGAAGGACGCGTTGTTTTTCAAGCAATGCAGACAGGCCATCCGGTTATCACTACCTTTCATGCAGGATCAGTAACAAAAGTTATTCAGCGTTTTACAGGTCATCCCATTAATGTTCCTAAGACATTCATGGATAATCTTGATGTCGTCTTAATTCAGATGGCAGTGGAACGGAAGGGAAAACGTATTCGCCGTGTCCTTTCAGTTGATGAAATTGAAGGGTACAACAAAGAAGTCGATGGTATTATGTCACGACGTGCGTTTGAATGGAACTCTGTTGATGATTCACATGCATTTAAAGCAAATAGAAATAGTTTCATTCTTGAACAACGGATTGCAGAATTTGCGGGTTTTCGAGATCCAATGAAGATTTATGATGAATTTGATATTCGAAAAAAGATTCTCGAGAGAATGATTGAAGAAAAAATATTTGATTACTATGAAGTAGTCCAGTTTATATGGACGTATTATCGTGAGGGAGTAAAAGGTCTTCCCATTACGATATAGAAGTGAGGGTTGGGATCATGACTGTGATGAAAGAAGAGGAAAAACAAAAGATGATTGATGAAAACCCTCATCTGAAACAGTATCTTGATTCCATTCGAAAAACAGTGGGAGAGCCCACCTTCTACAGCGTGTTACCCCGTGAAGCTCGGGATGAAAAAAATCCAAACATTATCTATGCAACTAAGGGTGTGGTTTTTATTCATCTTTTCAAAACAGCTGACATGGAGGGAGTCGAATATAAAGCAATTGAACCAGAATTAACTGACGATGAAAAAATAAAAAGGGATCAAATTAAAAAACTCATTGTAAAACGAGTTGTCGATAAACAAAGCGTCGTTTCTGATGTTGATCTCCGGAACGTTCTAACAGATGTAATGGACGAAATCACAGAAATCGATGAAAGAGCAGAAAAAGCGGAAGTACCTGAAAAAGCAAAGAGAATTAAACGAAAAGACAAGATAAAACTAACCAGCATTCAGAAACATAATATCCAATATTATGTTTTAAAGGAATTAGTCGGAGGCGGACCCATTGAATGTTTTATGCGTGACCCCTATATTGAAGATATTCATCTTATATCTGGTGAAAATATCCATTTAATTCATAAAGTATTTGAGATGATAAAAACTAACGTGGTCATACCTAAAAAAGAGGCCCCTGCATTTCTGAAATTGTTGAGTGAAAAAATGGGAGCACCCGTAAGTGAAGGAAGGCCCATTGTTGACGGAGTTCTACCAGATGGCAGTAGAAGTAATATCATTTATAGTCCAGCGATAAGTATCAAAGGGCCCAGTATGACCATACGGAGGTTTACAGAAGTCCCGATAAGTGTAACACAGCTGATTGATTGGGGTACATTAAGCTCAGGTGTCGCAGCATATCTATGGTTATGTCTCCAATATGGAAGAAGCTTCTTTCTCTGTGGAGGTACCGCCTGTGGAAAGACAACAACTATGAATTCAATAGTTCCCTTTATCCCGCCTGAAAAAAAGATCTATACCGCAGAGAGTACCCCTGAGTTACAGGTTCCTCATACCGTCTGGCAACGACTGTTGACAAAAACATCAGGTCCAAAAGAGGGTCAAGTGGATCTTTTTGATCTTCTCAAAGCTGCGTTGCGGTCTCGTCCAGATTACATTATCCCCGGCGAGGTTCGTGGTGCAGAAGGAAATATTGTCTTCCAAGCGATGCAAACAGGTCATCCCTGTATGACCACCTTTCACGCGGGAAATGTAACCAAAGTCATTCAGCGTTTTACTGGTGATCCGATCAATGTTCCCAAGACGTTCATGGATAATCTTGACTTCGTCGTGATCCAACTTGCAGTCGAACGAGATGGAAAAATGCTTCGTCGAGTGACCTCTATTGATGAAATTGAGGGATACAATAGAGAAGTCGATGGTATTATGGCACGAAAGGCATTTGAATGGAAACCAGAAACCGATAAACATTTTTTTACCGCAAATAAAAACAGTTTTATTCTAGAAGAAAAAATTGCAAAAAACGCAGGGTATGCAGATACCGCTGAGATTTATGATGAATATGAACTACGAAAGACGATTCTAGAACGAATGGTTGAAGAAAGAATTCTTGATTATTTTGAGACAGTGGAATGTATCTGGTCATATTTTCGTGGTGGTGAGGAAGCACTGCCTTTTTCATTAGCGTGACATTATGGTTGAGAACAAGGATGAGAAGGAAACTTCTCAAAAAAAGGAGAAAAAGCAAAAAAAAGAAAAAAAACAGAGTGGGGAATCTCTGAAAGAACTGCGCATTGCTTTTCGAAGTCTTGAGGATAAGAAAAAATATTATCGTTCTGTACTATTCCCCCTTGTATTTCTTGGAGTAATTGTCTTTGTTTTACCGTTTATTTTAAACATCGTTCTGCCGGTACCTGTTGATTTTAACCCCATGACGTTTATTATTGGAGGAATTGTTCCCATTTTGTTAGGGGTTTTTTATCCGTATATTAGCTGGAAAAATAAGGAGGCTGATATCAACGGAAAAATGCATTTTTTTATCACTCATCTGCGGGTGCTTGCTATTTCTGATTTATCTTTGAAGGATATTATCAACTTGTTAGGTGGTAATACAGCGTATGGTACGCTTGGTGAGGAACTTCGAAAGATAAGTGTTCTGTCGGATCAGTGGCGACTTCCCCTTGCAAAGAGTTTTTTATTTGTTTCACAGCGTACACCGAGCAGGATTTTACGTGATTTTTTAGATCGTTTTTCTCAAAGTTTGTCCAGTGGCGTTGATCCCCGTGAATTTATAGAAACAGAACAGGGAGCCGTCCTTGAAGAATATAAAACCATATATGAATCATCCAATGAAAATATTACCATTCTCAATGAGGTGTATGTGAGTTTGTTAATCGCCATTGTGTTTATCATGTCTCTTGGGATCGTTCTTCCGATGATTATTGCTGAGGATATGAACACGTTTATTTTTATTTCATCGTTTTTATTGATTATTTCTGAGGGTATGCTTTTGTATTTGTTGAAAGCGATGATCCCTCCTGATGAAATCTGGCATCTCACTGGTCAAAAGGGCGATCTAGAGTTACGTTTGATTAGTCTTTTTCGTGTAACCGTTTTTGCATGTATTGGAAGTGGTGTGTTTGTATTTCTTGCGAAATATCTTATTTTTATTCCGGTGATTAGTGAAATACCAATAGAAATTCTCATCGCTCTTGCCATTACTCCTCTGATAGTACCGGGTTTTAAGACCCTTCAGTCAGAGGGGCAGATTGCTCGAAAGGAGCGTAATTTTTTAGGTTTTCTTCCCGCATTGGGCTCAATTGCAACCATGCGTGGAGGTAAAATCAATGAATCGGTGTTTTATCTGAGTGATAAGGATTATGGTGTTCTTACCAGTCATGTACGTGATTTATATCGGCGATTGCGTACACGAATTGATGATGATGTTTCGTGGGAATGGTTTGGTATTGATACCGGGAGTAATTTTATTCAGCGCTCTAGTGAAATGTTTCGGCAAGCAACTGCTGCTGCTTCAAATCCTCGTAATACCGCACGAATGATTGCAGAAAATATTCGGAAGATTCGGGATCTTCGGGTGAAGAAATTTTCTGTGGTTAATACTTCGTTGGGTTTGTTTGGGGGTATCACCTTTGGGATTGCCTTTAGTGTGTATATTTCACTAGTGATCGCACGGCACTTAAATTCAGTGCTCATAGAGGGAATAGGGGGTGATCCCTTTTCAGAGAGCCAAATCGATATTGGTGCTATTCTTACCACCGTTCCCCCCGAGGTTTTTTCAAATCTTTTTATCATCATCTTTTTTGTGTTAATGGTTCATTGTTTCATGATGGCGATAACTCTACGGACATTACGAGGCAGTCACCTGCTTGTTTCCCTTTTATATTTTGTACCCTTAGTATGGGTTGTTGCAGCTACCGCGGTGGTTATCGAAGTAGGACTTGGAGGATACCTTGGGATGTAGCGTATGTTTTTTCAAAGCAACGAACTCTCTTTGGACCATAACGTATTAATAGAAAAGGATGATAAAGCATGTGAAGCTGACCGGAGGAGCGATACATGAAAAAGATAGGGATTCTCACAGGAGGTGGCGATTGCCCGGGACTGAACGCAGTGATCCGTGCAGTTGTGCGAAAAGCAACGCGCTATAATTGGGCTACCATCGGAATTCGAAATGGATGGAAGGGACTTATTGAAGGAGATATGACTCTTATTGGTGACAGTCAGGTTTCCGGGATTCTCACCAAGGGGGGAACCATCCTGGGTACCTCTCGAACAAACCCGTTTAAACAACAGGAACACAGCACCAAGGTTTTAGAAAATATAAAAAAATTTAAACTAGATGCTCTGGTGGTTATTGGAGGCGAGGATACTCTTGGTGTGGCCTTGAAATTCTATGAACAAGGTATTCCGATTGTTGGAATTCCGAAAACCATCGATAATGATCTTTCAGGAACTGATTATACCTTTGGATTTGACACCGCCATCTCTATTGCCACCGAAGCAATCGATCGTTTACATACCACAGCTGAATCACATCATCGTTTGATTGTCGTAGAGGTAATGGGGCGTCATGCCGGCTGGATTGCTACTCATGCAGGAATTGCCGGTGGTGCAGATGAAATTTTAATACCCGAAAGACCCTTTGACATTGAACAGGTATGCAAGAATTTACGCGCGCGATATGAAAGTGGAAAAACCTTTAGCATCGTTGTTATATCGGAGGGGGCGCAGCCTAAGGAAAAAAAATCATTATCTACCATATCAGATACCACAGATGACTTTGGACATGTACGTCTTGGGGGAATAGGAAACTATCTGGGTAAGGAAATTGAAGAACGACTTGGAGTTGAAACACGAGTTACGGTATTAGGGCATGTCCAACGAGGAGGAACTCCTACCGCTTTTGACCGCGTGCTTGCCACCCGATATGGCATCGCAGCCTTTGACCTGCTAAACCAGGGCGTGTATGGTAAAATGGTAGCCTTAAAGGGAAATAAGATTGTCGCTGTTGATCTCCATGAAGCAGTTGCCCGTCTAAAAACTGTTGATATGGAGCTGTACGACATTGCAAAAGTCTTTTTTGGAAAAATAGAGGGAAAAGAAATTATTGATGGCCTTATCTAAGGTTGCACATCAAGAATGGTATCTACAAATGCACTAGGTGTAACAAATTCAATAACACCTTTGATACCATACTCTGGGATAACCGACCCGGTAACCTCGGTTCGAGTGCCGATACCTGAGAAACAATTTGTTGTATTTATAAGGAGCACTACTAGATCTCCGTCATTGATTACCGTAGTAGTTGCATCACAGGAGGTGTCGACATCACGGACAACAAGAATACCATATTTTGTTGAACTTAAGTTGGATGAGTTAATGGTTCCAAAAAGACCACTTGAAACGCTGCTACTAAAAACGCTACTATTAAAACTTAAGACAACCGAAGAGGACCCATCGGACAGAGAGATATATGCTTGACCGAGATCAATATCTGCAGAAGCCTTTATGGTTTCAAGAAAAATTGCTAGCTGCGTAATTGAGGTCCCATTTTGATACGCACTGACATGCGTGACCTTTACACCTCCCGAGACATCGCGAATGGTTTCTGATCCTGTCGATAACGCCTGTTCTTGTAAGGTGTTCATCGTTTGAATAAGAACCGAAGCAGTAATACCCGCAACAAGAATCATCGCTATAAAGATAATTAAGGCTCCCACACCTATTGCTGCAGATGTATCACTACATAAAGCTTTTGGAAAGCTACCTATTTGTATCCCCTCGCCTCCCAGTCGATCATTTGCGGATATTGATGCTACTGGACGTTTTTACAATAATGAAATGTATACAAAGAATAAAAAAGTATGGTTAGAAAAAAAAAAGAAACGAGGCGGAAGATAAATCGATCTATGTTGATGTTTTATTGGAGATCATACACCGTATCAGAAAACGATGCAGGAGTCCGAAACGAAATAACACCAGGAG
>CAZTFR010000080.1:0-7932 GCA_964612945.1 uncultured Thermoplasmatales archaeon
AGTTTATTCGAAAGTCTTCAAATAAAATATTTAAATATCTGAAATGAATTATCTTAACATGTTGGACAACAAAAAATTTTCGGGAGGGAAAAAAACTATGATAAACCGCAAATATGTAAAAAAATGTAGTAGGTCTTCGATTTTTTCATTCGCCAGTAAAAAAGCAAAAAAAATACGTACAACCATTCTAACCGTCTTTCTCATACTACTCAGTAATCTTGCTGCAATACCATCAATTACTGCAGATGAACCAACGGTACATGCAGAGGAATAGGGGGAGTTGGTACTTGGTATGGAGGGTACTTCAAAGGAAACCAAACCGCTGTATTGTGCGGTGTCGATACGTTATGTCCACTTGATTGGCTATTCATCAGAATCTACAACCAAACAACGAATGAAAATATTGCCTCATATTTCAAAATTCTAACTACTATGGTAGATATGCGAGAGGTATCTGGTGAGTTCTACTGGGGAAATCCCAAATCTCGTGATTGGAAGCTTTTTCCACCATTCCTCTATATCTCCTGCACCGCAGACAGCTACTATATGGGACATGATTAAACGTAATACAAAACATCATACAATGATGAAACTCGTATCTGTTAGGAGGAACTAATGAAACAAAAAAATCATCTCTCTTCAGTTCGTCTCATCATTGCTACGGTAGGAATAGCAATATGTGTAATGCTTCCTCAAAGCTATGCCGACCTACACCAAATAGATAATCCCTCAGATTTCATAGAACACTACAACGTATATGTCAAAACCATTGGACAATGCAGAGGTATAGGAGGCGTCATTGAAGACCCCCCATGGCATGGAGGATACTACAAAGGAAACCGAACCATAGTCTTATGCAGTGTTAATACATTAGTTCTGCTTGATTGGCTTTTCATCAGAATCTACAACCAAACAACAAATGAACATATTGCAACCTATTTCAGAGTGTTATCTACCAGGGTAGGCATGGAAGAAGCGTCAGGCGAGTTCTATTGGTCCGGTGAAGGAAACACAGCCTCTCTTATCCCACCATTCATCTACATCTCCTGCACTGCAGACATATTCAGCATATCAAAATAAAAAAAATTGCCGGTAAGTAGGAAGAGTTCAAAGATAGGGGGATTAAAGATTTCGGGTTCTAGTATTTAAAACACACAGATTTTTAACCAAAGCCGTATAAATAATTAGGAAGGCATCCCATTTTTATCTTGCTCGTAATTGAATACGAACAGGATGGGATAGGGATGCCTGAAACCGATATTGAAAGAAAGATAGTATTTTCGATCTTTAAGCGTATCGTATGTCTTTTCTTTTGTTATTCTACAGGTCCGTGGATGTCACCGGATTGATCAACATAATAGATGCCACCCTCTGAAGTTATGACTTGAACATCCACAGATAACAGAGACCCCTCACGGCAGACATATGACGCTTTGCAACTAAAGGGATCAACACCAAGTGTATTTCCAACTAAGATACAGGCATCTTTCAGTCGAATAGGTAGATAGTGTACAGGTGTCTCAACGTAGGAGAGTTCTTTTAGCTGACCGGTCTCTGCATCAACAAGGACAACCAATGTCGTCTGATCCGATCTTCCAGATCCGCGTGGTACCCAAGATGATTGCTGAGGGCCAAACAATACCATAAAATAGTCCTCTCCCTCTTCGAGATTTCTCACATACAGAGGTACTGAGGGATAGCTACACCTATAGACCTCCTGGAGTTCCTCATTAAGGGTGACAAGTTTTGCAAGTGCTTGATGGGCAGCATGAACGATTTTTGAGCAACTGAATATCCGTGAGCAAAGAGAAAGATCTGATGGTGCCAGCGGGTTTGTTGTATATGGTTCCGGCCACGATTGCACTGTTATCTTCGGCGGTGATGGTTCATTGTAGTCTAGTGGTGGCTCTACAACTGCAAGAAACTCACCATGCAGCGGGTCACCAGGTTGATCCAATGCCTTGAAGTAGGTATCTCGAAACGTGTTATAGGTCTTGTACGTGTTTTCACCGATACCCGTAGATACAGGGTCGTTTACCCAGAAACCAAGTGCGGTGATGTTATCAGCATGGATCGGGTAGCCGGTTTTTCCACCGGTTTCATCCATCGCGGCCTCTGTTGGAGAACTAAAGTTCCAGGGCTTCTCAAGCGTGTGAATACCACGGATCATCGCCCAATGCCCATAGCTCCCTTCAAGGGGGACAAATGCGGGGACATGTGGTTGATGACCAGGCTTCAAGGCCACATCATCGTGTCCGTTTCCAAAAGCGTAACTGGTACTGTAATCAGTCCAAATGCAGACCAGACCAAGGATGGTATCCTTTGTCCAGGGGTCACCACCTTGCGAGTGATTCATCCAGGGCATGTTGGTGTATTTGATGTTGAAATTGTATCCATATTCATCATAGGAAAGATAGTTGTCTCTGAAGATATGTCTTTGAAGATATTGCTGTATCGCACGAGCAGAAACATAGCTATGGTCCGCTGTGGTTGGATCAAGGGCACGAGAGTCCTCATAGAGTACTCCTTGATCACCAATGTTGTTATCTGTCCACTGCGGACAATCATCATTGGTTGAGGTATTCCAATGCATGTAGTCCAGTGCCATCTCGAGGCATGCCGCACCAGAAAGCTCACTTGTGGTATATCCTAATCCAGTATCTGTGGGATAGTAAGGAAAATCAATAAGATCTGTGTAGTACTCGTTCAGAATTAAGTCTAACGTAATGCCACCGCTGTCAATATCACTCTGGGTGACCTCACGATCCGTGACATTAATGTAATGACCGTCATCAGTTGCAAAATACCGCAGGGTGTCTCCTGCAGAGACATCGGTATCTGGATCAAGTATGAGTTCGTAGTAGTTGTCAGTGGTAGTTGCAGGCCATCTGCTACCGGTATCAAGATTCATAATAGTAACATTAAGATTGTTCACTGGATCAGTTTTTTCATCATCATAAAAACACTGTCCATCGAGTTTGATGTTGTCAGATCTTACCACGGGTATCGTTGTACTGTAGGGAATTTTGTTATGTGCGGTGACGACAAGATCGAGTTCTTTTCCTGAAGAAAGCGGGTTTGTGATCTCAATGACTGCACAGCCCGATACATCGGTATAGTTTTTGCCTATGATATCTGCGTTATACGAAAGAGTACATAGCGCTCCTTCGACAGGTTGATTGGCTTCATCAAAGACCTCAACGATAAATGATGTGGCATCTTCCTTGATGCTTGAATCATGAGAAACCACCAGGTTTTCTGGCGTTGCGGTCCGTACCGGAAGTGAAGGATCACCAAGGATGTTCCATGTCGCCGTCATATCGCATCCAAGTTCTTCATAGAGATCATTCATATGGATACACCCAGAAAATGAAAGACCTCCGAAGGTGTATTTTCTGTTTTCTGCAGAGGATTCTGTAAGAATATCAATGATTTCATCATGAGCAGCCATCGCGGGTTCATTCCATTGTGACACTGATGGCATAAAAACGGCTGCTGCTCCTGCTGGTTTTCCGTTATGGGTTGCTCGAAGCCAGGTTTCTGCAAAGCATTCACCGTAAAAATAATCAAACTTTGCGTTGCCTTCTCCACCGGCCCATATAACCGGGAGTTTGTTAGTGTTTTCTAGCTGGTTGATATCGTAATCTGTAAACCCACTGACTGACCATGTTGTCGGTGGTCTGAAATCCCATCCATATCCGTAATAATTGATGATGCCGCGGCCAGCGTTTATCGCATCAGAAACCATTGCTCGTGTGGGATCTCCGGGGTCATCGTCTCCTCCTTGTGATCCGTCGTAGAATTCATCGACATGGGTGTACGTGTATGCTTGTAGATCTGAGCGGATATCCCGAATGTGCTCAAAGGGAAGCTCACTGCCACCTGAATGATCAGTTAGTACATTGGCACCCATTCCCATGGCATGATGATACCATGATGCCCCAGGTTCAGGGTTTTTTTCATAGTCGATGGTTCGTTGCACCTGTGTTTCAACATCTTCAACGCTTTGTGCAGAGAACCGGCCAATATAGATATCTGGGTAGCCGTCATCTCCTATGATATCCGCATACCAAGGATCTGCTACGCCCTCTTCAAAGAGAGGGCCAGTGATCATATACACATTGCATTCGATATGTTCATAATCGCCTACCAATAAAACATAGGTAAGGCCTTTGGTGTTGTAGTAGGTGGTAAGATAGTTTTTAATGTGGTAGAGTTGACGGGATCCCTCTTCGGGTATGTCTGAGGTGTTGATCATCTCGGTGGGAATTCCTTTTTGGTTTTTCCATTCAAGCAGGGGCCTCATGGCCTGCCAGTATGCATCGTGTACGATGATAAGCATGTTTCCTTCTTCCTCAATCAAGCCATTGGTAGTTTCAAGGGTGGAATATGTCTGTGGGTAGTTGAGAAAATGTCGGTGGTAGAGGAGATCAAAACTTGGATCAATAACTGATGGCTGCATGGTCCAAGCATCATACGCATGGTAAAGTGGCTCGGTGGAAGTGATCTTAAGGGTTATTTCTGTATACCATCGTAGTTGCTTTTGTGAAGGATTGTATTGCAGTGGGGTAAGCGAAAGTGTTCGGCCGGTGAAATCTCGCAGATGATAGCAGTCCCCAAGTGTTACTATTTGTTGGGGATAGCACAAAGCATCTATGGAAAAGAAATCTGAGGACTGCAAAGTATTTTCTTGGGATAGATTGTAGGAGTTGTGCTGTCTGTTCAAGAGTGGAGCAACATCTGAGTAGGTTACCCATTTTGATTTGACAATAGTGACATCTACTGTTGCCGTTTCTGGTAGGATGAGACTGCGCACAATTGTTGGAAGTTCAGGTATTCCTGCATGTGTTTGAACAGGTTCATTGGGAATCGTTAGCTGTGAATAGGTGTGACCTTCGAGTTGCACGGGCTCTATGAGTGGCGGTGGGATATCATAGGTGATTGTTATGGTAGTGGTATCTTGTTGAACAGAAAGTTGTGGCTGAAGATGCGATGCAGGTTTTGATCGTCTCATACCTTGAGATAGGTCCTGAAGCGTGTGTGTATTCAGGTGAGGTGTCGTGTTTTGTTGAGAAAAACAATTAGCAGCTGTGGTGGGAAGTACAAGGACTGAAATGACAATGAGTACACTAGCCTGAAGTAAGAGTATGTTTTTTTTGTGTGTAATGGTAATTACCCCCAATTACGTAATTCAGAATATATTACTTTTAATAATATATAAATCTTTCTTATAATAATAGGGGACTTATGAATAAAAACCAGATATACTGCCCCACTTCCGGACACAAGATTCCATACGATAAAGAATCACTCAAACAGTATTGCCATATTCTCAGAGCATTCTCTCTCATCAGAGATGCTGCACGCATGTTCCGTTTATCTTATACTACCCCTGGAGAACGATGCCTTCAATAGTCCGCTACCATAGGAGGAGAAAAACAACGCAGGTGAGCTGTGCCACCGAGGTGTAGGCATAGATACCGGAAACTCTTCCGACCAGTCACTCTTCATGTCATAAGAATCCTTAGCACGAACTTTTACCCCATACCCCCCCTGCTTATCCCAGGAGTGTGTGGCAATGCAGAGCGCTCCAGAGGGGTAGGAGCCTATCCAGTCCCCAATCTCATTTCCCCAGTGCCATTGTAACGAGAGCAACGTTAATATAAAATGAATCAGATAATCAGCTGTTGTAGGAGGATCTCTATGAAGAAACCCAGTGTTTGGTTGTATGCTAGTGTGCTGCTATGTTGTGGTGTTGCCGGATGTACCGATGATAAAAAATAAGGGTATTCAGGTGTTAAAGCATCCCACTTTAGATGAAACTTGTGATCAACAGATCGTGGTGGATGGATTTGATCCTAAGCAGTATTCTTATCTGTTGTGGTATGCTCCCTTTTCGTCATTATCAGTACAAACAGATACAGCAGAGCACAAGTTTAATATAAATTGAGTTAGATTTATTTTCTGTTGGGAGGATAATTCCTATGAAGAATCAGTGTATTGGTATTCCGCTCGGTAGTATCGTTTGTCTGGTTTTATTGATCTGTGGGAGTGTGTACGCTGAGGGAGTGACCCAGGCTCAGAATAGTACGGAGCCAGTTGTTCATTCGTTTTTCTTCATGCCGCAGATTGAAGGAGTAATTACTGATCCATCCTATGAGTTTGGATTTGTCAATATGGCGCGAATGTTTCAAGCAAATATTTCAAATATCACAATGACTCGTATTATCGGTGGACAACAACGCTTAACTAGTGAGCAAACACCTTGTTCTTTTCACGCGCGGTGGGTGTTTTTAACTTCAGTGGAAAATCTTACTGGGGGCCAGTATCGCATTGAGGCGTTGGGCATGTGTGTCCGGGTGCACACAATATAGTTTCTTGAATGGTTCCAAGAATTTTTTAGGGCGTTTTTCGCATATTTCCTACAAAACGAAAAGAAAAATGCGGTTTTTCGAATTTTGTTGGAATTTTTTGGTGTGGGGCTTTATGTTCAAAACATGAATTTGTAGATTTGAGGACAAAAAATATGACGATAACAAACAACCTTCAACCCTTCCAACCGAGATATAACAGCTGCATATCTACATGCACATCCAGCTGCGAAAAAGATATTTATCATATCAATAACTTGACTCAAAAAAATGGGGGATTTAAAAATCAAATGAGAGGATTCAACCCGTTAAAACCAAATGGAAATTCATTTCTGAATCATGATAATAAAATAAACGAAAACAGTAACAATCACAATAATGGCAACCATACTAAGATGCTTTCCATATCAAATAATGAGATATCTCCTTCAGAGTATCTTCCATCAATTATTCCTCATATATCAGATGAGATCATTTCGCAACAAAATTTCTCAGAGATTAAACGACTCGCTGAACAGTTCGATGGAAATATAACCAGTTTTTTTGGATTTGAATCCAACCTAGCGTCAACAGCGGGCCGATCCGATTATCTCATCGCTGTATCATCACAAAAGGGAGAAAGACAAGCACTTTCACATATCATAAACAAGGGAGGCCTTCCAGAAAAATTCATTCAAAGACAAGAATGGCAAAACATTGGAGCGCTCACTAAAGAATGGAATAATCCTCACTCAATTCTTTATCATAACATCCTTGGTGTATGGCTTGAATTTGATACATCTCAAAGCCATAACGATGTTCCTGTTCCCAGTGTATTTCTTCATACAATCCCACTACACATAAATAACTCAGAAGATGTTGAAAGTTGTAAATGGGTAACTCAAACAGCAATACCACTACTGACTGGAAAGAAGGTATCAAAAAAAATAGAGCAGAAATTTTTTGAAGCGCTCAATAAACTACCCCCCAAAGCATCAGTTTTTCATGTAGCTTCCATGTTGTCAAGAAGCAATACCGAAGGAATGAGACTTGTCATAAAAAGAATTACCCCATGCGATATCGTCCCATATCTGAAATCACTCGGTTGGAAAGACAAAGACAATAAATTACAATCACTCATAGAAGAAATCAAGAAATATTCAAATTGTATCAGGTTGCATATAAATATCAGTGATCATGTTGACCAAAAGATTGGTTTAGAATGTTTCATTTCTCCGGATAAATATCATCACGGACAAGGATGGAATGAATTCTTTGATCAACTCATTGAAGAAGACATCTGTCTTCCAGCAATGAAAAATGCATTACTCAGCTTTCCTGGAGTCAATCTTGAGAACCCTGACAATAAATTCAGTTTTGAAACCTATCAACCCTCGGTCAAATTTTCAGATAATACCTTTTCAAAAGCACTCATTAGATATATCAGCCATATTAAAATCTCATACAACCCTGGAAACAAAACAAAAGCAAAAGCATACACCGGTGTACGACTCTTTGGATTAAAACAGTAAATAGAATCGCCTAAAATCTGCTATCCCAATCGGAGCAGAGCTCCGGGGCA
>CAZTFR010000081.1:0-7761 GCA_964612945.1 uncultured Thermoplasmatales archaeon
GGAGATGGCATTGATGTCCATTGCTTTTTTGCACAATGTTTTCACTGTTGGAGTGAGAAGGAATTAATTTTGTCCCAATGCCAAAAATGACAATATGTTTAAATAATAGAAAAGTCATTTCATGCTGCACTCGGATGCATAGTTAGGATGGGATGTGTACAGGATGAGAATAGATAGAAAGCTGACATTTATAGGCATCATGTTAGTTGTTCTCAGTGTCACGATGGCAACACAGTATTCAATCACTAGAATTGCGTTTTCATATACGATTGTTCACCCAAGTGATGCTGATATTCGCTTTATTGGATCAGATAACGCAAGTGATGGACGATTACTACGCGTCAGCGGAACGAATGATACCAGTGCGACGCTTACTTTGGATTTTGGTAATTGGAGTGTCAATACAAATAAGACGTTTTCTGCAGCCTTTGGGATTGTAAATGAGGAGTATTTTGCAGTCAACATCACCAATATTAGCGTGGCAACAGATTATGATCATATGAAGATTGTTCTGCATTCTAACCCTGATCAGAAATGCAGTTCAGATACCACCAGTGTCTTTGCTTGGGGAAATGGATCCGCAGGGGAAAGTGATCCATTATGGACACTAGCTTATGGCGATAACAACCCGACAACCTGTCGATATAACGTATCAAATTCAAGCACAGAGATAAAAACTCCTTTCGACCCAGTAAAACAAGTACGATATACGAGAGATAACACGGAGACTCGGAACGCTAATCTTACCGATAATAAACATAATCTCACATGGGCATCAGATTATGTTTGGGTAGAAATTTCTATTGACCTTACCGGTGTTGAGGATAGTGGCGCTCGTACCGGCAATATCTGGGTGAACTTTGAGGCAGCAGGCCATTGGGGTCGAAAGAATATACCTGATGCACCTTAAAATATCATCTATTTTCTTTTTTTTCTCATTTTTTTTATCTTTTTCAAATATAAAGAGGGAAAAATGAAATCGTACTTACTATCATATCATCATAATTATTATATAGGTAAATTCAGATGTCAAACATGGGATGGATGCATGCAAAAAAAGCTAGAGTCAGTATTTCTTTACACAGTTTTTTGATCATCCACTAATGCATCTGATTCCAAGATGCATTGCTAAATTAAATCGTCGATGCGGAGGGGATGATGAACAAGAAAATTACCATAAAATCATTTGTTGGTAATCTCTTATTTATCGCGTTTGTATTGTTGATAGTCAATCGATTTCTTTCAGTTACAAGCCAGGTACCTTTTCCAATTAATATTGTTTCAGAAAATTCAATGAATCCCTATTTAATGGAGGGTGATTTGGTTGCCTGGGTTCCAACAAATATTGAAGATGTTGAAGAGGGCGATGTTATCGTTTTTCAAAGTCGAATACATTGGCCTGAAGAAAAACTTGTTGTTCACCGAGTTGAACGATCCTTTGAAAAAAATAATATTATTTTCTTGGCGACAAAAGGAGATGCAAATGAATGGACCGATCAGAGAGGACCGCATATTCCTGAGCCCTATATTACTAAGGAAAATTTTATTGGAAAAACAATCTCGGTTGGAAAGATGCCATTGAAATTTCCTTTCATTGGAATTATTGGTATTTGGGTAAATGAAGGGTTAAATGCGCTATCACAGCCGTCGGCTTCAAAAGGAACAATGACATATTTAGGTGTCTTTACACCATTGACTGTGGCAATAATTCTTTTGATTATCTCACTTTTTATGCTTCCTGAAAAGGTGAAAACTGCAAAAGAAAAAATTAGAAAGTATATATTTGGTTCACGAGGAGTTGCAGTTATTCACACTATATTGTTTTTCTTAGTAATTTATATTTTTTTATTTTCATTTATCCATGTATTTGCGTATGATACCACTGTTGCATCTGTTGGTGTCGGTGAGTTTCCCGATGAGGCGGAGTTTCAATTGGGTACTGTTGAACCCGGGCAAACAGGGTTTCCTCATGCCTTGCCTTTGGTAAATCCGGGTATTATGCCCGTGAAGGGATTTATTTTTGGTACTGATGAATTAACTTCTCTGATAGATCGTCGAACATTTATGATGCATCCTGGGGAGTTTACAGATGTGGAAGTTACTGCTTCAGTACCTGAGGGTACTGCTGATGGATCATATGTTGCTGATGTCAAAGTGTATTCTTCGCCATTATGGTTTATATTTCCTGAGAATGTTATGGAGTTTTGTTATAGTTTTGATCCGAGTTGGGCGGTGTATCTACTCGATTTTCTTGCTGCAAGTGTCTTTACTAGCATTACCTTAGGATTGATGATTATTGGAGAGTACAGCGAACGCTTCTATCGTCAGATCGAAATTAATCGATGCTGGCAAAAAACTCCAAAGCTTGTCATAGTAGGTGAAATTCGAATACGATTGCAAAAATTTCGTATGAAGATTAGAAGAATGCTTATCGATCGATTCAGATGGATCACGGCGATTAATGTTACCGATGTTGATAAGAAACCCTTGTTTATGGTTGTTCCAATGTTAGTTTTATCCTTTATTTTGTTTGAAAGTGAAGTACTCGCAGTTCTAATTGCAAGTGTAACAGTTGGATTATTTAGCTATACTATTAGCTGCAAGACACGACAGAAAATCGTTCTCAGTTCGTTTCTGGTTTTTCTTGTTGGTTATGCATTTATCGCTGGAAAGACAAATCTTCTTATACTGACACAGCAACGTCCCCTGATTGAGGCACTTGGATTGATAGTTGGTTCATTGGGAGTGTATCTACTCATGATCTCTCTTCTTGTCGTACCGTTGTGTCTTGCGGGATGGTGGTTGGTGTATAAACTCCGAAATCTTAAAGAACATAAAGACCCATTACTGGTGTTGGAGGGGCAATGCGACCTATAGAGGAGTGGGAGATGTACTCATATGCTACTTTTTAAAAAATCATCAAGGAACCGTAGCCAGATTCCTAAACAAAAAAAGAAGAAGCATGCACAAAAAGATGCTCAACCCAAGAAAAAAACAGTGACAAAAATCGGACTCGGGCCAGGGACAACATCTATCCGTGAAGCTCTTGCCTCTTCAAAAAATACTACTGATACCAAGCCTGCACAAAAACAGGACGATCTGCCACAGACCGACCTGTTTGAAGAAGATTTTTATGAAAGTGAAGATACATCGACAAAAGCTGAAGAGAAAAGCGGGAAAAAAAAGCCAGAAGAGCTGAAAAAACAAAAACCAAAGAAGGTACTTTTTCCAAAGGATCTCAAAGGAAAACCAGTTTATCTTGAGGATACTGGTGAAAAAATTGGCGTCATTTATGATGTAGTCTATGATGAAGAAAAACGTCTTATCGGCTATAAAATTAAAGACGAAAAAACAGATACCATACTCAGTTTTCCTCCTGAGCAGTTTGATGAAGATAAAAACGGGTTTATTTTTGTCCCAAGTTGGTATACAAAAGGGCTAAAAAGCATTGAAAAAATGGAATTTAAGGATCGTATCACACCAGAGCTTCCCTGGTTGTTGTCTGATAAAGCATTGTCTGCCGATGAGCTGTATAAAATTTTTGTAAAACATGATCAAGAAATACAGGATTTCCTTCAGGAAGCAACAGGGATGAGAGAACTCTTGCAGAATCGTTTAAAGGTGCTTGAAAAAGAACGACTTGGGTTAAAAGATAATCTGATGGATCTTACCGAAAAACGCCTCATAAAAGATATTGATCGAAAAGAGTTTTCTGAAATCGTGATGGAGCATCGCCGAAAGGTCAATGTTTTAGATGTTAACATCCAGAAATGTAAAGACCTCTTGCAACGCCTCGATAAAACATCCTTTGGTATGCTTAGTGATCTCGTGCTCTCAAGAATAGAGGGACATAAACCGCAGCTTACTGCTCAAAAACAAGAACACAAAGAGCAGATGCAAAAACCAGCTCCAACAAATCCACCACCACGGATCGATCTGTATAAGGACAAATATTTCTTATTAAAACATCGCTATGATGGACTTGAAGAAGAATACAACGAGCTTAGAGACGCGGTAGAAAAAGTTATTAACAAAAGTGAAGGCGAATAAACTCCTTATATATACAAAAAAGTGGGTAATTACTCTTTTTATTGTATTACAAAGTATTAAAAGGAAGAATATCTATTCCTTATGTGGAGCATTCAGCACTCTATCCTTATCATACGGGGTGAGGGGTAAGATATGCAGGATAATAATTCATGGGAGAGGGATCGTGAGCAGCCAATCAGTAATCGATCAGAGGGAGAAAACCCATCATTTTCTGTAACTGAACCATTTTTTGTTACCAACAAACAAGGGCAACTCATCGATATTAGTGAATCACTTTGTAATAAATTGGGATGCACACCAGATGAGATCCTTGGTAAAAACCTTGAAGATACCGGCTTTCTCACCGATGAATCCAGACAAAAGCTGGTATACAGAAATCTCTCCAAACTTCTGGGTAAAGAAAAACCATTCTATACGTTAAGTGTAACGACAAAAAAAGGGGACCTACTCACTTTTGAAATTGATGCTCAACCATTCTCTGAAAAGGGAGGAAAACAAGGAGAAGTCAGCGTTATTCGAAAAATCTCACATCACAATAAAAAACCAAATAGAATACATGAACAACCCATAAAAACAGATACCTCCACTATGGTAAGCATCCCAAGAAAAAAACAAAAAAGTAATCGAGTAGACCTCCGGTATCAACAACTGCAAGATCAACTCAACTATACCCTATCGGATGCAGAAAATGCAAAACAACAACTGCAACGAATAACCGAACAATACCATCATGCACAAACCGATCTGAACAAACAAAATGCTGAGCTGACCCGCCTTCACAATGAGCTTGAACAAAAAGAGAATACGCTTCAGACACATAGAAAAGAAATCGACGAGCTCAACAGTACCATTACCCAAAGCCATGGCAGCAAAGATCAAAAGGCAAAACAAATGCAGACACTACATAGTGAAATTCACCAAAAAAACAAGCAACTTCAGCAGTACCAACAAGAGCTCGCTCAAAAACAACAAGAACTCAACGAAACTGCAGAAGAATTAGAAAAACTGCGAGATCTCTACCAGAAACGAAAAGATCTCAGTTCTGCCGAACTTCACGAAAAAACAGATGAACTCCGCGTTCTGCAATCAATTCTTAAGAAACGACAAAAAGAATTGGGGGAAAAAACAGATGAAGAAAAACAGAAACAGGAAGAAATCAACAAACTGCTCTCTGAAATTGACCACAAACAAAAACAGATACAGCAACGGCAGGAAAATGAAAAACAATTACAGAAACAAGCAGAGTTGTTAGAAAAGGAAATTCAAAGTCTTCAGGCACAAACAACAAACAAAGAAGAAGAACTGCAAAAAAAAGAGCA
The DNA here is from genome assembly GCA_964612945.1 of uncultured Thermoplasmatales archaeon. Taxonomy (GTDB): domain Archaea; phylum Thermoplasmatota; class E2; order DHVEG-1; family DHVEG-1; genus CAZTFR01. Next base: position 5,370 of record CAZTFR010000081.1, read on the forward strand.
GAATCTCAGAAAATATCAGAGTGAAATTGAAAAACACACCGATGAAATCGCGGTACGAAATACCATCATCCAAGATCTTCAAAATCAACTCGAACAACAGAATGTTGTCGTCAAAGAAAAAAACGCAGAGCTCTCCCGTTTACAAGATACCCTTGCTTCTAAAGAATCAGAATATGAGCATCTTCATAACACAATAACCTCGCTTCAAACCCAGATCGAACAATATGAAAAAGAGCTCCACACACAAGAATCAATGGTGAACACTAGACAAGGAGAGATTAATCTTTTAGAAAAACAACTCCAAGAAAAACAACAATCTCTTGAACAAAAAGAAAATGAAACAAAAAATCTCCAAGAAAAAATCGACGAGCTTACCGCAGAAAGAAAAACCAGCCAACAAGCCCTTCAGCTCCGTCATAAAGAAATCACAGAACTCAACAACCTGATAAAAGAAAAACAACATAATCTTGAAGAGAAACAAAAAGAAATTGAAACTGCAAAAGAAGAATTACTCAAAGAAAAAGATCATCCCACAAAAAGGAAACTAAAAGACGCGAAAAAAGCGCTTACCAAACAAAAAACAATCTTGAAATCCTATCAGAAGGAGATAAACAATCTCCAGAACGCCCTTGAGGAAAAAAACAAAGAGCTCGCATCAGCAGAACAACAAATAGAAGGAAAAACTACTCAACTAACCAAGCTTGAATCAAACCAGCAAAAACAAGAAACACACATCAAAAAACTTCAGGATGACTTAACCGCAATAAAAAAAGAAAAAGAAACACTGGAAGCACGAAATCAAGAGCTATCAGATACCCTGCAAATAACTACCACTGAAAAGGAACAATTAGAAGCCGAACTGATTGTTGGTAATGAAGAATTACAGCAAATCCAACAGGAGCTTGAGGACAAACAAAACACAATGAACGCACTACAGATGGAACTGCAGAACCAAAAGCAACAACTAGAAGATACCGCAAACACATTAGAAAAACAAACGGGAATTGTTGCTTCGCTACAACAAAAAAATGAAACACTTACCGTTCAGCTCACAGAAAAAACAGATGAACTCAAACAATCACAGCTGAACAGTGAAGAGAAACAATCAACTATTGTCCATCTTGAAAATGAACTTCAGGATAGACTATTAGATCTTCAGCAGAGAAACAAACAACTTGACACAAACAAAGAAATGGCCGAACAGCTCCAAAAAGAAGTACAGTCTCTTCAAGAAGCGGTGGAGAGGAAAACAAGTGAATTAGAACACTTCCAACAACAACACACTACATTGCAGGAAGAACTCAACAGAGAAACACAAGAAAAACAAGAACTCGAAACACAATTCACCCAACTAACCCAAGACATCCAAACAAAAACAGAAGAACTCGAACAAAAAAACCACCACATCACCGAACTCGAAAACAACCTCACCACCCTGCAACAAAACCTAGAAACAACAAACACACAACTACACCACACCCAACAACAACTCACCACATTCCAAGATGAACTCAACACTACTGTTCTTTCACATCAAGATATGGAAACCCAATACGATCTCCTTACTGAAAATTTGAAAAGAAAAACCTTTGATTTTAATCAGCTCTCTCATCAGATAGAAGAAAAACAACAAGAAATTCAAACCCTTCAAACGGATTTGGAAACACGAAACACCATCATCCAACAACTCAATCAACAACTCCAAGATGATCAGAATAACCTGCTGAAAAAAACACAACAAACACAAACACTCACCACCCAACTCCAAACCCTAGAAGAACAAATCCAAGACAAACAAAAAACCATCACATACCTCGAACACGAACTACACGACCGCCACAACGACCTCGAATACCGCAACAACCAACTCAACACCCAAAACCAACAACTCACCCAACTGCAAAATGAATTGGAAACATTACATAATCAGCTTCAATTAAAAACGAATGAGCTTGAGGAGACCCAAAGCAAACTTAGCACATTGAAGGATGAGCTCATTATAAAAACTGATACCCTTCAAGATGTCGAACTCCATCTAACTCATCTTCAGGGGGAACTTGACCAAAAAACAAAGAATCTACATACCGTGGAGGACGAAAACAGAACTCAGCAAGAAGAACTACAACAGCTCCATGAGGTCCAAGATGAAAAAAATAAAATCATCACCGAATTAGAAATAAAGATCGAAAGTTTTCAAAAAACAATCAAGGCCATTTCTGCTGAATTAGAAGAACGCACCCAAAGTATTGAGCAGACGAAAAACGAACTTGAAACAAAACACCATGAAATCGAGGCGCTTCAAAACGACTTCACCGAAAAAAACCAGACCATTCACACCCTCGAAGCACAACTCGAAACAACACAAAACGAACTTTCCACCCTCAACCAACAA
>CAZTFR010000082.1:0-7555 GCA_964612945.1 uncultured Thermoplasmatales archaeon
AAGTTTCTCAGGTGATCGTTCTTTTATTGATTAAAACACATTTCGCACATCACACTATTTTCATGTTTTCAACCAACAAAAAAGGCTGAAAAACCTATGATCCTGGTGTGTTTCCACAAAAAACCAGGGTATTAATCCAATCAAAATTGGAAAAAACACGTGTTCTCACCCCATTTTTACCAATGATGATGGTAAGTGCGAAATTACTCAGGCTGTGCATGATGAATTTTGTGGAAACACGACGCAACAAGTCATGTTTGTACCGCAACATACTGATAACCAGTTGAGCAAGGAACACGATGAGGATGGATCCCTGTATGGACTCCTGTGTCCAGCAGCGTGTTGGACGAATATGAAGTTCGTTTTTGATGCTGTTGAACAGTTTTTCTACACCGTCTTTTTCACGGTAGTATTGGAGTGCTTCGTGAAGTGAGAAATCTTTGTTTGAAACCAAGCTAAAAAATCCTTCTTTCCCCGTGATGGACAGTTGCAACGCCTGTTCAATGGCTTCTTCACGGGATAAACCGGTAAGTGGAAAGGTGTAGGAGAGATGTGTCTGGAGGAAATGGTTGCTGTTCCGGTATTTCCTGCGTGGTCGTTTCTTTTCTTGTATGGTCTTCCATAAGATTAGTGCCTCGTCGTATTCCTGTTCCAGGTGTCTGCGTCGGTTCGCCATAGTGTCAGTATACAGGTTTTGGGAGAAGTACAGGTATTTGGTTCTGCTTGGGAACACCAGTTGTTTCCCGTATACCTGTTCATCGGGGTTCCCTGTTACGACTGGTGTCCATTCCTCTTTGTTGAACGTGCTGAGGTGTCGTGTAACATCACTTTAATTGAGTTTCATCCGGGAGAGATATTTCATCTTGTCCGATACAAGAAGGTCTAGATTTGGGGTGCCCATAGCACCGGCATCAAACACCAAGGTGCTTCCATTTCTGAGTCCGGGTTTGATCTGCTGATACGTTGTTTTGAAATGGTTTTGATCGTTGATGTTCCCTGGTTGTATGCTCAGCCCTATGGGAAGTTGGGAGTGTTGGTCTTGTGCCAGTCCGATGGTGACTTGTGGTCGGTCTGGTCGGTGATCACGGCTGTATCCGTATTTGATGAGATCTGTTGGTTGGGCTTCGAAGTGGATGCTGGTCCAGTCCATGAATACCATGTCCAGTCCGACGTTGTATTGGTTTTTCAGGGTGAAGCGGAGGTGTTTGAGGATATGATGTCTATTTTGTCCTAGTGTTGCTAGACCACGGTACAGTGCATCATCACCGAATTCAGATAACTGAAGATATTCTAGAAGCATGGAATTGGTCATCCATTGATGGCATCTGCTCACCGAAAGATCTTCGGTCATTTTGTATGAGACAAGACCAGTGACCAGTCCGCTAAGTTGATGACCGCAGTGCTTGAGCCGGTCTAGGAGTGGCGGGAGATGGAGTTCTTCAAAAATAGTTTTGACGGTTTGTATGGTTCCTATCGGAAAGGTCTTATTCTGGTTGGGCTTTATGTGTTGTGGTGTCTTCAGTGCTGTTTGCATTTTTTCACCAATAAAATACAAACTGCTGAAGGCACTTAACATTTATTCATGTGCGAAACTCAGGTTTTCAGACAAGCTCCTTACCATTTTTTTTATTTATCAGTAAAACGAGTGAGATGATTGATTGTCGTCTCAGAGATATCAGTTGAATATTCTGCGATACGTTTGATACTTTCAATAATGTATCCCACGGAGAGGGCGGTTTTTGAGGGATAGGTGAGTGCTATTGAGTTGATGTCTTCGCAGAGTTTTTCAAACTTTTCGACCTCCTCAATGTTGTGGTTTGCTTCTGTAATGTTTTTTCTCAGAAAACTTGTGATGCTGCAGTTGAGTGCTTTTTGGCTTTGCTTGCTTGCGGTGATGATATGTTTGATGAGAGGGTCATCAGTAGGAAGATCTTTAATGGATGGAAGCGTGGCTGCGATGCGCACAACATGATCGCCGATGCGTTCTAAAATGCGGCTGATAAGAAAATAGGTAAGACTTGTTTCGATTGTGGCATGTAGTTTTTCTGCGAGGCCAACATTTTGAAGGATGCTGTTATGTTGTCGGGCGACCAGCCAATGGAGACGGTCCACTTCGTTGTCTCGCTGTGTCATATCAGAGATGGGTGAAACATCTTTTGTTTCAATTGCTTGACGGGCATCCTCATACATGCCCTTGACGATGATATGCATCCGTTTAATGGTGCGTTCAAAAGGCATTTCTGTAGGGTTAAGTAGGTCTTTGAGAATGATTTGATTGTCGCTTTCTTCGATGATTTCTTGGCCAATGGTAATTTGAGTGTAGTTGCGGACAAGACTACGAATAGTTGGAGGAATTGAACGGGTTGAATTTATCTTGATGCTGTTGAAACCGGCGAGGTAGGCACTGATAAGTCGGCGGAGCAGCTCGTTTTGATTACTGATATGAGTGATGTTGAATTCCTTTGTTTTTTGTTTATGTTCCTCGGTCATCCTTGGTGTAACCATGAGGGTTCCATCGGTTTGCAAGTAGATGCAGAGCGGATCATTTTTTTTGATGTTGAGCTGTTTGACCCATTCTTTTGGTAGTGTCATCACATATGATGAGCCACCGGTGAGTTGTACGCGTCGTATTTCCATGAAAAGAGCCTCCAAAATAGAGAGAACTATAGTCAATATTTAAAAATTTCTATATGTCTCTATTGACATCTGAGTTCTATTGCCGTGAATATAGTATATATAGATAAAGTATAAATCATATGGGGAACTTGACCGGTCCTAGGTGATATTTAGTGTGGGAGGTTACACACATGAAAACTGGAAAGATAATGTTAGGACTACTCATAGCTGTCACAATCACAGTTGCAAGCTTTAGTGGTTGTGTCGAAGAAGAAGGAACAAAATCAACGATAACCATAACTGGATCGTCAACGGTACTACCAATCGCTGAAACAGCAGCAGAAGAGTTTATGGCTGCAAATCCAGATATAACTGTTACTGTCTCTGGTGGCGGTTCAAGTGTTGGAATAAAAGCAGTTCTCAGTGGAACACATGATATAGGCGACGCTTCAAGAACGTATAAAGAATCTGATTTTAAAAACGAAGATGGAACATACAAATATACAGATGATGATGGAAACCCCATCACTGAAGATGACATCATCGATAATATTGTTGCCTACGATGGAATTGCAGTTGTAGTAAGCACTGATGTTTACCAACATATAACGGAGTTAACCATGGATCAACTCTACCGAATCTACACTGGAAACATCTCAGACTGGCAAGAAATTGGGTATCCCGAAAGTCTTGAAATTTTTGTAAACGAGCGTGCATCAACTTCTGGTACACGTGCAAGTTTTGTTGAACTTGTCAAGAATGATGAGGGAACAGCACTTGAAGATTTCGAAGATGAAGGGGGAGAACTTGCGGTTAATAAAGTCAACCAAGAAAACTCAGATGTCGTTGATGCTGTTGCTGGTAGTGTAGGAGCTATTGGTTATGTTGGACTTGGATACATTGGAGAAGACAACCCCGCACTTGCCATTGACGGCGTCGAACCTACTGTTGAAACCGTCCAGAGTGAGGAATATCCGATTTCACGATCACTTCATATGTATACCCGCGGAGAACCTACAGGTCTTGTCAAAGATTTCATTGATTATGTACAAAGCGATGAAGGACAAGAAATTGTCGAAGAAGAGGGATTTGTTCCGCTATAAACAATAGAAAAACATAGATGGTTACGAGATAATGCTGCCATTAAAGGTAAAGGAGATCATCATAAAAAACATCTTCTTTATGCTGGCAGCCTTCTCTATTTTTATCATACTATTTATCTTCTATTTTCTGTTCCGCGAAGCATTTCCTTCATTTGCTCATTATGGATTTGATATATTCAATACAAAGTGGAGTGTACCACAAGAAACCTACACCATTGGAGCGGCCATATTTGGCACTGGAATAGTAACTATTTTTGCAATGTTTATTGCAATACCTTTAGGTATCTCTGGTGCAATTTTCCTATCAGAACTCGCACCATTCTATCTTCGCACTTCATTAAAACCTGTCATTGAGCTCCTAGCTGGTATCCCATCAATCGTTTATGGATTTCTTGGTGCAGTCCTGCTCGTTCGATTTCTTCGACCAAGCTTTGACATGCTTTCGGGCTACTCTTATCTTGCTGGAGCGCTTATCCTTGGCGTTATGGCATTACCTATCATAATCAGCATTTCAGATGATGCGATGAAAGCAGTTCCCCGAGAATTAAAAGAGGCTTCACTTGCAGTTGGTGCAACAAAATGGCAAACAATAAAAAAAGTAACCATTCCTACCTCGATATCAGGGATTTCCGCAGCCGTTATCATGGGAATGGGTCGTGCTATCGGAGAGACAATGGCAGTATCACTTGTGATGGGAAATATTCTAAAAATCCCAGTTCCACCTTTTGATATCTTTGAAAGTACTGGTGCTACACTTACCAGTCTCATCGTTCTTGAGATGGGAGAAGCTACAGGTTTACAAGTTCACTCCCTTTTTGCCGCTGCCGTCATTTTGTTTATTATCGTTGCTATTATGAGTATTTCATCAAACATCCTACAAACTCATATCGAAAAAAAATTTAAGGGCGGTTAGACGATGAGTAAATCAGCGTATCTGATAAATCTAAAACAGAGCATTACATACCTCTTTTCAAAAGAAAATTTAACATTTAAAAACATTCTTTGTTATAGTTCCATTGTCTACTGTTTTATCATAGCGTTGCTTGGATTTGTATCCTCATCAATTTCTTTTTATGTAGGTGATTTTCTTGCCCGTGTGTTTCTAATCATTCTGTTCTTATTCATTTTTTCACTTTTAGTAATTTCCTTCAAAGAACAAAAAAGAATTCGCCCTCTAATCACTATGAGTATCTTTGTAATAATCGTTTTACTCGTAGCATATTTTTTACCTCTGTTTCCACCCCAATATGAATTGCGTCAATTTGATGTTGATGCATCACTTCTTAAATTTATGATCACTTCGATTATTTTCATTATCTTAGGAATACTTGGTGCTTCTTTTACGATGAAACCTCTTTATAACTTTTCTAGCCAATCAAAACAAGCTGGCGCTTATTTTGTTCTTATTTTCTCCATGATATTAATTCTTTATCCATTAGGTATAATTGTTGGTAATATTGTAGTCAATGGAATCGGTGGTATCACTTGGGAGTTTCTCACCGAAGATGTCTCCCGACATGGAACTCAAGGAGGAATCTTTCCAGCATTGGTAGGTACTCTTCTTATTATTATTGGTACTATTCTCATCGCCTTACCATTAGGTATCTCCAGTGCAGTGTATCTACATGAATATGCACGTTCCGGACCAATTATCCGTGTACTGCGAATCGCAGTAGATATCCTACAAGGTACACCATCTATTGTTCATGGCTTATTTGGACTAGCCTTCTTTGTTCCTCTTTTTGGCATATCTGTTCTGAGCGGAGTGCTTATCATGTCCTTTTTAACACTTCCAATTATCATCCGTGCATCAGAAGAGGCTTTACGATCAGTTCCACAAAATGTCCGTGAAGGATCCTATGCATTAGGAGCTACTAAGTGGCAAACGATACGAAGAGTTGTTCTCCCTCCAGCATTACCCGGTATTATCACCGGTGGCGTATTAGGCTTAGGACGAGCTGCAGGAGAAACAGCACCTATCATGTTTACAGCTGTCGCATTTATTGGCGCAGGCATCCCAAAAAACCTCTTCCAACCCATTCAAGCATTACCATATCACCTGCTCACACTCACCCGATATTTTGGCGCATATGAAGTAGAGCAAAATGCCTGGGCTACCGCTCTATTACTCATAGGAATTGTTCTTGGAATTAATGCATTTGCAATTATTATTCGTGAAAGATTTAGAGTAGAATTTTAATTAGCATCCAAAAATAAAAAAAAACCGTATTGATTACGGGTCAACAAAGAACACAAACAAAAACCAATGTAGAATTGAAAAGATATATCTGAGGATCATATATGGCAGCTGAAAAAAACGTAAAAATGATTGTGCAGAACCTCAATCTCTGGTATGATAATAAGCAAGCACTCATCGATGTGAACATGACGGTTCTTGAAAAAAAGGTCACCGCTATCATCGGTCCATCAGGCTGTGGCAAATCCACATTGATTCGGTGTTTGAATCGAATGAATGATATCATTGACAAATGCCGCGTGGAAGGAAAGGTAATGTATGATGGCAGAAACATCTATGACAAAAACGCAGATGTAGTAGCCATTAGAAAAAAAGTTGGGATGGTATTTCAAAAACCCAATCCGTTTCCCAAAAGCATCTATGAAAACATCGCCTACGCCCCCCGTCTGCATGGAGTTCGCAATAGGAAAAAATTAGATAAAATCGTGGAAATAAGCCTCAAAGATGCTTTTCTCTGGGAGGAAGTCCAAGACAGATTATCTGATTCTGCGATGGGACTTTCGGGTGGACAGCAGCAGCGACTCTGCATCGCCCGAGCTCTTTCAATTGAACCAGAAGTCATCCTCATGGATGAACCCTGCAGCGCCCTTGACCCGATTGCCACAGCAAAAATCGAAGATCTCATCCGCATTCTCACCAAAGACTACACGGTTGCCATTGTCACTCATAACATGCAACAGGCCGCACGTGTTAGTGATTACACCACCTATATGTATCTGGGAAAGATGATTGAATATGGAAAAACCAAACAAATTTTTGAAAACCCAAAAGAGGAACTCACAGAGAAGTATATCACAGGGCGCTTCGGATAACCTAATTGGAAACAAAGTTGAGGAGAATAGAAATGGTAGAAAAATTTCATGCTGAACTGAGGGAACTGAAAAAAGAGGTCATTAAAATGGGCTATCTCTCAAAAGAAATGCTTATGACCTCCGTGGAAGCCTTAAAAGATCAAGATGAAGAAAAAATCAAATGGGTCCTAGAACGAAAAGGGAAAATATCAGATATTGACACAGAAATCGAAGCAAAAGCCCTGCAAATGATCGCCCTCTACCAACCCATGGCTCAAGATATGCGAAAGATCGGTGTGATTATAAAAATTATCACCTACCTTCACCGCATTGGCCGATACGGCAAAGACATTGCCAATGTCGCAAGCGAACTGACGGATAAACCACATGTCAAAAAGCTCGTGAGTCTTCCCTATATGGCTAAGATTGTTGATGATATGATTACCGATTCTTTGACTGCCTTTGAGGAAGAAAATATCGACAAGTTATCTGATTTTGACGACCGAGATGACAGCGTCGATGAGCTGCGATATTCCATTTTCAGAGAATGCCTTTCCTACATGATGGAGGATTCAAAGGTGATCAGCCGCTGCACGCATTACATCATGGTCGCCCGATACTTAGAACGCTGCGCGGATCATGCCTGCAAAATCGGTGAAAAAGTTCACTATATGGTCACCGGAAAACACATTGAAATTGATTGCTCTGAAAACAAAAAAAGTCGATACTGCCGGGTGAAGTAAATAGAATCGCCTAAAATCTGCTATCCCAATCGGAGCAGAGCTCCG
>CAZTFR010000083.1:0-7538 GCA_964612945.1 uncultured Thermoplasmatales archaeon
TTGGTAAAAAAAGTGATATGACCTTTCTGCCAGTGCCATAAGATTTCAGGCATATACAATCCCCTCTCTGTTGCTGGAATTGGACATATGTTTTTGTATTTATAAAATTTATCCTCTTTTCAGGTAAAATGAGAAAAATTAAAGATACCCACCAATTTTAAGACTGGGATCGCCGAAGAGCTCCCATTGTTGTACCATCTTATAATCCATCTTATCATTGTTGCCATAAAAACGATGAAGATAATTCGTCATTGTTTCTCCATGATTGACACCAAGATTATCACTTTTTTCCATACCATATAATTCCAGAAATCGAAGTTCAAGCCATCCATCTAAGACCTCTAAATAATCGGCGATTCCATTTCGATCACGGTCTCCATCGCCGTGGGTTCCTAATCCTGTGTTAGCTATTGTCGCAATTGCACCCCCACCTATTTTACTAGTAAGCCACCACGCCCAGCAATTTGGTGACCATTCGCTATACCAAAAATCCCCAATGTTTCCAGGTTTTATACTGAAATATTGCAATCCATTTTGTCGGATTCCTTTGACTATATTTTGTAGTGTTACATCGAACTGTCCGTTGTGACAACCACCTACAATGGATATGGGTAATTTATAACCATTTCTCAAATAGATCATATCTCCAACAGTATAGCCTGTTGTCCATTCTGATCCATCTGGCGGGAAATGAGTCGTCCAACTCATAGGATTTCCATGCCCACAAAAATAGGCAAATCCCGCCCCCTGATTCAATGCTTTATTGACAGTTCTTCTGTTAATATCTTGATCTGATGCGTATACTTTAACGGGAGAAAATTCTGGTAAAAGTGTGCTTGCTTTTTCTGCAATGAGTTGCCCTTCGTTGAAATGATTTGTATCATTATACGAATCCCCTGCAACGAGCAGCAAATTGTTAAACCAGCTTTCTTCAGCTCTGTTTTTTTCGTACGAAATGATTTTTCGTACCATAATGCGAACCTCTCTGATATTCCTACAAGGTAACCGCCCCAGATATACGTCAGGGTATAAATCCATTTGATCACGGCTTGTTTGATTCCATTCCGCAAAGATATTATTTTGATTGGAGTCCCAACTAGAAAATTCTCCAAGACTATCGTACACATCTGCAAAATACAGATCACTGAGAAATGATTGCTCAGCATATTCTTGCTCTTCAGCAGGAACGACATGACTATATCTAACAGGTAAATCCCACTGAAAACTTTGACCCCGTATTCCACCTATCAAAAGAACATGGGTAACTCCCCAATGTTCAATTGCCCCCATAATGAAATATTTGATTTTTTCAGCTTTATCTCTACCATTCCAATAGATTTGATCATAGACCTCACTAAGACTGACAAGTCTTGTTTTTATACCCCATTGTTCTTTATGATCGACAAGTTGTTGCAATGCAGTACTGTATTTCTGAGGTGTGATAATTAAGAGATCGTAAATACGCTGTCCAGAATGTAACGGTTCAGTAGGTTTCTGATAATTAATAGTGATATTGATATGGCGGATGAACTGCAAGTAGTGTTCTTCTGAAAAGTATCGCACGGGAAACACTCGCAGAACACAAAAACTCTGATGGCCTCCAAAAGAAAGCCCCCCTCCAGTATGATAAGAAAACCAATCCAGAGGATAAGGCGTGGTACTTTCTTCATCTGCGGGTACTGTTGCATCAACAGTTTTGATTCGGAAAGCATCATGGTTACGAAATGCTCCAGTGGCAAGTTGTCCATTGAGATAGATATTTTCTGGTTTTGATGTCGTATACGTAATATTTAGAATTTTTGTGCCAAACTCAAAGGGTAGCACAGTAATATTTGTAGGAAGGACGGGTTTATTTGGTATAATCATATTAAGATCTGTTTCATTTACATAAACCCAGATACTTTGATTATCGTTTACTATTGTAGGATCCGAAAAGTTGAATGTTAAACTAATAGTTTCGCTATTTGTTGATGTGGCTGGTTGCATGTGTTGGTCTATCCTGTTAGTTGCAGTTATTGAAATACAACTACAAATAATCACAAAACAAACAAGAATGCTTTGAAGAGTTTTTTTGGATTTGATAAGTGTCATGTTTTCTCTAATGAATTATAAATATATGGATATTTAAATGCTTTCGTTCAGAAGTATAAAATCAAGAAAAAAGAATAAAAAAAACCTGATGATAAGTCAATGAGATTACTTAGTTGAGATATTTTTTTTCTACGTATTTGCTTGTATACAGATGAACTAATGCGCCATATTTAGGTTGGAATTGAAGTATATCTCCAACCGTATAATCATTTGTGGTAATGTGTAGAATGATGTGATCACTGCTGCTTCCAAGAATCTTGATATTTTTATCAAGGGGAGTCAAATCTTTTGGAATTGTGTCCTGTTTTCCAATGGCAACAATCGCTCTATTAATGATTCCGATATCTTTGAACTTTGGCATCTCTCCAAATGCATTTTGGGTGACACTACCATAGGGCTTAGATGGTTTTTGTTTATATTCAATGATTTCTGCTTCAAGGATGAAGGCATCTTGATAGGTATCTGGTATTGGTGTACGATGAACGGTTTCTCGTCCTAATAGTATTCCTTCTCCTATGCGTAGATTATTGATTTTTGTTTCCATAGGGCACTTTAAAAGTAAGGGTATATTTGCTGAATTTCCTCCACTGATCATTTCAAAGCGGATGTCATGTTGTCGTTCGAGTTTTTCTACTAAATTACAAAATTGTTCTATTTTTTCTTTTGTTGGAACTACGCCTCCGAAGCAGGCAAGGTTCATTCCAATTCCATACAGATCGATATGAGGGAGATTCTGAATTTTTTCAATGGTATAGTCAAGGTGGTCGGGGAGCATTCCCTCTCGAAGATCACCCATTTCTACCATAAGTATAATTTTTTGTCTTACTGATTTTTTTGCTGCGCTATTAGAAATCGCGTTTAGCACTGTTGTTTCCGTGTTTAGGCTGATATCTGCATATTCGATAAGAGTGTCTACTTCGCTGATCATTGGAGTGCGAAGATGCATGAGGGTCGTTTGGATTTTGTTTTGTTTGAGAGTGCGGATGTTTTCAAGTCGGGAATCTGCGATACCACAGACACCTCCTCTAAGCATCGCTTGTGCTATTGCGGGATCTCCGCAGGTAGCTTTGATTACGCCAAAAACAGAGATGTCTGCCTTTTGGGCTAAATTCACAATTGTTTTGGTGTTATGTTCAATTTTTTTAGTGTCGATGAGAAGACGAGGGTAGCATGCCGTTATTGATAGACCTCCTGAAAAAAGCTGAGTAGGTAGTTTGTTGTGTCTATGACCTCTTGAGTGTTAACATATTCATTTGGTGCGTGGATATTTCCGCCTCCGGGTCCAAAGATAAGAGTGGGGACTTTTGCTCTTTTTCCAAATAAATTGAAATCTCCAACACTTCTTGTCGAATATTTACACAGCGGTGGTTTTGTATCTTCATTGGTGTGTTGCCGCTGTAAAGATCGAATATGATTGATAAATGTGTCGATGTATTCACAGTTTTCGAAAAGATATGGTTGATATTCCAACTCAGGACCTGGGCTGTGTCTGCGATAGATCTCTACCTTTGATTTAAGTCGTAATGCTCGAACAATTTTTTTAATCTCACGAATAACACTAGTAACATTTTCTCCCAACATGATCTGTCGGTTCACCAGGATGCGTGCAAAGCTAGGGACAGTAAATGATTCATCCCCTCCTTCAATGTTCAGAACACAGTAATGACCTCGTCCTCTTTTTATATGGGTGAATATGTCAAATCGAGCGAGCTCTGAGATGAGAGTTGAAGCATCATGTAACGCGTTAACGCCAAATGAAGGATGCGATGCATGACTTGCTTTACCATAGAATTCAATAACAAGAAGAATGCGTCCTTCGGCACCGATGATCGGTACAGGAAATTTGGATTTGTGAATACGGCCATGTGTGAAGCAGTAATCGTTTCGTGTGATAAGAGGAGAGGGCTCAGGTATGATAATAAGGTCGTAATCCTTAAAGTCAAATTCTTTGAGCAAGGTATCAGTTCCAAGTGAAAATGGAGCCTCCTCTCCAAAAACGCAGCTGAGAAAAAGTTCTCCATTAATCTCTTTTTTTCGATGGGTAAGGGCGATAAGTGCTGTGATTGCGGCTGCACATCCTGCTTTCATATCTGCAGATCCACGGCCGAAAATTCGACCGTTTTCTTCGACCGCACTATACGGCGGGTGTTTCCATTTATCTCTTTTATCCACTGTAACCGCATCCAAATGTCCATTGAGCATAATCTTGGGTCCATTGCCGTTTCCTAATTTTAAATAGAGATTTGAAACATTTTGGTACGTAATATATGGGTTCTTGGTTTGTTGAAACTGTATATTAAAATTCCGTTCTCTGAGATAGGTATAAACAAATTCATAAATTTCATTTCCATCCTCAGCTGAGCTAGGAATACGTATAAGTTCTTTGACGAGATGAATAAGATCATTTTGTTCATTTTTTTTGAGAAAGCGGTTCATGTTCTTCTCCAATATAATGCATCCGATAGTATTTTTTTCGAAGTCCCATTTTTTCATAGAGTTTAATCGCTCTCTTGTTGTGAATTTCAACATGTAGCGATAAATCTCCTTTTGACACGTCTATTGCCTTTTTTAAGAGTTGTGTGGCTATGCCTTTTCCTTTCACCGTTTTCATTGTGGCAATATAGGAGAGATGAAAACGTGGGAAAAAAGTCTCAAAGGGAAGGCGTGAAAGTATGGCAATACCTACAATTGTTTTATGATCAAATGCAGCGATGACATGCCCTTCTTCAAAAGCATTTTCGACTGCTTCTTTCATTTCATCAAGAGGATCAGTGAATTCTAACAACCATGAATCAAGTTTTTTAAGAAACTCAGCATAGGAAATGTTCAGATCTCTTTTTCCTAATTTTCGCACATCGATTCGTATTGCTCCGTCATCAAGAATAATGACATGTATACCATCTTTTATTTCTTTTTTATGAACCGCTTTAATAAACCCTGCGAGGGGAAATGCATTGGAATAGGTAAGTTTAATTTTTTCTCTTTTTTTTATGAGTTCAGCAGCACCGCGCACTTGTTCATCATTCACACCTGCTGCAGATCCAGAGGTATCATGCAACGCGTTTAATGCATCTTGTCCATTGAGACAGGAGGGGTTTACCATATGTCTACTAAGTTTTGTTCTCCGCATCTCATGTTTGGCAAGAACCAAGATTTTTCTACTTTCTTTTTTAAACGATTCGATAATAGCATTGCCATGATCGGTGCTTACCGCCCAGAGTTTTGGAAGCGAATGGATTTCTTCATTTACCCAGAGTTCTCTAAATCCAAGTTGTAAACCTGAAATTGAGGAACCGTTAAAGGTTTGACAAAAGACGGTGTCGATTGGTTTCTCTATTTGTTGATGCATTTCATTTGCGATGTATGAGAATGCATACATATTCAACAAACTGTTTGCGCGACCATAGTTTGCATTGTACCAACCTTTTTCTTCAGCAATTTCTCTACTTTTTGTGACACAGTCCGCATAACTTTTTCCATACTCGATAAGGGTAACGTTATCGGAGAGAAACAGTTGTTTTCGTGCGATTCTTTTTTTATCAGGTACATAAAAAACACAATTGATATCAAAGAATTGGGAGAGATAGGCAAGAGATCCAGCTATTGTTCCGAAGGTCCCCATCGTAATTGTTTTTTTCCCACGAGCTAATGCATCTCGAATGATAAGATAGGCAAGGCGGTCCTCCCGGTGACCCGAGGGATTGTTTCCTTCTAGTTTCAAAAAGATTTTTTTGATGCCAAGTTCTTTTTCTAATTGTTTCGCTCGGATCAGTGGTGTTTTTCCTACTCTACTTTTAAGAATTTCTTCTGCCATTCAACGTTTCCCTCTTGTAAAAAGAAGATCTTCTCATTTTTTCCCAAAATGACTTACAGTCATAATATTCTTTTGATTTATTAGAGAATACTACTGGAAATTAATAAAAAAATAAAGAATATAACGTTTAGCTGGCAATATCAATAATTTTTATAGTGAATATAAGGGTTTGTCCCGCAAGAGGAGCGTTCAAATCGACGGTTATCTGTTCTTCACCGATTTTGTCTATGCGCACCGGAACTTGCCGACCATCCGGTAGAGCCATCATAAACATCATATTGGGCTGTAACTCCTTATCTTCCGGAAAGACATTGCGAGGAAGGTCGCGAACAAGTTCAGGATTATATTGACCGTATGCATCCTCTGGTGCAATTGTAACTTCTTTTTCTTCGCCCTTTTTCATGCCGACGACTGCTTGATCAAATCCTTTTATGATTGTCCCCTCACCTACGGTAAATTTCAAAGGCTCATTATGCTTGTCAGAGCTATCAAATACGGTTCCATCTTCCAGAAGGCCGGTATACTCCACAGTTATCGTGTCTCCTTTTTGTACGCCTGTCATTTTTGATCACCTTATTTTTCTACTTTTTTCACGTTGGTTGCGTTTAATCCTCGTTCTGTTTCTTCAACGTCAAATTCAACGGAGTCTCCTTCATGAATATATCCATCAGATATTTGAGATTGATGTACAAAGACATCATCACTTCCGTCTACTTCAATAAAGCCGTACCCTTTTCGCGGGTTAAACCATTTTACTTTTCCGTTCATATGCTATCATCCTATGAGAAACAGCTCATTTTACTGTTTCTATCACAAGAACAAAAACAACAATCTCACACTTTTCAAAGAATGTTTGAAAAATCTGAAACAACCATCTTCATCCTTTAATCTTGTACCCTCAATTAAGGTCGTTCCATAAAATACTTTTGGAAAAACAAAAACCCCCCTAAAGCATCAAAGTTTTTGTATGCATTGTTGTTTAGGAGATTCATATGGCAGAGTATCATTTCTCATGGAAAGATGCGATACCTTCTGTTTTTGCTGGGCTTTTTTTTATTCTTCAGATGCTATATGGCTTTTTTCTTGCAAAAGATACTACCATAGACTGGCTTCAATATATCAGTGTTGGAGTCTTTCTTCTCTCCGGATATTTTGGAATGGCTCCGGTGATATCGTTCCCAAAAAAGGGAAATGTTGCCAAGGGAAAAAGTTACGTTCATACAACCACCCTTGTTGACACAGGCATCTATGCAATCATTCGTCATCCCCAGTATTTTTCATTTATTCTGTGGTCTATTGGGGCGATGCTTCTTTTTCAAAATGTAATGGTAATTCTTCTGGGGATTCCAGTGATTCTTTTAACTTATGAAGATATGGTCCGTGCGGACAAGTTTCTTATCAATAAGTTTGGATCAAGCTATCAAGACTATATGAAAAAAGTGCCCCGAGCAAATCCTTTCATTGGTTGTATTAGATGTCTACTTCGCAACGAAAAAATCGAATAGTATTTTCAAATAAAGGCTCAGCTCTTATTCCATTTATTATCTTTCTATTTTTTTTGCCAAGTATCATTTTCATTAGACCTCTTGCGAAATAACTTTTTTTAACTCGTTATATATACTCCTTTACATCG
>CAZTFR010000084.1:0-7146 GCA_964612945.1 uncultured Thermoplasmatales archaeon
CTTGACGGTAACACAACCAACATCAACGCTTATCCCTTTACTTGCCGAACTACTGATTCTTCAAAAAAGAATATAAGCAAGAAGCTTATTCCAGGACAATTTCATTCCTCTATACGAATTGTGATTGTATGTATGCGATGGTAAAATTAGAAGATACGGTCCGGGTGTCTCCCGAGCAGTTTGGTGAAGATCTCACCCAGTCGGTAACCGACATTGTGCAAGACACCTTTGAAGGCACCATTCGTCGTGATCATGGATTAATTGTGGTCGTCGATAATATCAAACCCCTCGGTGATGGTATCGTGATTCATGGCGATGGCGGCATGTATCAAAAGGTTGCCTTTGATGCCTTAACTTACTTGCCTGAGCTTCAGGAACTTATCAACGCGATGGTTTGTGAGATTGTTGAATTTGGTGCGTTTTGTCACATCGGACCGCTCGATGCACTTATCCATATGAGTCAAGTGATGAATGATTATGTGGATGTGGATGCAGAAAACGAACGAATCGTAGGCAAAGAACACAAACAAACACTGAAAGTCGGCGACCCGGTTCGCGCACGTATTGTTGCGGTAAGTCTCAATGAGTTGTCCTCTCGCGAAAGTAAAATTGGGCTTACCATGCGGCAGCCTGCGCTGGGTGCCTTTGAATGGCTGCAAGCAAAAGACGAGAAACCCGCTGAGGGAAAGAAAAAGGATTCAGCGAAAAAAAAGAAAAAGAAGGGTAAAAAATGAAGACCTTAAATGCGTGTAAGAATTGTCATTATCTTACAGAAAAGGATCGGTGTCCTATCTGCTCAGAGCAGACACAGAAACGCTGGCAAGGTTATGTGATCATTCGGAATCCTTCCACCTCACAGATTGCGCAGAAAATGAATATAAAAAAACCAGGGAAATACGCCTTGAAGGTCCGATAACCAATGTATGTCCTCCCTGAATCGCTGCGGGAGCAACTACGAGAGTACATCGGCACGCTCGTCCAAGAAGATACGCTGGCTGCAGCTCTCAAATCTGCTCGCTACCTCATCGCTGTGGGAGACCAGGTGACCTATACGCTTCTCAAGCAAGGAATCACACCCGATCTCTGTATCGTTGACTATCATACACGACGCGGAAGCCTCTCCCAAGAGGCGGCACACGCGCTTCAACGGCTTTCCGCTGTCCGTTACCCGGTGAAAAACCCAAAAGAAACCATCACCGATGAACTCTGGAACCACATCAAAACCCTCACCCAACAACTTGATTCCGGACCCTACTGCATCGAAGTCGAAGGCGAAGAAGATCTCGCTTCACTTGCTGCAATCTATTTGGCACCCACCGACGCAACCATAATATATGGATTACCAAATAAAGGAATCGTTGTGGTACCCGCCACTACCACTCATAAAAAAACCGTTAAAAACGTATTGGATCAAATGTGATACCCATGGAAATAGAGATTCAATCAAAAACAAACAACCCTCTTCTAAAACGAACAGAAGTGCACTTCATCATCCACCATGAAAACGAAGGAACACCTAAGCGAGAGCTGGTCAGAACAGAGCTTGCCGACCAACTCAAAGTCAAAAAAGAAAACATCATGGTCAACATGATGGAATCAAGCTTTGGTGAAGCAGAAACAGTAGGCTACGCAAAAATTTATCAAAGCCTTAAAGAAGCACAAGACTCTGAACAAGACCACATTCTCAAACGAAACCAACCTGGTGGTAAAAAACCAGAGAAACCAAAAGAACAACAACCAGAACCATCAAAAGAAACACCACCATCAGAACAACCACAACAACCCACCGATGAAGAACAAACCCCTGCAGAAGAAACGAAACAAGAACAAACAGCGGAACACAAAGAAAAGACTCCAGAACAACAAAAAGAACAAGCGTCCAATGAAACACCACCAACTAAGACAGATGAACAACCAGAACAAGAAGAAACACCACCACAAGAACCAGTAAGTGATCAGCCCAAAGATGAGGAAAAACAAGAAAAAACTGAAACACAAAAGCAAGAAGAAAAGAAGGAAGAATAATGAAAAAACGAGAACTCTACAAAATCGAAGGAGACAAAATTAATAGACTGCGACGAACCTGCCCAAAATGCGGAGATGGCGTCTTTCTTGCAGATCACAAAGACCGCGTTAGCTGCGGAACCTGCGGATATACCGAGTTTAAAGGAAAACAAAGCAAATCACCATCCTCTGAAAAACCTTCATCTCCAGAGGAAAAAACACCCGCACAAAACAACAAAGAAACAAACTGATTTAACGGTGGAGCTCTCAAACGCGGTTCCCCTACAGCAGGTCAGCTGTTTGTCTGAGTATATTTTTGAAGAATATTGCAATCGAAATATATTTATATGATACTTTTATATGAATATAGTAAATAATTTATGAAAGGGGGAAACAAACGATGAAAAGCAACCGCTTTATCGTAATGCTACTTACAACATTTTTTCTCACCGCCAGCATCTCTCTGGTGAGTTCAGAATCAAACACACAAAAAACGGCACAACCACTCTCTGAGGATACCGGGTGGACTATTGATGTTTATACCGATCAAGAATACTACTATCCGGGAGAATCAGTCGAAATATGGGGATGGATTAAATATAATGGTACCGGTAAAAAAACAGGGTACTGTATTGATATCTATGATGCAAATGAAACATTTCCACCGTTCTGGGCAATCTGCTCAATGACCAATGCCACCGGGTATTTTGAGGCGTTTTCACCACCACTCCCAAAAGAACCAAAAGGAACCTGGCGCATCAACGTCGCTGTTCACCCCTATGTAGAAACAAATAAGACTTTTGAATTGGTGGGAATAAATGTAACTGCTGATGCCAATGGACCCTATGAGGGAACCCAAGGAGAAAACATCCAATTCATCGGTAATGCATCCGGTGGAAAACCAATTTACACATGGCTTTGGGATTTTGGAGATGGCACCACCTCAACAGAGAAAAATGCAACACATACCTATTCAGAACCAGGCTTCTATGAAGTTACACTCACTGTAAAAGATAAAGGAAACTACACCGGCAATGACACCACCACAGCAACCATTGATGCTGCACCAGCCGCCCTGAATATTACCCAAATAACAGGGGGCTTAGGAATCAGCGCAATCGTTGTTAACGAAGGATTCAGCAGCGCAAGTAATGTCGCCTGGACAATAAGTCTTGAAGGGGGATTTATCATCCTTCCACTCGAAGGGAAAAAAGAAGGAATGATCGATGAAATCGTAGCTGAAGATCAAACAAGTATCTCCACCTTTACCTTTGGCGTTGGAAAGACAACCATTACGGCCCGTGCCGCTGAAACAGACCAAGACGGTACTGAACTTTCTGCCACCGCATTTCTGATTGGTCCATTCGCACTTTTTATTCAACCCATTTAAATGAAAAAATACTATCGTATCAAAACATACGATATTCTATTCTTTTTTCTAAAAAAAAAGATAGTATATCATATATGAGGACGATGTAACCTTATATTCTATTATGGAGTATTTTTTTAAAAATACTCTAATTTTAATAGAAAGATTTAAATATAGGTTTTTTGTTGATTTATAGTAGCAACAAAAAAAACCTCTTCTTGGGGAGGAAAAAATATGGAGAAAGCGAAACATATTTTGAAAAAAGCAGTTGTTCTTTTGCTTGCAGCTACTCTTTGTTTTTCAATGGTTGCAGTTGCAGAAGTACAAGAAAAGGCAGTTGATAACGACGAATGTCGAGCAGTTTGGTTGGGTTATCAATCAGAAAACCCTTCAATGACCGGCGATGAAACCTGGATTGGATACGATGATGGCAGTGCAGAATATGGTATTGGTACATCCAGTCCCATGCCTATGACTATTGGGATTCGATTGGATGACACCGATCTTGCACCCTATGACGGATGGACTATCGATAAATTCCGCTGGTACGAGATTTATTTCGAACCAGAGAACTATACCTCCCATAACGTCAATTACTTGATCGCAGAGGGAAATGAGACACACGCCACTAATATCCTTGTCAATGAAACAGAAACCACAGAAAATACATCGGGTATTAAAGAGTTTGAACTTGCAGAGCCCTACACCATAGATGCCTCTGTTCGTATCTGGTGCATGGTCCAAATAACCGATGCAGGACCCTATCCAAACGACAATCCGTTTGGTTACGATGGGAACCCTGAAAGCTATGCTGCTGGAAAAAGCGCGATGACTGATACAGGAACGGATCCTGAGCTCTCCTTTAGTGATTTTGGCACAGTGCTCCCAGGTGCATGGGTCTTAAACGTCCACGCGTTTAAATTCGATCCCGCATTCAACATCAGTGTTACCGGTGGAATAGGTGTCACTGCAACAGTGGAAAACAACGGAGAAGGCGACGCGACGAATTGTCAAGTAACAATTGAAGCAACCGGTGGTCTCGTCATTGTAGGAGGATCCAAAACGGTGGATCTTGGAGATATCGCTGTGGGAGAAACCGCTGAAGCAAAATCCTTGCTTATCGGAATTGGAAAACCCACTATCACAGTTACCGTCACCTGCGATGAAGGAATAACTGCAAACACAACCTACGAACCAAAATTCCTCTTGTTGTTCTTTGTCTTATAAGAACATACAAGACCCCTCTCTCTTTTTTTTTATATATATTTACTATTTTACCGTTTCTTTTATAGTAAAGTATTTATATATATAAAGACAACAATATATATAAAAGAACAGGGGAACATTAGACTATGAAGAAAATAATTCCATTTTTTATTATCGGAGCTATGGTACTGAGTACGTTTGCCGTAGGCGCAATCACCCCTCAGTTACAGATAGAAACCCAACCACCCATCATTGCAGAGCCATCATCTGCTTCTGACAGGGCTTATACTCATACGGTTTTAATCGAAGTCGGAACTTCTACCACCTGTCCTGCCTGTCCGTCATCAAACACGGCCTGGCACAATCTCTACAATAGTGGCTCTTATGATTTTGAATACTGTGAGATGGTAGTAAATAAAAATTCACAGGCCTCCTCGCATCTTGGAGCGCGAAAACTCTACTGGGTTCCCACTTCCTATTTTGACGGAGGAGAAAACGTCTACCCTGGAACAAATACGGGTAGTTTTCAATCCTATTTGGATATCTCTGGATCCCGAGAGGTACCTGCTCTTGAGACAACCCTTTCAACGGAGTGGATTACTAGTGATGAACTTGAAATCACTTATGAGGTGACTTCTAATGAAACAGAAGAGTATTCAGGACGACTGCGCGTCTATATTGTTGAACTTGAATCCTCCTACTACAATGACTATAATGGCAATCCCTATTATCACGCCTTTCTTGACTTTGCAGTTAACAAGCAGATTACTATTGCCGGTGAAGGAAGCATAGCAGACACGATCATCTGGGATAAAACCACAAATGGATTTTCTAATCTGCGTATTGATAATGTGCAAGTCATCCTTGCTGTTTTTACCGACACCGCTGAGCAATCCTATTCCGATCCTGATGATGCAAACAATGATGGAGATAGACGACCGTTCTCTGCGTACTATGTTGATGAAACACAAGCAAGTCTCCCGGCCTATGACAATGACGCCCCGGCAGCCCCTCATATCGATGGAGAAGCTGAAGGGAAGGTAGGTAATGAATTCAAATATAGTATCTGCGGGTCAGACCCCAATGATGACGCCCTCCTCTACATTATCAACTGGGGAGATGGAACAGAGGAAACCATCGGTCCTTATCCTTCAGGAGTCTGCTCCACTGCAAAACATACCTGGGAAGAAAAAGGAGACTACACGATCCGGGTTAAAGCGCAAGACCCCTACGGTGCTGAAAGTGACTGGGCAACATTAGAAGTATCTATGCCCTTAAGACTCAACCCATCACTAGTTGGATGGTTTCAGCATTTTTTAGATCAGCATCCACGACTCTCTTCACTCCTCCAGCAGATACTCAGTTACAGCAAATAATACCACTCTAACCCCGTCTATTCTTTTTCTTCTTTTTTTCTGAAGCGAAAACATCTTATTATCAAGGCCTATAGCACCTAAAGCATGGGTCTGTAGTGTAGCTTGGATATCACTGAGGCCTCCGGAGCCTCAAACTCGGGTTCAAATCCCGGCAGATCCGTTTTCATCTCTTGGAGAGATTTAGGGGAACAGAGGCTAAATCAGTGTTCTGTTGTTTTTCTCCTTATGATCAACCTTTCTTTTTATCGCCTCCTTTTTGTGGTTTTATTGCATTTGCAATCCAATCCACAGGTGCCTGGTTATAATACATATCTGCATGGTTGATGTAGTTCTGAGTTGTCTTGATATCAGTATGTCCAAGCCAGTTTCTCACCGTTAAAACATCAAAAGTTTTTGTTTCTCGTTTTGTTTTTATGAGCCGGGCAATGGCACACCAATGTCTCATATCATATGGTTGAAATGGTTGCCATATCTTTTTTCCAAAACGACTCAGTTTGCCTCTAAAATGATTAATTTCAAATGGTTTACCGCTTGGTTGTAGATATAATGCGTTTCCTGAATATTGGTTTTCTACTTTTGGCCGCCATACTTCTAGCCAATTTTTGAATGATTTATGAACTCTAGATGATAGAATGCTCTTTTCTGGAAGTATTGTTCTTTTTTGTCTATGTTTCTTTGTTTCTGTTATTGTAATGCACCCCCTGCCACTTGAATCGATTATCACATCATCAATGGTCATTTCGATGATTTCGCTTGGCACTCGCCATCCTATCATAAAACTGTGGAAAAACAAGTATTGATACAATGTGTTTTCATAAGGGTCCTTTGAATATTCATAATGGAAAAACTTGTTAACAACGTCTGGAAACGGCAGTATTCTCTTATGTGGTCTTGGGGCATATGGTAGTTTGTAATCCCATGCGGGAATTCCATATGCTCTAAGAAACATTCTCATTGATTGCCATTCAGCTTTTAATGCACCAAATCCTGTTCGTTCGACCTGTTCTCTATAATCAATATGTTTGATAAAGTTCTCATAGCTTGGATTTCTAAAATCTACAGATACTGGATGCATTTCCATGAATCGAGCGTATCTAAGATTTTTTGTAACTGTTGATTTTGATAGTCTTTGTCTTAAAATAGCATGTATTGCAATTTCGTTAAATGATGCTTCTTTTGGGTTGAGTTTTA
>CAZTFR010000085.1:0-7104 GCA_964612945.1 uncultured Thermoplasmatales archaeon
AAAGAGCATATGTCATCATCTTAAAAGAATGACAACTAATTTTGTCCCAATGCCGATTCCATACAAACATATTTATATGAAGATGTCGTATTAAATACATGGGAAAATATGAACAAAAAGGGGAGTACACCACGTAGATTACTCTGGTGTCTAATACCAATCATTTGTAGTATGCTGCTGATACAACCCGCTACTTCACTATCGGTTACCAGGACGCCGTTTGAAATAGAATCAGATCACTTGCAACCAACCATGCTTAATGATCCACCCACCGTTTTTGATCTTCGTGATGTTGATGGAGAAAATTATGTGACCGGTATTCGTGACCAAGGAGGGTATGGAACCTGCTGGGCCCATGGAACAATGGCAGCAGTGGAAAGTAATATGTTGATGACTGATGAATGGAGCAGCAATGACGAACTAGGTGCGCCAGATCTCTCTGAGGCTCATTTAGATTGGTGGAACGGTTTTAATACCCATAACAATGATGATGATCCTGGTGGTGATGGATTAACACCGCATTTCGGTGGAGATTATCGTGTTTCTTCGGCCTATATGACTCGGGGCGAGGGAAACATCCGAGAAATTGATGCGCCGTATTCGGATATTACTACGCCTGCCGATCGATCTCATAAAGTGTATCATTATTATTATCCAAGAGAGATAGCCTGGTTTGTTGCAGAACCCGATCTCAGCAATATTGATATCATAAAGACAATGGTCATGCAATATGGTGCTGTAGGTACCTGTATGTGTGTGAAAGGAGAATTCTTCGATGGATATATCCACTATCAACCCCCTGTAAACGATCTTGATCCAAACCATGCTATCGCAATTATTGGGTGGGATGATACCAAACAGACGCAAGCTGATGACCCTGGCGCCTGGCTCTGTAAAAACAGCTGGGGTGACGGATGGGGTATTAATGGGTATTTCTGGATTTCCTATTATGATAAACATTGTGGCCAACATCCTGAGATGGGTGCCGTGTCCTATCAAGATGTTGAACGCATTGAGAACACCTATTTTTATTATCATGATTATCATGGATGGCGAGACACGCTCCCAGAGATTCAGGAGGCAGTAAACGTCTTTACCGTGGAAAACGAAGGGTCCATTAACGCAGTGAGTTTTTATACTGCAGCAGACACTGTTGATTTTACTGTTGTCATCTATGACGACTTTGAAGACGGTTTGCTTGAAAATGAGCTGGCACGAGAGTCTGGAACAATTGATTTTACCGGCTATCACACTATTGATCTTTCTTCCCCGGTGAATCTTCCCGTTGGTGATCAATTCTATATCTATCTCAATCTTTCCCATGGCGGTCAGCCCATTGATCGCACTTCTGAAATCCCTGTCCTGCTTGGGTTACGAGGAGATACGATTGTAGAATCTGCTGCAAATGCCGGTGAAAGCTTCTATAAAAACAATGGAGAATGGTATGATCTTTACGACTACAGCTTTGCAGATCCACAATGGAATAATACAGCAAACTTCTGCATGAAAGCTATATCTGGATTAAAGACAGCTGCGTATCAAGTTTCAGATATACAAGCTACAATGGGCAGACTTAGCGGATCGGTGGAAAACATCGGTGAAGCTGAGGGAAACAATATCGTGTGTTCCATAAAGATCATGGGTGGTCTACTCGGGAGAATTGCTATCGAATCCGAAGATATTATTGAATCGCTCTCTGTAGGAAGTAAAGAAACCTTTTCAACAGATCAATTAGTATTTGGACTGGGAAAGGTAGAGATCACAATCGCCGTTGATTACACCGTCAAATGGACTGGTGAAGCGGTCGTAGTAGGACCATTTCTTCTTGGTGTTCAACAAACAGAAGATGAGGTATAATCACATCTAAAAAATAAGAAAATATAGTTGAATTAATTAGAGAGATTAAACCGTTGGATCGCCGATTGTGCCCATAAACAGGATGGTATCTGTTTCTCTATGACGAATAAGGTAGAGGAAGGGATGGTTACAGTCAAAAACTACACGAGGAGGCTCATCTTGAACAGAGGTAAGACGCATCATTACAGCAGTTGCACCAGCTGCTTCTGTTCCTTCCTCATTTACATCGATGTATGCTTTGTGAATTACCTCATCAATGTACAGGTCCTTTCCACCAGTAATTCCTGAGAAATCTGCAGAAGGGGTAAATGCTTGATTCATACCCATGGATTTCAGATAATCTCCCACACTGTAGGTTGTTTCAATTTTGAATTTTGGAAGATAGATATCCAAATGACGTTGTTCTAATGCATTCAGCCACTGAGAGAGCTGTTCGTAAGTAATACTATCAATAACAGAGGAAAGATCATTGGAATCTTTTGGAAGAATAATGACCATAGAAATACTTTCACCAGTATAAGGAAGTTCAAGGATTTGCACGGTATCTGTTTCAGTGTAGGAAAAATTGTCCTCTGTATTATTGATCACCATGGTTTCAGTCTGAACGGTAGATCCATCGAGTGTTTCAAAACTACGATTGGTTGTATTTACTGGATCAAACTGGAACTTCCATGTGCCTTTGAAATAAATAGCATTGGTGAGAATCAAACGAGTTAACGGATCAATAGCGCCTTCAGGGACTAAATCCTTGATGAGATTGTTGGTTCGATTTTCAACCCATTGATTAATAGTCGCCACCGCCTCCGAAGGTTTTGAGTAATCGACATTAGTCGCCTCACCACCATAGTAGGTTTGAATCAGATGAAGATAGCTATTAAGAAGGGTAATTCTTTTATCAATCCATAACGCATTTGCGGTGCTCAAATTATACTCAGAATTTTCTCGATTCAAAACCTCATACAGATTTTTCATATAAGCATGAAACGATGCATTATCCTGCTCAACCTGTAATACCTCTGCCATTTCCGCAGCTGTTGTGTCCTTTGCCCCTTCGTAGGTCATAGCAAGAGCTGTAAAAATACTATATGGGGAGATAAAATCGTTTTTATATTCTGTATTATACAGTTCTCTATATACTTCAAATGCAAAGGCGTTCACTGCATCATGAAAGGAGAGATTTCCCAAAGGTTCAACCGGATCATCACCAGGATTGATTTCGTCATTTTGCATATCTATAGTTGGCTGAGAGAATACGACAATAAGTGTAGCACTAATAATAAGGACGGCAATAATTATTGCACCAAGTATCATTGGTTTCATTGATCACTCACAAAGACACTGTATGAGCCGGGGTAGTATTTAAAACTCTGGGATTTGTTTGGAAAAAACCAAAAGAAGGTTAGGAAGAAGTAACTATGATAAAGAAGGCAAATATCCATGCCTCAAATTCTATAGAGATTTCTGATCCCTCAGCACAGTCTGCCTGTATCGTGATTTGTTGTTTTCCAAATCCAAGAACAGGGGTTCGGAGAATCTCTGTTGACAAAACAGCAAGTTCATCAAACGTACCTGTTTTTTCACCACCGAAAGGAAGCAAGGTGAGTCCTCCTGAGAATGCAAACAACCAGTTTATCTGTGTTGCCTTGCGATCGCCGAAATTGGAGAGCTGCACGGTAAGGCCGAAACCCCCGGGTCCTAGCTCCATGATAAGCTTGGGCCCATGTGCAATAACTGACTTTTGTTCTGAGCGAACATAGCCCTGTTTTTCTGCTGTGGCATTATACGTTCCGAATTCTTCTATTTCTATTGTCACCGATCCTGTATCATCGGTAATATAGGATGTTGTACCAACGATGACAGTAGCATCTTGTACGGGCGAAAGTGCGGTATTGGTAACAGTAATAGTAACCGCTTCATTAATCAGTACTTCTTCAGAGGAGAGACTCATGCGTAATGCACGTGCGTTCCAATCTTCGAGGTAGCCAAAGAGTATTTCTGAGTGGGAATCATCAAGTACAAAATGGCCTGCACCGACCATCGGTAGTTCATAATCTACCCAGTAATGCCACCAGTCAGAGTCTGATTCTATACTGTGGACAAAAAAGGCATCCCAATCAGGATAGTAGACAACATGGTAGCTAAATGCTCCTTGTTTTGATGCCTCGTCAAGTGCGGTGAGAACGCAGGGTTCCTCAAAATAAAACGATTCATTATTACCGCTGCTTGCGTTTTCAGCAATAATTGTTGCATCTTCAATGGTTACTTCTCCATTCCAAATAGTGCTATGGTTACCCTCGATACGAATGCTGCCTGTCCACGTTGATATGATGGAGGCATCAACTGGTTGGTTTTCGCTAGTTTCCCCTGCAGATGCAGTAATGGCCGATCCGATAAGCATTGATATGAGAAGAAATGTCAAGAGTTTGTTCACGATATTCACCTGCGGTACTGAATTCTATCTAATTATTTAAACTTAACAGTATTGATAATGATTGTTAGCTAAATAGGTAACAAAACACAAGCGAATCACGGGTTATCTGCATCAGTATTCATTTTGACAGTGATCCGTTTTCGGTTCATAGGAATGAGTTTTTTCAAATCAACCGTGACGGTCCCCTCAGGAGTATATTCATCAATAGAAACCGAGGGAGGCAATCCATCTACTTCGTAGATGTAATACCCCTGTTCACCATCAATAGAGCAGATATATTGTCTATTTCCGTTATTTTTAACTTCAATACCAGGGAGCTGTTTGATGGCGTCAAAGAGGCTTTCATTTTTGTTAATATGAACTGTTGTTTCATCAAAAAAGGCATCCATGGCTTGTTCAATACCAGAGATCTTTGTTGAAACCAGATGGACGTTACCAACAATACGTTTGGAAATCAAATCTGCTTTTTCCAGAAGTTTTATATGTCGTGATACAACGGGCACAGACAGATTGAGTTTCCGAGCTATTCCTGAAAGATGCATTTCGTTTTTATACAGTGTTTGAAGAATTTGTACTCGAGTCGTGCTACTTAAGGCTTTGAAGAGAAAAGCTTTACCCATACGAACAACAATCGTTATCAATTGAGTTATGTTTAAATGTTGTGAAAGAATTCGAAATAACTGCTGTATTGATACTATGAAAACAGAATTATTCCTTGTTCTCCTCTTTCTCTTGAGTAATCTCTTAGCTCCCCCGATACTTCTAACAAGCAGTGCTGCAGAGGAATCTCAAACCTTTCCTTTTAAACCGACTGATCCCGTAATTACCAATGCGATAAAGTATCTTAAAAATCAACAGCAACCATCTGGTGCTATCGCAGGTCTTGCCGTTTCTGCATGGGCGGCAATGGCACTTGCTGCTGCATCAGAGGATCTCGATAACTGGGAGTCTCTACAAACATATCTTATAAAAAACACAGATACCTTAAACCCGGATAAAGCAACAGATTGGCAACGCCACACTCTTGCTCTAATCGCCCTCGGCGAAAACCCACAACGCTGTAATGGAGTCAATCTTCTTTCAAAGATTCTCACTTTTTATGATGGGTCGCAGATGGGAGACCCTGCCAATATCTATGATGATCTCTTCGGTATAATCAGTCTGAGAGCCTGTGGTATAAAACCAACTAATACACGCATCCAAACACTGCAAATAACTATTTTTGCCAAACAAAACAGCAATGGCGGATGGGGAGATGTAGATACCACTGCAATGGCTATTATGGCATTATCGGCCTGCGATGTTCCATCATCTTCTCCAGCAGTCCAACAAGCACTCTCCTACTTGAAAAACCAACAGAGTCAAAATGGCGGATTCACGTCGTGGGGATCAGCCAATGTTGCCTCAACAGCATGGGCAGTTAGTGCGATTGTCGCAGCAGAACAAAATCCCCTGGATACCACCTGGCAAAAAAATGGACAATCACCAATTGATTTTCTTATCTCCCTTCAACAAGCAGATGGACGCTTTAAGTGGTCTCATACCTCTGATATGAATCCTGAATGGATGACTGCCTACGCAATCCCCGCTCTTTTAGGGAAACCATACCCAGTAAAACTGTGGAATTCAGGATCAAATCCTGGAGAAGAACAACAGGAAGACCCCGTGGATGACAACAAACCCGAGGAACCCGAAAATGATGATCCATCTGATACATCACCAGAGGAAAACCAACAAGAAAAAATCACCTTCGTATGCCCAAGAAATCAATCTTTCTACCTGCTAAACAGACGACTGCCGCGAAATATAAAGACACTGATCATCATCGGCCCGATTGACATCCACCTCAATACCTCTTCAGATATACAAAGAGTGGAATTTCTCCTCAATAATGATGTATATTTCTGTGATAACGCCCCACCCTACAGCTGTCAATTAACCCAAAGTGCACTCCTCAGAAGAATAAATCTCACCATAAAAGCATATGCAGATACACAGCACTCCTATGAAAAAAAAAGAGAACACTGTCTTGAGAATATTTCATCACTACTATACGATATACGAAATTCTTCAAATCTTCAAGCAATCATCGACAATATTTCACGGTTGAACTGTATTGAATTTCCTCAATGCTATAGCATATCGCAAGAGTTTATGTACATAAATCCCTTCCCTCAACTGCTACTCACCATCATGGAGCGTGATATCCATTAACGACTCGACGAAAAAACTATGGACCGTTCTTCTTTATCTTGTAGTAGTTAGTGCCCTTTTTATTACCATATACTATGTCGCCAGTAATCCGTCTGATCTATTTTCCATTTCTTCAGGCGAAACAAGCCGTCAAGAACAAATAAAAGATGTCTCCCTTCGCATTATAGGCCCAACATGGACAATTGAATACCTTGGTATAACAACATCCAATACCACGGTTGCAGCATTATTATTCGAATGTGCAGAATATCATGAGATCCCCATAGAAAAATACTATTGGGAAGGCTATCAATCATATCTTATCGAATCCATCAATAACACCCCAAATGGAAAAGACGGAAAATATTGGCAATTCTATATCAATGATCAGTATGCAGATGTAGGATGCAGCAATTATTTTTTAGACGATGGGGATACGGTTGAATGGAGATTTATTTCATCACACTGGCAAGAAGACGAATAAGTTGAACAAAAAGAGCCATTTTTTTCTTTTTTTGGTAGAATGAACAACTTTTTTCTTACGAATCTTTATTAGGAATGTCATGTATAGAGGCTGTTGAAAAATTAGCTTGTTTCTTTGGTTTATTGCATTTTAGCATTGA
>CAZTFR010000086.1:0-6908 GCA_964612945.1 uncultured Thermoplasmatales archaeon
CGAGATTTGAACTCGCGGACCTCTACAGGACAAGGCCCTCAACCTTGCGCCGTTGACCAGGCTTGGCTACCCCTGCAAATCAAAAGAGGATGTTTGGCTGTTTCGTCGAAATACAATGTTTCCTATATATCTTTTCTGCTCTTATCTGATGGTATAGTATCGATGTTTTGGCCACATATTCTGCTTAATTCTTCATGCATCTGAAGCATTTGATCGGCGACATCATCAAGATTTTTCTTTCTCATTTTTTCTATTGCGGTTTCAATGCTTTCTCTGTTTGAACCACTGAGACTGTTATCAGCATGGCTGATTATTTTTTCTTCTAATGTTTGAGGTATGTAGTCTTTTCTGGGAAGTCCAAATTGTACTGCTTTTTCTTTTGATATCCCTGTTCCCACATGACGCTCGATAATACGAATAAGAGCTGCAGGAAGCCCTAATCGCTTTGCAATTCTTCCCCCCTCAATACCATGGCGGATGCCATGCGTTGTCGCCCGGCCTATATCATGCAGCAGCGATCCTGATTCAACAAGAGCAACATCTGCACCTGCTTGTTTTGCAATGGGAACTGCGGTATTACGCACTTCAATACAATGAGCAATAACTTCCTCTGAGCATCCTTCTTGTTTTAAAAGGGCAAGACATTGAGATGGCGTCGGAAGGCTCCTCATTTCTTCTTCTCCCCGTTTTGAACAACTGTTTTTCCTTGAGGATTCGGAAGAATAGTCATCTTTCCATTAAACGATGAATTCATCCATGCTCCCGCTGTATACCGATCCAGAAACAATGCCAGTGCAGCCACCTCAGAATGAGGCTGATTTCCGATTGCAATATTATAGTCTGCCTGTTCATAGTAATAACGAGGTACCTTTTGTGCACCAACAATAATTAACATATCTTTACAATGATCGAGATGCGGAAGAGTATGGTGCAACGTATCACCATACATAGTGAGATGAACAATTGTCCCCTTCCAGTTTTTTACAAGACGACGTGCGTTGCATCCCGTGTGAATAGAAAATTTCCCTCCAAAGCGATGGGTGATTTTTTGAATATTCTGCTCCAGTTTTGTATCTCTTGTAGGAATATAGATATGCTGTGCTCCGAAGGCACGAGCAACGAGTGCAACATGTGTGGTGATCCGCTGATCACGTCGTATACGATGGCCAAGTCGCAATATGCTTATTTCTGACACAAGGTTTTCCTCAAAGGTATCTTGTGATAAAAAAACAAGTATTTAAAAAGCAATCCTTTTTTTTCTGAAAAACACTTTATTTTGTTTTTTTCTGATCAAGAATATAATCAATACGTCGTTCAAGATCATCTGTATACGCCGTGTGTTTCTTTGACTGTTTTGCGTATGTGTCAGTATTGATCTCATCAATGTTATGTTCAATTTTTGCAATATCAATATACTCTACCTTCTTATAGCAAGGAGTCTGTGTTTTTTTCTGTTTTTTCGCTTGGGGGTGATCAATAGAATAGAGAGTTTGATCATAGAATTGCAATGATTCTTCTGTTTCAGATTTGACGTCTTCGGTTTTTTCTGAAGAAAGTTTTCTTTCATTCTCTGAATGTTTTGGATTGTTTATTTTTTGATCGAATTTTCTCAGTAGATTCCATCGTCTCATGAAGAGGTCCTCTCATTTTGATGGTAGGTGTTTGCTATTGATAAATGTTTTTCTTTAATTCTGCAGTGTCTATATTAGTATCACAATCTTAGAATGGTTCTGACGATGTACTTGTTTTTCTAAACGATTTTTTGGAAATCAATGCGATAATCAGACCTAATAAAGAAAGAATACTTGATGAAAATAAAGGGCCAATCGTAAACAAATCAAGGAGGGCCCTGAACACTACCCTGCCCCAAAACTTATGTTTTACGCAAATAATCCACCAATTACTAAAAACCCTGAGAGAGCGGTCCTTAGAGCCGCAATTATCTTGAAAAATGATTGAAAAGGTTACACATTCAAACCCGAATCTTCTGCTAATACTGAAAGATCTATCCGCGAAAACTCATATCAATACAACCCTATCCAACTACTTAGCCCTAAAACTCCAGCGAGCAGAAGACAGATGCCCACAAAAACCGGTTGGATACTGGATTCATTTTTCCAAACGTGAACTGGAGGAAAGACAACGCCAACAAAACTGACGATGATACCTACAAGAATAAGCGAACCAGTAAATATGATTCACATACTCTCAGCAGAAGTAATGATAACACCTATTACAACAATACATACAACTAACGTGGTGAGTGGATTTGTTCGTTTCTCTCTTTTTTTCAAATGAGTTGATGCTTGCTTTTTTCCCCTTCTTTCAGATTCAACGGATGCCTCTTTTTCAACATCCTTTAAAAAAGAAAGAACCTCTCTATCTTTTTTTGATAACGGTTCACTTTCACCGGTGTTATCTATTGTACTCTTTTTATCATCTGAAGTGATGTGAATACCTTCTAGAAATTTTTTATATTTCTGTTCAGAACGAAAAATAAGCGGTTTGCCTTGATACCCACACTCCTTACAAACCTCTCTATTGGTATACCCCGTAAGAACACCATCACTAGTACGCCTTGGTAAATCCGTCTACTGCCGAACCGTGGACATACTGTAATTTTCATCTCATCCCATCTCAATATAGTATCATTGTATCCTGTAGATAAATTTAAACTAGCCTTTTTTTTTCTAAAATCTCTCTGCTTTCTTTGTTGAAGGTTATTAGAATTCTATTCATAATCATCAAAAATTAGGATGAAAAAAAAGGTATAGTCAATAGTATCCGCCTAACCATCAGCAGTTTTTTTTTTTTTTTTTTAATCCATGTATCCTCATATATCTCGCTTGTAATCACGGAAAACCTCTTAACTAAAAGCAGTATTTACCACACACCTTTGAGGGGCTTGTGGTCTAGTGGTTATGACGTCGCCTTCACACGGCGGAGCTCGCCGGTTCGATCCCGGCCAAGCCCATGCATATACGTTTAACTATACGTACTTATTTGACCACTTAGAAAAAATAGAGGACTATTATGAAAACTGCAATTCTTTACTATTCTTGAACAGGAAATACCAAACAGGCCGCAGAACTGCTGCAACAAAAACTACATGATAACAACATTGATGCGGATCTTATCGAAATTACTCCAGAAAAACGCCCTGGTTTTTTCAAAGCAGGAAGAGCGGCACTATCCCAAAAAAGCCTTCCTATTACAAACAACGAGGATGATCTTTCTGCCTACCATACCATCTTAATTGGAGTACCTGTATGGGCAAACAATCCTGCACCACTCTATCAATCATATCTGAGCAAAGCAACTGAGGTACACCCAAAACAAACTGCTGTATTTCTCACAAAAGCCGGAAAAGTAGAAGATGAAAAAGCGTTTCTCTCTGTCTTTGATAACGAGTTACAAAAACTAGGTATCGCACGTGTTGATGCACATCTTGTCTTACAGATGAAAAAAGGAAAAATCATTGATGGAGAAGACGACATCGATTCATTTATCACACATCTCCTCAAATCCTAATCGATGTCCTTTGAACGATTCAAAATATTACAAGCATTTAGTTATCTTCTATTACAACTCCTTTCTTCCAATACTCTGTATATTGATCTAGAAAGATATTTTTTTCATTAATTGGAAGCGTGGTATGACCAGAAGAACTCATGAGTGGTTGATTAATCTCTGGAAGAAGAATACATGATGGATGCTGTTCATCAAAATACAGCGTATTGTTGGCAACATTGTAGGTCGTATTTTTCATCATCGGATCAGCGGTATTTGGATTGGGAAGAAAACGAGGTGCATTAGAAGACGAGACTGCCACTCGGATCTGATGACCCGTGTTCCAGATATAGGAAGAACTCCAAAGATCCACAAGGACCTCATAGATTTCCCCCTGCTGCATAAACTCCCAATGATCACCGCCGTTTCGATTCCGCATCCGAAGAATACCATCCGTAATCAACATCGATCGTCCATCAGGATAGACATCAGAAATCTTCACAGTAAAATCAGTATCCGGGCAATCCGAAGACACAAATAACCGTGCCAAAATCGGCCCGGTGGCCTCATACGGTTCTGTCAAAGGATCGCTGGTAAACACCAAAACATCATCTCGGGTTTCTACCACCGATTGATCAAAGGGTCCTGCAGGCAGATTGAGATTTTGACCACCAACCGTTGGCACCGGATCTGTTGGATCATATAAATACGTCACAGGCTCTGCAGTTCCAGGCAGTTGAGGGGAGAGTTGCCCATCGCTATGAAAATACCACGCAGTCTCATCATAGGCAAGCGGCCAGTTTTCCGCCTCTCGCCACACATTCCCCGGGGCAGATGCATCGGTCACATCACCCATCACATAATAATATACCGTCGGCCACTCATCATAGCCACCAGGCTGTTCGACTGTATACTCCTCTACCATCTCCCAAAATAACTTCTGAGAAAATGTATCTTTGCAGTTCTCGGGATACTCCAGCTGACCCTGCTTAGTAGAAAAGGCTCCCCCATGCGTCCATGGGCCCATAATAAGCTTTGATTTTCCAAGCGCACCAGACCCACCATGGTACTGATATCCTATAAAACCATCAATAGTACCCTGCGTAAAACAATCATACCACCCGCCAATATGAATTGCAGGAACATTCACAAAACCCCAATTATCCTCAAGAGACACATTAGTCCAATACGCAAGAGAATAATTTTCCTGTTCATACACTTCAGGTAAAATATACTCACTTCCTTGACCTTCCAGCCATTTCACCACTAGCTGATACCGGAACTGTCCCCCTTGATACATCGCATGCTTATACAGATTTGGAGAGGCAACCTGCACATACTGACAGGCAAGATTCGGAGGATTTGCACCAGCCATAAAATATTGGCAGATACCAAGCGCAGATGCGCCAAAGGTGGCAATCCGACCATTTGACCAGCTTTGGTTTGCAATCCACGCAAGCGTATCAGGACCATCAGTATGCGCATTACGAAACACGGTATCAATTCCTTTAGATGCAAAACGACCACGCATATCTTGGATAACAGTAGGCCATCCGTTCCGTGCCCAGAGCTTCCCAAGCAATGCTAAAGGATTCTTATTGTAGGGGGTACGAATTAGAATCGAACCGGTACTACCTGTTGACGAACGAGGAAGATGAATATCTGTTGCAAGATTAACATCATCACGCATTGGAACCATATAGGTGTGAGAATTGATACACCCTGAACATACAAGTAACAACAAAACAAAACCCACCAAAAAAAGTACTCCATAACGTCTCATAATTTTCATGCCTCAATCAACTACATATTTTAACTAATATAATAACATTATTAACAAAACAAGTAAAGGTACAGAAAATTGAAATCACGGTAAATAAAACTACACTTTAATAATTAAATCTCCCCACCACGACGATTATATTCAAACATCGTTGTTACATACCGCTCTTCAATCTGCTCAATATCACCACTTTCAAATTTTACCACAAGCCAGCGACTCGGACGAGGATACGTCCGAATCACCCGACCACGACGAATCATATCAGAATCAGCTGGATCTTTTACAAACACCTCAATACCCCGCCGAATT
Source organism: uncultured Thermoplasmatales archaeon (assembly GCA_964612945.1). Classification (GTDB taxonomy): domain Archaea; phylum Thermoplasmatota; class E2; order DHVEG-1; family DHVEG-1; genus CAZTFR01. The sequence continues at coordinate 5,603 of CAZTFR010000086.1, forward strand.
CCCCGTTCTTCGAGCACCTACCAAACCACCTCGTCTTACATATGCAAATCATTCTTCTGCTTCAACTGCGACCAATACCGCACGACTAATATATTGCGCATCCTCATCAATATACACGATTTTGTTAAAGGTAGGATCATACTGCTCAGTCCAATCACTCAACAGATTAAAAATTCGTTTCGGCTCACTCATCGCAATCAAATTGTCATCATCATCATAAAAACGCGCAGTCGTTTTCAAGAGAGGGATTGTTCTGCCTGCAATATTATGAAATAAGAAGGTCACCGTTACTCTATGATCAATACCATAAGGATCCATTTTCTTTTCCATGGAAGCATTCACAAGCTCAACAATATCTGAAATCAATGTCACATTATCTGATATTTCACTCTCTGTTGCAGTTTGCTGGCATCCAGATAAAAAACCAACTGATAGTACCAATATCATAGCTGTTATTATAAACGATTTTTTCATGAAATCCCACCAATCCTATAGTGCTAGTATCTATAATATGAATTGATAGTTATATATATTTGTTTTTTGTTTCAATTTATATATTTCCATAATTCATATATCAAAATACAAGTATAATGGGGTACTAGAAGATATGGTTACTAATTCAGACTTGGTTCAGGCAATTATGAATTCACTTCTTACCATATCTGGGAGAAAAACCACAAAGGGCTACGCAATAACTGTCCTTGATTCAATAGTAAGCAATCTACAGAAAAAATATGAGCTCTTCCACCATGTTCAACTAAAAGATACAAGATTTCTTGAAGATGATAATGCAGTAGCCGTAATGTCAGAAATTGACAACATGTCATCAGAAGAAATTGGTAAAGCCTTGCATGAAATGATCATCAGGATGAACAAACAACTCGGTGAGAAAGCAGGCCATTTTTTTATGAAAGAGCTCTCCAGAAAGGTCGGCTCAGATTATTATTCTGTGATGAAAAATGATCTCGGTCTTGATTTGAATTTATTGCAACTCGAGCATGAAGTTGCTGAACTAGAGAAAAGAGTATTGCATCAAGAGTAACCCTTTGATAGTGATTTTTGAATCCTTTTATTGATTGTGCAGCTATCGATCTACTATCACATCATACGACACCTTTCATTTTAGCTGAATAATCATCTGCATATTCATCAGCATAAGCGTATAGGTATCCATCTGCAAAAAAGGTATTTAAGTGTCCCCGTAATTAATTTGTTTGCACGCTAAATGTTGTTAAAAACAGCATGTTAGGAGGGATGTGCAGAAGATGGGAAAAATAACCACTCTATTAAATGAAGATGTTGGTGC
>CAZTFR010000087.1:0-6016 GCA_964612945.1 uncultured Thermoplasmatales archaeon
TTGGTTTGGAAAGTGACTGGGCAACCATGAAAGTAAAAATGAGCACGTCTCACATTGAAAGTAAATCATTTTCACAGATGGCATCTGATATACGAAATCAGTACGCATCTGAATAAACAATGAAATGCATTGTTAAATGTGAAATAAGTGTTTTACCCTGTTTATTTCGTAACAACTGAAAAAGTACAAAGCATTTAATAAATGGTTTTCTGTTTTCCACCTGAATAAGACACCTTGGTGTAGTTGTGTTTAAATAAAAGTATGCATACTATATCAAATTAATCATGTAAAACTAAATTGACTAAGAGCCTGGGACTTGTAGGATAGAACATTGGAGGAAGTGAAGAGAATATGCCGATGAAACTCACAATGAAGGATCCCTATAGTAAAACTCGCTTTTTTTCTGTAAGAGTACGAGGCTATATTGATCTTCTCCGACCATTCACTCTTCTTGCCCCCATATTTGTCTCTATATTTATTATGTCTGCAAGTCTTGTGTATAACAATGCCTTCAGTCGACATTACGACTGGTTCTGGATAATTCTTCAATCAAGCGCAACACTTGCAATAATAAACGGCGCCTCTAATGCCTTAAATCAATCCACTGATGCAGAGGGCGATATCATCTCAAAGCCCTATCGCCCGATTCCTCGTGGAATTGTCGAACGTGATGAAGCACAAAGCATTGCATACATCCTATATTTTTTCGCCTTGCTACGAGCTGTCACGATAAATACCTGGTTTGGCATCTTCGTTTTTCTTATCATGGTATTTACTGTAATGTATTCTCTGCCACCCCGGATGAAACAGTACCTATTTATTAACCAAATATGGATTGCTATTCCTCGTGGTTTTCTTGGTATTCTCGCCTCTTGGAGTGTATTTGGAGATCCTTTACAAAAAGAGCCTCTTCTCTTAGGTTTGGTAGCATTTCTTTTCTTTGTTGGAGCCATGTCGACAAAAGATATTGTTGATCGGGAAGCTGATAAAAAAACAGGTATACGAACCCTTATTAACACCTATGGCATTAAAACAACTGCATACATCTCTCTTCCCTTTCTTATAATTCCTTTTGCAGCTTTTCCTCTCTTTATTCACTATCAGTTACTCAAAGGGTATTTGCTCCCGCTGACTATTTTCGTCATCCCGAGTGCTTTCATATTTTACTTTATGCTGCAACATCATGAAAGTAAGACCCTGGAAAACGTTCATGCATGGTCCTTGATGTATGTGACCTATTTGTTTTACGCGGTTGGTTTTTCCACTCTCGTCATATTAGGAGAAACGGGGAATCTGCCAGTTATTGTGTTATAGATAACAAGGGATGATTATTTATTAATAACAACATTATTATATTTGTAAAGTTAATTAATTAGTGAAGTACTAGAAGCTATGAATAAAGCAGGAGCGAGCTTACTAATAATGTGTATTCTTTTTGTTTCCTTAGCGGCAAGCATGCCAAGTTCCACTGCAGAATCTACAGTACCTTCTTGGAAGGAGCCTTGGCAATATCGGCAAGAACTCTTGCTTCCTCTTGCTCTGAATGACTCATCCTGCTATTATCAACCAATCGATATGCACCTTTCTTTTAACAATCCTTGCTGGACAAAAAATGTAAATGAGACCTCTATTCGTATTGTATGGTGGGATGGTGACGAATGGGAGGAGATTGAATCCCAGATTTATAACCTTGAGCCGATTGATAGCTCGCGTCATATTTCGTCTTGTAGCATTGTTTTTCTTGTCCCTGAGGGAGCTACTGCTACTGATCGCTTCTTTGTCTACTATCATGATCAACAAACACCACCACCAGAATATATCGATCATGTGAGCGTAGAAAATGCGTATTATTTTGACAGTCCCATCGAAGAAATCAAAACAGAAGCACAATACTATGCAATCCGTCAACATGGCTACTGTATCTATGGAGTAGGCCAAGAAGGAAAACTGCTTGATCGACCATTTTCTCAAGTCGTTGCAAAACAAAAAGAGGCATCGCGTGAATTTGATGTGTTCGATTCAGATCTTATCGCCTCTTTTGCATTTTCATACTATTATGGATCCAATGAAAAGGATGAAAGCTCGTCTGATCAACTATTACTTGACAAAAAAATCTTTGTCGATGGAAACCTCATGGTCGAATTTGGGATACTCAGCGAGTCACAGAGACAAGATGTGCAAACAAATGCAATATACAAATATTATTATTGCCCACGAACAGAAAAGCGGTTGTCAGTTCGGGTGCGTCATTCGTTTTCTGAAGCTGCGACCGTAAAAGGAAAAGTAAATATTGATGGGAGATTTGGATCGATTTACAGCATTCAAGCAAAAAGTCAAACAATTGATCGGCTCAATACTGGTCAAATATTCCCGTATTTGTTTGTCTATGGTGAATCAAACGACGTAGAAGAATTCAAAATGAACACCAACCCCGAGACAAAACAGCGAGAATGGATTCTTTCCTACGAGGATGATGTAGACCTCGGAAAACAAGCATGGTTTGCATATGGGGATACAGAACAGAGAAACATCCATGCACTTATCTTTCATTCAAACCAGGGAATTGTCAAGCAAGGTACATCAGAGCGAGATGGAATTCAATTAAAAGTGGCTGTCAGAGAGTATATCGATTTTTTAGGTACTGAAATTGACTATGCATCCATCAATTTTGGAAGGAACTCATACGAAGATGGATTCATCCATGATCTTAATATACCCGAGGATTATCTGGTTGAATTTGATGCCGAATTATTTTCGAAAAAAAGCGGAGGTTATACCGCTGTCCAACAAGAGGCAGCCTACTTTCAAGAGCTTGTTAAATATCGAATGATAGATGATGGTGATGTATTTGATCCGGATGTTAAAACCTACGATCTCTCGATTCACACCCATCTCGGCGGAACTCGTTTATCATACCCTCTGCTTGCCAACGTCACCAATCAAAACATTCCCCGGGTCTATCTTGAATTGTATCATAAAAATGTATTAGTGGCCTCTGCTACGACTAATCGATCAGTATTCTATCGTTCATATCATACCTTCAAAGATGTCCCTCAAGGGACCTATCTTCTCAAAGTTTTTTGGAAACTCTCCGATACCACTTCATATTATACCGCATATAAACAAATCTCTCTTTTAGATGACACTAGCTTTCATATCTTATGTACTTGGCAACGACAGTATCAGCTTCATTTTATTGACCAAAACCAAAACCCTTTATCTGAAATTATGGTCTATTTAGACGACGAAGAAGGAACACGAGTTGCTGAGGGAACTACCAATGAAAACGGGGACGTCACCTTGGAAGCACCCATTCAATTGAGAGGTTTGTATCATCTTAACGCTCTGTATCGAGGTGTAATCATACATGAGGGTGAAATACAGAATCGTATACTAGTAACTACTCAAGAATACACCATTCCCCTTTTTGAACTTACCGTGAAAATCACAGATTTACAGGGATTTGCTCCTGCTGTGGATATCAATCCACATCTGACTGACGTCAAGGATCAAAATTTAATTTTAATCGACCCCGAAGGAAAAAAAGAGGGAACCTACTACTTTCCCTCCATTCCGGAGGGCCGCTATTTATTCAAAATATCCTACGGAACGTTCCAGAAAAAACAGATAATCAATCTATCAAGCGATAAAACAGTCGATTTTCTTTTCTCAGCAGAGTATATCCTACAGCTCACTCTCATGGATTCGCAAGGACATGCTCTTGATTCTTCTAACTTTGATATTACCCTTCTCCGTCAGAACAAACCTATCCAAGAAGAGATTACCGAGGATCTACATCTCCCACCAGCAAACTACACGCTTCAGGTTTTTGATCAAGAGAACCTGATTGGTATAAAAGATATTGAACTTACTGCTTCTCGATCGGTTACTCTTGTCACATCAATTACATCTGTCGTTCCCCTGATTGTTTTGGCACTTTCCCTTGTAGCAATAATAGCAGCAATATTGTTACGTTATTTCAAACGGCTTACCACACTTTCGATGTTAAGCATATTTATCATCGGGCTGATTGTCATAGCATTAATCCAACCCTGGTGGGCTCTTTCAGGTGAAAATAATTCGGAAAATGCACAACGATACGTCCAACTCTATGTGGCACCTCAAGTAATGATAGAAGCAAATACAATTCACGAACAACCTTATTATGACATCGCAGAACTCCCAGAAATATTTCTATCACTTCTTGAACAACTATACACTCTACTTGTAATTGCAGGTTTTCTCATAGGGTTGAGCGTCCTTGTAAGTCTTATACAGAAACGACGCTATTCAATCATTCTTCTTTTTGCAGGATTGATCCTTGTTTTTATCACAAGCTCATCCTTCTATATCGGTATACAAAGACTAACAGAACTCAGTCTCGGACAACTTCAGGGAACCGACACGATAACAGTAATCATAGGCCAAGAAACAATCTCTATGGTGAGCAGCTGGGGTCTGAGTACTGGGTGGTATCTTCTTGTCATTTCTTTTATAATTGGATGTATCGCCTTTGGATATCAACTAAGAAACGTTTTTAAAAAACTCTTCCGTCTGTGATCACTTTGTTTTATAAACTAAGGCCGAGAATACTGCGTGGACCGTAGTGAAACGAAGGGCTTGCATTCCTTAGAACTCTTTTTCTCGATCATTACATATATTATCAACCTCGCATATATACATATCTCTTGAGTAAGGGCTGTTGATCCACAGGCATTCCTTGGTGCTCAAACCAATTTGTTTGGCACAATTTGGCAAGTGGTTAAAGAGTCCCCCATTCAGATGAAGAAGCTCTAACAACACAAGTGTTGTTGGCTTAGTGGGCCTTTTGGGGGTGCCCTTGCCCTTTTTTTGTCCAAAGGACCCTAAATCTATGAGTTCATGATGAAACACTATATCGGTATGGTTCTTTTTTCATGAGCATGTGCCCGATGATGGTTAGCATCTTCCGTGCTGTTGCTCTTCGAGCTATCTGATACGATGTCTTTTGTTCCATCTTGGAGAAATAACGTTGGAATCGAGGATCGATTATCTTTGCTTTCCCAGAGCATTCATACATGATCCATTTCAACCATTTGTTCACCATGGTGTTCTTCACAGTTCGTTGTGTTTCTCCAGTTTGATAGACACCAGGACATAGTCCTGCGTAGCTCACCAGAGATTTTGGAGAGTGAAATCGATGGATATCCCCGATCTCTGCATAAATGATAAGTGCAGAGAGTGCTCCAACTCCTTGAAGACTGAGCAATAACGCAGTTTCTTTCTTATTCTGAGCGATAGTCTCTATCCGTTTTTTCACAATTTTTTCCTCATCAAGGAAGACTTGATACAGGTGTATCAGGCTTTTCAACTGTGGATCTAGTTTTTCCAGTTCTTTCAGAGCGGTTTGTCTCCATATGTTTTTGCTATAGGGGATACCTCTGCGAAGTAATGTACTTTTGATCTTCAATTGGATCTGCACTCGCATCCGTGTTAACCTTGATTTATGTCTGGTGATTTCCCGTAAATGCAGAATTTCATCAGTTGGGATCCATACTTCTGGGAGATATCGTGTTCTTAATAGATCTGCAAGTGTTTTAGCATCGATCTTATCTGTTTTTTTCTTACAGGCGATATCATGTGTTTTCTTTGGATTTGCCAGTTTTACTATATATCCCAGATTGGAGAACATCTTATAGCCCCCTTGCCACATACTACATGCTTCCATGGCAAAGAGGATATCAGTACTGGGGATTCCTTCTGTGAATCTTCCAATAGCCTCTTGTTTTACAGGGAACTTGTGTTCCCGGATGACAATACCTTGTTCATCTAGGATACACCCTGTGATAGATTCTTTGTGGATGTCCAATCCACCATACAATTGTTCTTTCATCTCTTCTTTTCACCTCTTATTAAAGTGCTTATGTAGTTGGTAATAAGCACTTTAATTTGTTTTTCGTGAAAAAAGAGTTCTACTACCATCAGATGAAAGGCCGTCTCTTTTTCTCCAGATAAACGATATTATTTTTTTGTCGCA
>CAZTFR010000088.1:0-5757 GCA_964612945.1 uncultured Thermoplasmatales archaeon
TTAGCGCCGCGCATTCCCGGCGACGCAGTCGCCGGGAACGTCAGCCGTAACCGGCGCGTTTGCAGTGAGCGCAGCGAACGAAAAATGCGTCCGAGTTAACGGCATTGTTAAGCCTTGCGTTTAATTTTTGCTGGCTCCCTCCAAAAGTCTCTATGACTCTGTCGTTCAAGCGCTTGATACTTTCTAATATAACCAACCCCTGTCCCATTTGTATATACGGCGCCTTTTGATCGCCACTTGATTTGAGATGGCCAGCATGGCGGAACTGGGAATATTTGCTGCATATGGATCAGTGCTTCAGTATGATTGCCTGCTTCATTAGGTGTAACAACAACATACTTTTTATAATCCACATTCGTAGAATCTAATACCGCGTAGTTTATTTTATGCCTTGCTGTTGGGCGATGAGGTAACGCTTCTCCGAGCGAAGAAGCAACTTCATTTGCGCACTCAGCATTACGAACAAAAATGTTTGCTCTGCAATTAAAAAATTGGAACTGGTTAAATGCCCTAACATCTGAATCGTTTTTACATATTGCCCAGCCTTCTCTATTGGGAATACTGTACACATCACCATCATAAGCCAAAAACAAGATGTCTTCCGAAAGAGGTAATAAACCTAATAATCCAGACGCTCCCAAACCAAAACCCATCCCTCTTGTGCGATCATCTAATTGGTGCCAACGATTTGCCATTATTGCTGGATCATCGGAGGTTATAAATGGGACTTTTGATTTGTTCTTAATTAGGCATGCTTTCAAATCACTAACAACATTCATCTCTGTTGCAAAAACATACATCGCCTGGAGAACGGCTTCTTTAATACTGGGCACGAATTCCTCTGGCATACCACCAACAGTAGACCTCACACCCTCGAACATTTCTACTTGCCTTCGAGATGCGGACTCTGTCCGTAGATACTGCATCAACCAAAACAATTTCAAAAACTGCTTATGATTCTCAGTAAACTTATATCCTGAAGAAAAGATCTCTTTGATAGCGGTTCCGTATGTTCCCTCTATAAATTGAATCGCATTCTCTAGTTTGTGATCTTCTCCGTAAAAGTAATCTTTTGAACATTGATGCTTTAGTGGCGCATTCTGAATTAACCTTCTCCGGTCGATGTTATACAGATTCAAAGCCAAGCCTTCGCCATCTTTCGAAAACGCTTTGAGGTAACACCTTGGGACAAAATGCTGGTTTTTGTTTGTTGCCATTCTTCCTTGTGTCTGCGTTCTTGTTATTTTTAGGCTTAACGCCGCTAATCAGCCGCGCGGCTTTTTGCGTCGGCTGAATTAGACCTGTTGTGCAATTTCGCCATATTTAAAGAGACCTCAACTCATTATCTATTTCACGAAGGACTATCTTTATTTTGTTGAATTCATTTAACATTACTGATGGTGCATCATAAATATTGGAAGCACCCTTAAGGTGTGTATGTGCGGCTTTATTTCTTGAATCTCGCAAATTCTGTAAAGATGTTTTTAATATTGTTATTCTACTGTTTTTCTCGAACTTTTTTTCCAATTTTTCGAGAGCAATTATTCCCATAACCGAGATCAACATAGGGCGTATGTGATATTCGTATTGAAAGCCATTGGTTCTTTTTACAATATCTTTTTTTATATATTTTTTATTTGAGGGTTCGAAAAGATTTCTGTTAGCATGTCTAATAATAATATCATCAACTGTATCTTCCACCCACCCACAAAGTTCCAATGTCGCAAGCTTTGAATAATATATAGCTTTCTTTTTACTTGGAGCGCTATTGTATAGCTTTTCAAGCTCTTTTAGGGAACTGGTTATGTATGAAAGTGCAATCATTACAAACGCTTCATGAAAAAATTTCTATAGATTTATTCATTCTTGCCAAAACACCTTCTTTACTGGACAATCCTCCTTTTAATGAATCTACAGAAAACAAATTATCATTTCTTAAAGCCTCAAACCTCTCCCGCAATTCGGGATCACTTTCATTTTTTAAGTTGTCATAATTGCGGTATACTCCTACATAAAGAGCTTCAGAAGTTGCTTTGCTAATTTTATCAAGTGCTTCATGCCCGCAAATTTTAATGTAAATCAAGTCGATGACATCTTTAAACTCTTGCTCATAATTGGCTTTCTTATCATTGTCGATGAATCTATTTTTTTCCATGTAATCATTAAGAAACTTTGCTAATTTCCCCTTATAGGTCTCAAAAACATCAGAAAATGCAAAAAATCTTAAAATTAACTCTTCATATGCGAAACGATATGTTTTGCCCTCTTCTAAGGAAAAAAGTCTCCTGAAGTTATCATAGAGAGCTAACTGCCTTAATGTGTCATTGAAAGTACCGCTGTAAATGCAATTTCTAATTTCTTGATTTGTTAACTTGTTTCCGCCGGTATTAAGTCTGTGAAAAATAGTGAACAAATATGCCATGTGACTTTTTTTGGCGTAGTCACACCGCAATACTGTGATGGGGATTGTAGTATTCTCCACTTTATCGATAATGCCTGAATATTTTTTTCTTATTTGGAAGTTAATTTTACCTGATATTTTTTGATCTATATCTTCCAGTTTTGACAATTTCCATTCTTTTTTATCGGACAAAAAAAATAAGATGCTAGAAATTCTTTGCAACCCATCAATCACTAGCCGTTCTTGCGTTTTGTAATCCAAGCTTATACACATGCTTGGAATCGGTAATTGCTTGACAAGAGAGTCAACAAAGCGAGTTTGCATAGGATTTGACCAAACAACATCACGCTGAAAATCTGGTTGTATATTTAATTGCCCGGCCTCATGCATTCTTAATAGGTCTGCGCAAGACCGTAACTCATTAAAAGCGACAATATCCGATGGAGGAGTTTCATCAAAATCGTCTGTTTCCTGAAGCTTCTCTTCTAAGGATTCAAGTTCATTATCAATTGCCATTTTTTATCTCCGTGTATTTTTCTCACCTTGTATTGCACAACGGGCTGCTCAGGGGCGGCGCGCTTTTTGCTGTCCCCTGGAGCAGCGGGGTTATATGCTATGTGTGAAGCTATTAACCTTTTTGACAGGAAAGTAGCTCTTTTGATGAAATGTTGAATTTGTGTTCTATTTTTTGTCTTTCTCGATAATCAATTTTGTGCATAGAACAATGATCAACAATTAAAAATGTCATAATTTTTTTGGCTATAGTTGAAAAAGTTTGATCACCAATTTGTTTGCCTATGGTATCGACTTGTAAATTTTTATTATACCACATCAAAATTCCGTGCTTCACCACATATGTAGCGGGTGTGTTTTTATTGTCGCAGACATCCTCAACTATTTGGGTCAGTTTGTCAGATCCTAGAGACGTTATTATTTTGTTAATTAAACCATAAACCGTGAAAAAATTTAAATTCCAAAAAATGGTTTCAGATATCTTTTCTAATTTGGCTTTTGAAATGTCTCTTTCTTTTTTGTCTTTGCTTTTCTGCTCCTCTGCTGCTTTCTCAATAATCTTTTGTAATCTTTCAGAAATAAAACGGATTAGTTCCTTTTGTTCTTTTTCAGTCTTAATTAATTCAAAAAAAGAAGTTAATATTCGCAAATGAACATTCATTGCCTCTTCAAACATTAATTTAAGCTTTTCCTTATCTAAAGAACCAGCACGATTTTTTATAATTGAACCAATGACTTCTACGGTTTTTATGCTGCGTCGCAATTCTTTAACTAACTCATTATATTCATTGTTATCCTCTTCAGTATCAATTGAGGAATTATCCTCCTCATGCTCCTTTTGAGCAGATAAACGCCTGTTCCTTTCCACTTCTGGTGTTTCTTTCGGTGAGGGCAAAGCAGCCTGAACTATATGATCTACTTGCTTGTTAAAAAAGCTAACTTCTTCAACACTCAATTTTGCAGGGCTATATTTATCAAATAGACAATAGGCATTGAGGAGAATTTCATCTAAAATATTTTCATTTTTGGAATGGTGGGCCACAAAAACTGCGACATAGGCGTTCTCATCTTTATGCAAATTACCAATGATATCGGCAATTGTATTCTGATTAGCCTCCATATTTTCAGCCAAATAGTTTGCAACGAAAAAGAAATAAAGATATTTATAGCAAAAGCGGTAATTATTAAAATTATCTATCATTATAATATTTGATTTTCTTAATTTTTCTAACAATATCTCTTGCGGGATCGGCAAATTATATTTTTCGAGATATTGTTCAAGAAATAATCCGAACTCGGCAAGTGATATTTCGGTCTTACTTTTCGAAAAAAATAGAAAAGAAAACTCTTTAAGAAAATTAATATAAGTATCAATATCGTCATTTTTTACACCTTGTTTTCTCAAGTACATATAAATAAAAGCTTGATAGCAGTATCCTTGCGATGTAATCTCCTGATCAAGCGGTTTTGAGAAGGTTTCATAGGTGCTAATGATAGACAGCAGGAAAAAAGGGTAGGCAGGCATAATTCCTTTTCCGAATATTTTACCCAGCGTCGCGTTGATTAGTTCTGTTTTTTGATCAATTATTTTGTATATTGAGTTTTGACCGTTACTAATATAATCGCTTTTATCCGATAAATGAGCCCATTTACTAATCACTTCATTTCTGAGCACTGGATTAAGCTCTTCAATTTTAAAGTATGTAAATGGCCTAATCAGTTTTTCATCTCTGAAGTTTAGATTAAAAATGTCATCAACTATAATAATTTGATTGCAATACACTGCTAAGCTGGATATATGCTTTTCCTTATTAATTGCAAAATGGAAGTCATCTATTATTGGGACTATTCTTTCTTTGTCAATTTCTTTAAATGGTATTGGTGATTCATATTGATCTTCATATGCTCTCTCTATTCTATTTTCTATTATACCATGATATAAATTGCTTTTATCGTACACATACACAGGGATAAAATTTTTATTTCTCAATTCTAAATAAAATATTTTACATAAGGTGGTTTTACCTGATTGATTTTCTCCGGCAATAATAACTTTTTGATAGTCACAGAGATTTTTAATCAGCTCCTCGCTTTTTATTTTTTTCTCGTATTCCATTAAGTCATCAAATTTTGAAAGTTCGGGAGAGACAAAGATGTCATCCAATAAAACCTTCTCTTTTTGAGAATGTGCTCTTGACAGTAAATCTGTGCTTTGAAGAAACTCTAAAAAAGTTTCGGTTATTTTAATATTTTTCAATTTTAATTCATTGTTTACTACCATTTTTAGTCCATTATAAACATTATTCCAGGCGGCATCTGGATTTAAAAATTCTGAAATTGGTTTACCATCTGTGGGCAATGCTAAAGGGCGTTTAAGATCACTATCATCCAACCAGCCACATGGTGCTAATATAATTGGTACAATGGATATGCCATTCTTTTTCAGTAACTTAAAGGCCTCAGTTTTTTCTTTTAGGCATGCCTCTGAGTTTAAGAAATTCGCAGATATAAAAAGACAAATAATATCTGCGTCTTCAAGTTTATTGTCTATATGGTCTTGAAAGTCTTTGCCGGCGATAATTTTTCGATCATACCAGTCTTTTATTAATCCATTTGTTTTGAATGGGGCTATATGTTTTATAAAATTATCGACATGTCCTTCGTCATCGTGAGAATAGCTTATAAAAAGGTTTAATTTTTTTGTTTCAGACATTCTCTTTCCCTTTTTATTAAAGTATTTGGGTTTGACATATAATGCGCGGCGCTAACCCGCGAGCACGTCGGGTGGGAGCAGGCCGAAGGCCTGATCACAGCCGGCGCGCGCAGTCGGGTTGAGTAGCCTG
>CAZTFR010000089.1:0-5293 GCA_964612945.1 uncultured Thermoplasmatales archaeon
ATTCCAATATAACAATACCATTAGGCGCAATTGTAATGCTCAAAAAGGTTGAAAATCATTTTGGTCTTTTCCACAGTCTTTTCTATGATGTTAAAGGAAAAGCAAAAGATTTCATCCCTTTGACTAAGCTGCTGACCTGTAACAAACTCACTCATTCTGTATCCATCAATCAAATGAATAACACCTATCCTTTAGAGTTTATGCAGCAACTGAGGATGAAAGATGTTCCATCCGATAGATCTATGTACAGAACACTTGAAAGGATTGGTAAAAGTTTCCCGATAGTCCTAAGTAATATCAACAGTTGATCAAAAAATACAAACTGGTCGATAAGAAACAGATTATTGATTTCTCTTCCACCTATTTCGAAGGAACAAAATCGGAACTTGCACATTTTGAATATTCAAGAGATAAACTACCCGGTAAACTGCAGATAACATTTGGCATAAGTACCGGGTTGACTGGTATTCCATCAGCAATAACAATTCAGAAAGGAAATGTACAGGATAAGAAACACATGAAACTGATGATAAAAATTGTTTCAAAGGTACTCCCGAAGGGCTCCATTCTGATATTTGATACTGGTGCAAATACAAAGAAGAACAGACAGAGTATAAGAGGTCTAAAATATCATTATCTCACCCTCAGGGCAAAGAAAGTTGGACCGTATAAAAAATACATCAATTTCTTCAACACTCATCTGGAGAAAGATGACATTACACATATGAAGGTGAATAACCGTCATTATTCCTGTGTTAAGAGAAAAGAGGATGAAAAGATATCATACATTTATTTCTGCCCTGAGCTTTACTTGGATCAGCTAAAAGCCAAGGATCGAAAGTTTGAACGACAAAAGGAGAAAGTGAACAAAGTTCTAAAGAAACGAAAACATCAAGCGCTCCCCTCAGAACAATGAAGGGTGACACTACGGCCCAATCTTCAGAAAACACTCACTAGCATTGAGAATCCATATATCACTGGTGTTGAAGGGTTTTTTATCCTTGAAAGCAGTGTTGATATGGACCCATGGAAGATACTAAAACTATACAAACAGAGAGATAAAGCAGAGAAGTTTTTCAGAGCACTCAAAGAAGGAATAGAACTCCGCCATCTCAGACATTGGAATAAATGAAGTGTCATCGGCATATTTTTCATCAGTTTCCTTGCAAATCTCCTCATTAATTTGACACATATTTTCAACAAAATTTCTCCTGTGAGGAATGTGAAACTCCTCAAAAAACATCTGATTAATTTGACACTTACCTATGTTTATCCAAAAAATAGGTTCAGATTCACTGTTTTAAGTAATGTTTCACCAGAAATATTGGAGTTGTTTGGTGATTTTGTGTGGAAATACCGGGATAAAACACTGAATTTAAGGTGGTAAAACCCCAACTGTCAAATTAGATTATGCCGATTTCTTAGTGGTAAAAAGGATCAAAGTGGCGAAGTTAAGTTATTAGCTCAACTGCATTGATCAAAGGAGCACTTCTCAATGTAGGTGATCCTGTCGAATATACGATGGAAGAGTCTGAACAAGGCCTAAAAGTAACAAATGTAAAATTCTGGAAAACTTCAAATTAAAATACATTTTGTTCAGTTATTGCATATAAAATCTCCCAGGATTTGTATTTTGTTTTTATACGCCAACTAATAATATTATAAACAACAATCTCTTATATGTATTCATGCCTGAAGGTTATTTGAAAAATTCAGATTCAAACCTTAAAAAAATCCAAAGCATATTGGTAGCGATTGGAGGTAATGAAGATAAAGAAAAGGATTTGAATGTTCTAAAACAAACCGTTTCGTTAACTAATAAAAAAGAGCCATATATAGAGTTAGTTACTACTGCAAGCAACATGCCAAAAGAAACTGGTATAAACTATATTGCAGCCTTTGAAAAAATCAGTGTAAAGAACGTTAGACTCATGGACATCAGAACAAGAGAACAGACGGGTAATTCTGAATATGTAGAACGACTCAAGAATGCAGATGTCATCTTTTTCACAGGTGGAGATCAACTAAGAATAACCAGTATCCTTGGAGGTACGCCTGTTTTGGAAACTGTTAAATCACGCTATTTTAATGAAAAATGTGTTATTGCCGGGACAAGTGCCGGGGCATCAGCTATGTCAGAAACCATGATTTATGAAGGGAAAGTTTGCGAAGCCTTATGTAAAGGTAAGGTGCAGCTCACGTCAGGTATAGGTCTGGTTAAAAATGTTGTAATAGACAGTCATTTTATTCAACGGGGGAGATTCAGCAGGTTAATGGATATCGTAACTACCAATCCGGGAACTATTGGATTAGGTCTTGGAGAGGATACTGGAGTGATAATTCGCCAGGGTCATCTACTTGAGTCAATAGGAACCGGACTTACCGTTATCTTTGACGGACAACATATTAAATATACAAATATTTCTGATATTCAATTAGGGGAAGCCATAGCAGTTGAAAATGTGTGTGTGCATACCCTTGCAAAAGGCCATGGATATAATTTATTGACAAAGAAATTTATAACTCCTTCTGAAATGGAAGGTGTTACATATTAAAATCCTGGAGTTACGTGCACTTAGGGGGCCGAACATGTATAGCCGGTATCCCGTGATATATATGGAGCTTGATATCGGTGAATTCGAAACCCTGCCTTCAGACAAAGTCCCGGGTTTTAAAAAAAGAATTGTGAGTCTTATCCCAACTTTAAAGGAACATAGGTGTTCTAAAGGTTATGAAGGGGGCTTTCTTGAGCGTGTGGAGGCGGGAACATGGGCTGGACATATTGTGGAACACGTGGCTATTGAACTTCAATGTATAGTAAATCTCGAGGTTGGCTATGGAAAGACGTTAGATACTGATAAAGAAGGCATCTATCATGTAATCTATAGATATAGAGATGAGACAGTAGGTTTAAAAGTAGGCGAGATCGCTGTAAAAATCGTAGAATCGCTTTTCAAAGGTAAAGACTACGATATCCAGAGCGATATTCTTGAATTAAAAAAGATACGTGATAGGTATCTCTTAGGTCCTACAACTCAGTCTATAGTAGATGAGGCAAAAAAAAGAGGCATCCCTTTTATAAGATTAAATTCCGAAAGCTACGTACAGCTGGGTTATGGGGTTCATCAAAGGAGAATTCAGGCAGCGATGTGCGACAACACCTCTGCTATTGGAGTTGAGATAGCAGATGATAAGATGCTTACAAAAGAGTTACTCAGAAACGAGGGAATACCAGTTCCTGATGGGCATATCGTTCGAACCATCAAGAAGGCATTGAAGCTGGTAAATAAAATTGGCTACCCTGTAGTGGTAAAACCATTGGTAGGAAATCATGGACGTGGAATAACAGTAAACATTACTAATCCAAAGGATCTGAAGATTGCTTTTACGAATTCAAAAAAGATCCATGATGCTGTGATAATCGAAAAATTCCTCGAAGGTTACGATCACAGAATACTAGTTATCAACAACAAATTCATAGCAGCGGCCAGACGTGAACCCACTCCATTAATAGGAAATAACAAATCAACGATTAAAGAGCTCATTGACAAGGTCAATAAAGATCCACAAAGAGGGATTGGACACGAGAAGATATTAACAAAACTTGAAATTGATAATATGTCCATGAGACTCCTTAAACAAAAAGGGCTTAAACCAGAGTCAGTCCTTGAAAAAGGAGAAAAATTATTTTTAAAATCTACAGCAAATCTTAGTATGGGTGGAATTGCAGTCGATGTAACTGATGAGGTTCATCCAATGATAAGAGCAATGGCTGAGAGAATATCTCAAATAATAAATCTCAACATCATTGGAATCGATATCGTGGCCAAAGACCTACGAAAAGCACTAACAAACGAGAGGGGCGGTGTTGTCGAAGTGAACGCTGCACCTGGTTTTAGAATGCATCTCAAACCCTTTATAGGAATACCGAGAATGGTATCAAAGCCTTTAATTGACATGCTCTTTCCCCCGGGTTCAAAATATACATTACCAATCATTGCTGTTACTGGAACTAATGGAAAAACTACGACAGTCAGCCTGATTTCACACATTCTTAAATACTGTGGAAAAGTGGTTGGAACAGCATGTACGGAGGGAATAATCGTTGAGAACCAAACTATTCTTGCGGGGGATTATTCTGGACCAGATGGAGCAAAGACGATATTAAAAGAGTCTACTGTCGATCATGTTGTTTTGGAAGTAGCAAGAGGGGGCATCATTCGCAGAGGCCTAGGATTTGAGGAATGCGATGTTGGAGTATTTCTCAATATTTCAAACGATCATCTGGGAGACGGTGGAATAAAAACCATCGGAGAACTTGCAGAACTAAAGGGTGTTGTTGTTGAATCTGTAAAAAAGGATGGATATGCGGTACTGAATGCTGATTACTCTCATATTTTGAATAAAATAAAGGATTTGAAATGTAATATAATTCTATTTTCCACTGACCGTAATAATCCAGCATTTGATAAGCATCTGGAGGAGGGCGGTATTGTTGTAACATTAGATGAAGACGGGATTATTGTAATAAAACAAGGTCCATTGGATTCCCGGGTGGCTAATGTTGTTGATATCCCAATGACAATTGAGGGGAAAGCATTTTTCAATATCGAAAATGCTCTTGCTGCTACCGCGGCAACCTATGCTCTTGGGATAAACCCCAAAGACATTCGAGCAGGTCTTGTTACCTTCAATACGACCATTGGGCAATTACCTGGAAGGATGAACATCCTTGATGTTGGTAGTTTCAAAGTAATTATTGATTATGGGCACAATCCACACGCACTTGAAGCCCTTGCAAAGGTTTTACCTGCAATATCAAAAGGGAGAAAAATAAGTGTTAACAGTGGAACAGGCAACAGGAGAGATGAAGATATTAGGTTGTTTGGAAAAACGCTGGCGGGAATATATGATTATATTATCATTAATGACAGTGACACTAGGAAAAGACCAATTGGAGAAACGGCAAAACTTGTTGAGGAAGGCATTCTATCAACCGGATTTGCCAAGAAAAATCATTGTATAATCATAGACGAGCGGGAGGCAACATATAAAGCCCTTTCAATGGCCGGAGTCGGCGATCTTGTAGTAATTCAAGCTAACGATGTACATAAGGTAATCTCAGATGCATTGGAATTTAAAGAAATGATAATGTCCCAACGAAAAGAGATGAGTGAGATACCTATGAAAACACTTCAAATCTCTAATTGTCGTTGTCGTACTTAAATGTTTCATCCATCATGAGCATATGCCAAATGCAGGTAAGCAATTTTCTGCTTGCTGCAACAGTAGC
>CAZTFR010000090.1:0-5215 GCA_964612945.1 uncultured Thermoplasmatales archaeon
CGAGGAAGCGAAGGCGGAAGGGGGTTATAGGGGGCGAAGCCCTCCTATTTCACCAATCAATAAGAAATTTTGGTAGATCGTCACAACAGGCAAACAAGGCTATACGATGTTGGAAAAAGAATAAATTAATCCGGAAAGTAGGTCATAATTTATATAAAATTTTATAAGAGCACATTGAAAAAATAACCTAGAATTAACACTTGAGGCACAGTTATAATTGGTAGCCATATTGCTGCCCTTCTTCCAATATTGTGCCATATCAATCCGATTTCAGTATAATCTGTAGCTACACCACTCAGTAGAAAAACAAAGCTGTTTCCAAAGGCTCCGGTTTGATTGAAGATTTCAAAGGCAAGTGGTGAGCTCCCTTCTGAGCAGACTTCGATGATGGTTGCAAAAGCCAGGGTAACAAGCAAGCCGATGATGGTGGGTCCCATGTATGTTACGAAGAGTTCTTGTGGGATGTAGGCTCGTGCGAAGGCGGCCATGAGCATGCCGATGAGTAGCCACCACATCACCATCTTTGTTAGAGACCAGGATCCTTTGATGGTGCCGATGAATCCATTGAGAAGATTTTGTTTGGTGAATTCGTAGTTGTTCCATCGTTTCTTGATGTCTTTTTTAATTGAAAAATCAGTGAGTACTGCAGTGTCTTCGCCCATGGTGCAGGCATGACATTCAACCATTCCTTTTCGTTCGAGTTGTTGGTAGATGATACCGGTGGTGGATGCAATGAGAAGTGCTGACAAAATGATATATAGAGCGTTGATGCCGAAAAATCCAAACAAAAGGACGGTAATGGGAAGATTTGCCCAGGGTGAGGCAAGCAGAAATGCGACAACAGAGGAGGTGCTTGCTCCTTTTTTGTAGAGTGCAATGGAGATGGCAAGAATTCCATGTGAGCAGGCACTCATGAGAAAGCCAAATATTATTGAGTAGAGGATGGTTCGTTTTTGGTGTCGTGATAAATATTTTTCGATGTATTGTCTTGGTATAAAGTAGTCGATGATGCCTCCGATGAGAAAGCCGAGAATGATTGCCCAATAGATGAGCATGAGGTAGTCGATGAATGCATCATAGAATGGTTGAAGCTCTGGGATGAGTTGTGCGAGTGCAAGAAGGACGATGACGCTGAGGGTGATAATGTAGAGTCGTTCGTGGTACCATTTTTTTGGTTTCACCGCGCACGACGGGCAGGGTTCTTCTGTTTTAAGGTTGTGTTCTTGTTCATATTTTTGTTTGCAGTGCTCTGAGCAGAATTGTTTTCCATGTCCGGGTATTGTTCCTTTCATACCGCAGATGGGACAGAGGGGGTCGTTTTTTGCCATTATATTGCACGTGCTATAATGTGGTTTTTTATTTCAATATTTTCCCCGTTTCGATGTAGAAAAGGTAGAGGTCGAGTTCTGCAAGAGTGAGTTGAGTTTTTTCTGCAAGTATTTTGAGAGTTTTTTCAATTTTTAGGTATCGTTTTGGTGTGAGTGTTTTTGGTTTGGTAATGAGTTTGTGTCTGCTGAGAAGATCAAGGATGTGTGTGTCGATGATGGCGTAGTTGTCATATCCTATGTTTCGAAGGAAGTGACTGGCTTCTTTCATGCCGATTCCTTTGATGTTTTCGATGAGCCATTGTCGTCGTTGTTCTCCTTTGTGTTTGGTGATGGTTTCTTTGAGTGTGTTGAGGTGTTTTTGAGATCTGGTGATGTAGCACGCTCGGATGTTGGGGAATCGGTAGTGATGTTGTTTGAACTGTTGTTGCAGTTCTTCTGTTGTTGCTGTGCAGAAGCAGTCTCCGATGCTTTGTTGTATTGCAAGGACGCGTTCGGGTTTGTAGTTAGCGACAAGGATGCAGAAGCAGAGTTCTTGGAAGAGTTGGTGGTTGGTTGCGTTTTTGTATGTGGAAAATTCGTATATTTTTTTGTGTATATGGTCTTGAATTACTGTTTGTTTAAGGTTGTTAATTTCGGTGATGAGGTGGTGCATAGGTGTGTTCCTTTGATGGTGGATAGGATGTGTTTTGATGCGATTAAAATATTTGGATGATAAGGAGAGTGGGAGGAAGGGAGACGGTTGGATGGTTATGATGAAGGTTTTTTTAATCCTGGTGAGGAGAGGAGGAATGGATGGGATGCGGAAAAAATTTTTTTTTCCTTCATCTGTTTTTTTGATGTCTCCCTTTTTTTTGGTGTGTTTTTTTCAGTGTGGTGTTTTTTTTTAAGTACTGTTTGGTTTCTTCGTATTTCGTTCCCACGTTCTAATGTTAACAATTGTTAATGTGGTATTTATACTTTTTCATGAAAAAAGGAGTTTTAAGATAGAGTGATATTTTTTTATAAGACGTAAAAAATCGGCCTGAATGTGTTATGTGTTTAGCATGTCATTAACGACCGTTAATTATAAGTAGGATAATATTGATATCTCACTATGAAACGAACCCCCTGCGAATTTATGATGTGGAATGGACTACCTGTCATCCGTAAGGAAATCGCAGAGAGCATGATCACAAATCATGGTCTTAATCAAAAGCAAACAGCGCAAAAACTGGGGGTGACACCTGCTGCTATCTGTCAATATCTCTCCAATAAACGAGGAAAGATCAAAATCATCGATCCTGAAATTCTGCAAGAAATCAACAAATCAGCAGAACGCATCATCCAAGAGGAACATCCCGCGGTGGTCCCAGAAACCTGCCGTATCTGCAAGATTTTAATGAAAAAAGGACTCTACCCTTTAATGTGCGAACACTGCGTCGATAACGAATAACACCGCATTTACAGAGAAAAAAACTGTCCAAACAGCATCATCATCACGGGTATCGTGATAAGAGAACTACCAAAGCTTGCTACAATAAACTGATTCACAATGGCATGATTTCCACCTGCTCGCTGTGTAAATAAAGGCACTGCAGTTACTGGTGGAACTGCTGCCTGAAGCATCAAAATCAAGGCAATATGAAACACAGGCCGCAACACAACTAAAATCGCTAAAAAAATAAGGGGAAACACTACATTTTTTATAATCACAAACTTCACCAGCTCACCAGTATAAATAGTTCCCTTTTTCTGAAAATCAAGATAAATATTTCCACCGATGAGAAGCATGATTAGGGGGATTGTCATCCCTCCAAGAAGAGCAAGAATTGAGATAGCAAAATCAGGGATAAACTCCTGCATTCCAACAAAGACAATCACAAGTGCTACAATGGTTGCGATGAGAACCAAATTGAAAAGACGCCGCCAGTTGATCTCACGAAGTTTTTTTCTAAAAAACAAGAAATAGGTGTTGAAAAAAAACGCAGGATAAAACATGGTAAATAAAAAAAGATATACCAGATATTGTGGTCTTTCGGGATACATCGCCGCAATAATTGCCAGGGGAAAAAAGATCGCATTCTGATAGAACAAGGAGATGGCAAACTCTTGGCGGGTTTCTTTTTGTGATACATAACGTAAGAAAAACGTAAGTACTGCAGCAATTATCATAAAAAAAAACCACCACAACGGCAGCTGCCACCAATCTGAAAGAGTCGTCGGTGTGAAATCTTCATAAATGTTGACAAAGACAAGACTCGGAAGAGCGATTTCCAGTGCAAGCGGGCTAAGCACTCCCAAAGCTTGCTGAGGGAGTACTTTTCGGTGAATAATCCAAAACCCAATAAGCCCGATTCCTAAGAGAACAATGACCGCCTCAAAGGTGGTGATAAATAAATTCATAGTGCCAAACAATCTTGCGGGTGCAAAAGGTGGTTATCTTAAAAGACCTTTCGTCTCCCCCATCAAAAAAATTTATTGGGTAATACGTAGTTTTATAAATTGTCATTTGTTCATTGGCAGAAACAAATCCTATTTTGGGGTTTTGTGAACGTATGAAATCGACAACAATTCTTGAACTTATGATTAAGGATCATGCAAAACTTGCCTGTCATCTCACTCAGATAGAAAAAATATTAGAGAAAGATCCGAAAGAGGCATTACAAGAGTTTGATGTGTTTGAATGGGAGTTTGAAAAACATATCTTTACAGAGGAAAAAGCAATTTTTACCTCTTATGATCCAGATAATGTCATCCAAGGATATGCGATGGTTCCAGAGCTAATCAAGGAGCATAATGAGCTGATGAATCAGATTCGTTTGATGCGACGAGATCTTATCAAAGGAACCTCAGTAGATTTTGCTAAGTTTAAACAGGCAATTCTCAAGCATAAATCCTTTGAAGAAGAGCAGTTGTATCCGAAGCTTGATCAGGAACTGTCTGATTCGCAGAAAAAACATATCATCAATCGTATCAATCAGATAGTTTCAACAGAGTAAGCTGTTTGTCATCCTGCCTTTAATTTGAATTCTTCGAATCGTTCAGCTTTTGCTTTACAGATTGGACAGACGGGTGGTGGCAGGCCCCGTGCGCAGAGGTATCCACAGACTGTGCATCTCCAAACCTGTGGTATTTCTTCTTTTTCTTTTTTCCCTTTGTTTTGTTGTTTTGAAGATGCATTCATAGCGGCTTCTTGGATTTCAGGGGGTCGTCGCTCTGGTATTGGTCCAATGAGTTTTGGGTTATCGTTTACTTTTTTGCTGACAAAAAGACCGCAATAACACATGCCGTACTCATCGACATCCGCATCGCGGTATTCACAGGGACAGATAATATCATTATCATATACTTTGTTTCCACTTGCAGCACGGCAGGGACAGGATTCATACCCATATCGTTTTTTGTTGGTGGCAAGTCCATCGAGAAGAATATCGAGGAGTTCTTCATCAGGGCAGAGATAATATCCATTTTTATCTGCGTTTTTCTGCATCTTTTTTTGCAGTTCTTTTTTTACTGACATAGTTATCGCAATGCCTCCTTGATTTCTAGTTCTTTAAATCCAATAATAACAGAATCTCCATTGTCGATGACGATGGTCGGATAGCTTCCGCGGGTGTTGAATTTTTTGACTTCATTGATGACCTCATCTTTTTCGTTTCCCTCAAGAGTGTCAACATCGATATACAAATAGGAGACATCAAGTGATTTGAGGAGGTTTTTTGTTTTTTCGCACCATCCACAGGTGCTGAGAGTAAAAATTGTGACATCATGTTTGGTGTTTTTCCCCTTGACTTGTATATACTTCATGGCGTTTCCTATTTTGTTGGGTTATAAAAAAGCTTCTACGACCTTTTTTTTAGGGTGTTGAAAAATTAATTGAACCCTCCTGCTTTTCATTTAAAGCGGGA
>CAZTFR010000091.1:0-4620 GCA_964612945.1 uncultured Thermoplasmatales archaeon
ATCAATGCTAAAATGCAATAAACCAAAGAAACAAGCTAATTTTTCAACAGCCTCGCTGGTTCTTATTTTTTTTAGAGTAATTTTTATATAATACCTCATGCATATTACATGTTAACAATTAGCCAGGAGGCATGTTCTAATGGTGGGAGAACCCTCAAATAAATCGCATATCACCAGTGTCGCAGAAAAAGAAATCGGTCTGTTAAAACGTCATCTTAATGTACTGAAAACCGTGCGGGATCATGGTCCTATTGGAATCATCAGACTTTCACAGATCACCGGCCAGCCACAACATATGATTCGCTATTCCTTACGCACTCTTGAGCAGGAGGGTGTTATCCGCCCCTCTGCAGAGGGAGCAGTCGTTACGGACAGCATCCATGAAACACTGGGCACCTTAGAAGACACCCTTGATGATCTGATTACAACTATGGGTGCCCTGAAAAAAGAACTCCGCTAACGCTCTTTTCTTTTTTTTTTACGGAGAGAACATCAGAGACAATCTCCTGCGCAGGTACATTGCGATAAGAGTATACAGTCAAAAAAGAGGATGATAACGTTTATATATCAGTTGTAAATAAACATTTAATTCAAATTACAAAAGGAGATCACTCTATGAAACGAGCGAAAATCGCCCTAACCCTGCTCCTCTTCAGTAGCCTGCTTCTTGCCAGCTGTTCTACGGGGAGCGCACAAGATATGGAAGAATCAATTATCGATGATGATAACGATGTACTCAACTATGGCATTGTCGGAGAAGAGGAATTAGAACCTGTCACCGAAAATCAATACGTCGAAGTGGACAATATTGACATAAAAGAAGTCACGCTCACTATTGATGGCACCAATGCAGAAGTTAGCATGGAAGTCTTCGGAGTAATTGAAAATCGAGGATCTATCGCAGAAACCACTCTTCCTGGCGGAGATTTTTCAGATAGTCTAAACATTGATACGGTACAATACACCCTCAATGTATACACCGATGAAACAACCTATTTTATCTCCTATGTCAACAATGAGTGTCAAGTCAACATATTGAACGGAAACGACGAAATCCAAAACATTACCGATTTCACGGTCAATGGAGCAATCCTTACCATTCCCTTCACCTTACAATCATCTGAAGAAAGCTACACCAAAGGAAATCTCTCAGCAGATGTATCTTATATGCGTGTAAAAATATCAGATATATTTAATGCCACAGAGGACGACCTGTATGAAGGATTTGTCTGGCTTATTGACACCGTACCAAACATCCTAGAAGGATTAGAGTCCTACGCGACAAATCTTGCCCTTGTCAATAAACCAGTACAGTTCAATGCCACACTAGATCCCTTCACACCGGGTGTACCACCATACACCTGGGAATGGGACTTCGGTGATGGAACCGTCATAGAAGGAAGCGGTAACGAATATCAAAATCCAACACACACCTACACAAATCCCGGTAAATACAACTACTCGGTTACCGTTACCGATGACCAACAATCAACTCTAGAAGATACCGGTTTTATAAAAATAGAGGGAACCGGAAACGGTGATGGCACACCAGGGTTTGAAATACTAACGGTACTACTTGGTTTGATAGCAGTACTGTTTTTCATCAGACGAAGATAAAACCTGCAGTACTTCTTCTTCTTTTCTTTTTTCCTCTTTTTCAGTTGTGAGTTAGCTTTTTATGAGCCCAGATGATGCACGTTTAAGAGGAGACGATATGGCCGAACAAAAAAGCAAATACAGGTATGAAAAAAAATCTGCATGGGGCCAGTTTTCACAAGAGCAGATCAAGAAAGCCTACGACTTTTCAGATGAGTATAAAGCATACCTCACTGCAGTAAAAACCGAACGAGAAGCTGTTGCATATATCTGTAATGAAGCAAAGAAAAACAACACACAATTTCTTGTTCAAAAAAACAAAGCAGTAGCGGTTATGGTCCCTGGAAAACAACCTCTCCAGCAGGGACTTCGCATTATCATCTCCCATATCGATTCTCCGCGTCTTGATTTCAAACAAGTACCTCTCTTTGAAGATACCGATAGTCATCTTGCGTTATGTGAAACCCATTACTATGGCGGCATCAAAAAATTCCACTGGGTAGTCATCCCACTTGCCCTACATGGCGTCATCATTACAAAAAATGGAAAGCACGTATCGGTTACTATTGGAGAAAAACCAGAAGATCCTGTGTTTGCCGTACCTGATTTACTTCCTCATCTCTCCCATGAGGTACAGGACACCAAAAAAATGAATGAAGCCATTAAAGGAGAAGTATTAGATGTCGTTGTAGGAAGCAAACCACTAACAGGGAACATGAAAGAAAAGATAAAAGCAGGAATCCTTGATCATCTCCATAACGAATATGGCATGATAGAAGAGGATTTTGTCTCTGCAGAACTCGAAGCCGTTCCTGCTTTTTCTGCACGTGATATCGGATTAGACCGATCGCTTATTGGAGGATACGGACAGGATGATCGCGCCTGTGCCTACACCGCCCTGCAGGCAATTCTTCAGACAAAAAATCCAACCTACACCGCACTCGCCCTCTTTGTTGATAAGGAAGAAATAGGAAGCGAAGGATCAGCAACTGCACAGGTTACAACCTTTCTTCGATCCGTCATTAAAAAACTTGATCCCAAATGCGATGTAGATCAAGTTATGCTCAACTCAAAAGTAATCTCTGCAGACGTCAATGCCGCCGTTACCCCTAATTATACAGATGTTTTTGAGCTAAAAAACGCCTCTGCTCTGGGTTATGGTGTGGTCATGTCCAAATATACCGGCCATGGAGGAAAATATGCTGCAAATGACGCCTCGGCAGAGTTTGTCGGAGAAATCCGTAGACTTCTGAATAAGAAAAAAATTCCCTGGCAAACTGGTGAACTTGGAAAAGTAGATAAAGGCGGCGGTGGGACCGTTGCAAAATTCTTCTCCCGACATGGAATGGACGTGATCGATTTAGGCCCAAGTGTTTTATCCATGCACTCCCCTTTTGAAGTTACAAGTAAAGCAGATATTTATTCAACCTTCCTTGCATATCACGTGTTCTTAGGACAGTAAATACCAATTGTTTTTTACGGTGCAGTCTCTTGATTTCCCATCGTTAAAAAAGCGGTTGGATCATTTTGATTGCAATAACTTGTTTGAATCCACTCTGGAGATCGAGCGAGACCGTTGGATAATCGTATTTCATCAATGAGTCCGTTGGGCATGAATACATTGGCATTATTCCCACCAAGGTATAAATCAACATCAGAAACCGTAATTTGATTTTCAGGAAATGAGGCCATTGTATCATACCTCCCATCTACATACATATTGATTTCGCTATCTGTATCTGCAATATTTACAGTAACCGCGATATGGCTCCACTGTGTTCCGTCACAGGAGATAAACGCGTTACCTTGATAGTTTACGCGATTAAGACCCGACCATAGCCTATGTATCCATAAAGTCTGTTATTTCTCAAACCCATTTGGTATCCCCGTGGGGAATATAGGTCTTTCCAGAGAATGATAGCATCGTTGTAATCGAGGTTTATCCATGCGTCCATCGTCATATCCTTAGTTATGTCAAGAGAGATAGTTTGTGGAGTTCGTATATATTCCTCATTTTCTCTTTGGTAATATTGTGCTTTCCCGATCTTTCCAAGAAATTCTTGAGGCGCATTTGTTGTTTTTTTGTATGCATCGTGATTATTGATGGTGCTGTCTACAATATATGAGGGTGTTTTGTCATTCATATGCCATACACCTACAAAAGAGGAGTTACAGGTTTTTTCTGGTGTTTGTTGAGGGTGACTTGTAGGATTATTATAGTACAAAAAAAGGGTTGTATTGTCATTGTTTTTGATGTGACTGATGTTGACCCCGCAGATGAGTTCTCCTGTCTGTTTATTGTAGTATTCAATTTCATGGTAAAACCGGAGTGCTACTCCGGTGTTGTTCATGAAAAGAATATCCTCGCCGCCTGGTTTTGTATGGTTGTGTAGATCGGTATCGGTTGTTTTGATAAGTATTGGGAAGTTGCTGAGATCTCCTGCGACTTTGGTATGATCGATGGTGATTTTTTTTCGGTGTTGCCATCCTTCTTCATAGGGGTTGAAGATCATCTTTGGAATGAGGTAAAAATAAATGACATATGGATTCCTGTTGATCCAACAAATGTATCATTACCTAAAGGAGATGGATGGGAGGATTATGGTTTCTTTGAATGGAAAGAAGGTAATGCTTCTTATATTTGGGCAGAGTATTTGAATAATGATACAATTGATGATTTGACTTATTTATACACTGATTTAACAAATATTACAATTCATTGTGTTGATAACAATAACAACTCCATCTCCAATATGAAAATCACAATTATGTCAAATAATTTACATAACGATGATAGAATTCACGAAACATATATTGAAGGAAAATCGAAACCAAAGACCAACAATTCTGGACTTGCCATATTTCAAATCGGTGGAGGGACTTATAAATTTAAAGCAGAAAACGATAAATATAAAGGAGAAACGGAATGGCTACAATTTTCTGATCAAGTAGGTTCTCATAAATTTATTACAAGACTTTTGCAGATTTACATTGAAAGAGCACCTTTTTGCTCTTTCAATCTCC
>CAZTFR010000092.1:0-4038 GCA_964612945.1 uncultured Thermoplasmatales archaeon
AAAAACGAACGGGAATGACAAAACCTTAATGATCAAATGCAGAATAACAGAATATGATAAGGGGAATAGATTATTAAGGTTTTTGATCAGTTTTGGTATAGGTAAGGCATCGCTCAAAGCCAAATGTGAATTTATTGATAAAACAAAGAAGAAAACAGTAAGTTCTGGTGTATTTACCACTGAATCTAATGCCTGGATAATTGATGAAATAGCAACCAAGAAATTCTTGGCTGAAAAGATCACATACACTATTTCCTATTTCTTATATGCTGAACAACGACATTATGATCGACTGGATGTTTTTCAACAAGAATTACGGAGATTATTATGATAAAAATTAGCCGTAAAATTATCTGTATTTTATTAGTCCCTTTAATAGGTTGTTCTGCGCCGGTTGTGGAGAACAGAAATAGACAACAGGATGATTCCCCTAATACATTACAGCAAAAGGAGTCAATTTCAGATTCACTGGCAGTTGGGAAGACTGGATTTTGGTTTAAAAAAATTCATTTTCTTTACCAAAACAAAAAATATGGTTTTAAAGAACATGTCGATTTATTTGAAGATGTCATTTCATCCTGCCCCTCGGCTGTTGAAGAATATGAAATATACCAAAATGAATTAAAGCGTTCGAGAGCATTCGGTGTTGTTGGATGGTTTTTTTATGTCATGGGTATGGTATATACCTTTGCTAGCAATAATCCACGCTCTGATACCTATTCACTGTCGAATAATTCATCAAAAATTACCGGTCGGCATTTTCCGGCTTCATCAAGCAAAAAAGAGGAAGATTGGACTGGATTGATAATCTTCGGTGTGGGTCTGATACCCCATATTATAGCAGCAAACATAAGAAATAACGCGCACCAACATCTTATGAACTCCGCTGAAGTTTACAATGCAAACTTGCAAAATAAGACAAAAATGGAAAATACACAATATAATGAATTGTTACACATGGATAATTCCATTTTGCTGAAATAAAATATATTTGTTCATAATCTGCAATTCATTTTGATAGAAATATTGTCACATTTGGAGGAATAATGATAAGTAAGAAATTTATTGGTGTATTTTTTCTGGTGTCGATTTTCTTTTTTAATACTACTTCGAATGCGCAACAATCTATTTTGCAAGAACAAAAATCTCCCATTGATCAAGGAAACAAATTAATCGCTGGCGGTTTGTCCTTTTCAAGTTCAGGAGGAGATTTGTATGAAAGTAACAATGAAAGATTAAACTCGATAAAAATAGCTCCTACTATTAATTTCTTTGTTTTTAAAGGGTTTGCTCTTGGTGGAAAGTTACAGCTTGATAGACAGTCACAAGGCAGCAGCAGCAACACAGTATGGGGGATTGGGCCGCAATTCATGTGGTTTCCGCTCATAGAGCAACCGACATCAGAAATTAAGGGATTTATATATCCATATATTGGCGCTTATGCGCTATTTGCAAAAGATACGCTGCGTTATGAAGTTAATAAAGATTCAGTTGTTGAAAAAGCGGAAGCTACATTTTATGGTTTTGGCGGCGGGTTTTGTTGTATGCTTACTGAGACAGTCGGTTTGATGGCTGAAGGTATTTATGAGCTTCAAGTAGCACGTCCAGAAAATATTGAATCTATAGATGGGAATTCATTTACTTTCAATATTAGTATAGCAGCTTTTCTGGAATAATTTGTCAAATCAGTTTTTCAATATAAATCTGGGGTGAGATATCTCTTAACAGGGGTACCATACATGACAATGGAACACATTGACAACATCCATGAGGCAAAACAATGGAATTCAATAAAAAAATGATCACGTTTCTAATAGTTACTATGGTCTTTCTGACTTCTACCTCATTTGCACAAGGAACTTGGACAACCTATACAAATGCAAACTCTATACAAGATATTGCAATAGAGGGTGATTATATTTGGTGTGCCACGACCGGAGGAGTTGTAAGGTGGAATAAAATTAATGAAACATATGTAAAATATACCACTGCTGATGGATTAACAAATAATAATGTTTTTTCAATAGCAATTGATGAGAATAATGTGAAATGGTTGGCAACACATTGGAGTGGTGTAACAAGTTTCGGTGGCAGTTCTTGGACAAATTTTACACAAATGGATGGTCTTGCAAGTAATTCGGTTATTTCTATAGCAGTCGATGCAGAGAATGTAAAATGGTTCGGGACAATTGGAAATGGAGTGTCAAGTTTTGATGGCACTACGTGGACCACTTATGATGAGGAAGATGGATTGATTAATAATCTGGTTAATGATATAGTTGTCGATGCAGAGAATGTAAAATGGTTCGGGACAGATGAAGGAGTGTCAAGTTTTGATGGCACTACGTGGACAACATATACTGAAGTGGATGGTCTTACTGGTGATATTGTCAATTCAATAGCTGTCGATGCAAATAATGTGAAGTGGTTTGGTACAAATAGAGGAATATCAAGTTTCGATGGTAATACATGGACAACATATACTGAAGTGGATGGTCTTATTGAAAATTTTGTCAAATTAGTAGAAATTGACAACAATAATGTAAAATGGTTTAGTACAAATACGGGAGTGTCAAGTTTTGATGGAACAAATTGGAAAACCTACACCGAGGAGAATGAACTTGTATCTATTGAAGTCTTGGCTATAGCAGTGGATGATGATAATTCAAAGTGGTTTGGTACAGATGATGGTGTAAAACAGTTCGACGGCACTTCATTAACACCTTATACTACAGAAGAAGGCCTTGCAGGAAATTTTGTAAATGCAATAGAAGTAGATAGGAATAATGTAAAATATTTCGATACGATTAATGGTCTATCAATTTATGATGGCTCCTCTTGGTCTTTTTATGCTGATCATACTGAAGTAGAGGAGCTTTTAAGAATTGATGACAATAATGTAAAATGGTTTGAGACAAGTGAAGGGGTATCGAGTTTCGACGGCACCAATTGGACATTTTATACGGAAGCGGATGGTCTGGCTAATCGAAATATCCGTGAAATGGCGATCGATGCAAACAACATAAAATGGTTTGCTACAGATAAAGGGGTATCAAGTTTTGACGGTACAAATTGGACAACCTATACCGAGGAGAATGGATTACCAAGTAATTATGTTGATGCCGTTGCCGTTGATGACAACAATGTAAAATGGTTTGGGGTAGTAGGCGGTGTGTCGAGCTTTGATGGAACAACTTGGACCTCCTATAAATATGAAAATGATCTTGCAGGTTCATATGTGCATGCAATAGTAATAGATAAAAATAACATAAAATGGTTTGGGAAAAACGATGGTGTGTCAAGCTTTGATGGCACTACCTGGATAAATTATACTGAGGAGAATGGTCTACCAATTAATTATGTTACTTCGATAGCAATTGATAACAATAATATTAAATGGTTCGGGACAAATGGAGGTGGTGTATCTCGTTTTGATGGCACCTCATGGAAAACTTTTACCACTAATGACGGATTAGCAGGAAATTATGTATGGGATATTGCGGTTGATAAAGATAATGTAAAATGGTTCGGGACTTGGGATGGAGGTGTGTCGAGCTTTGATGATAGGACAATTTTGGTAGAGACAACTACTGATATACCAAATACTATTCACATACAAGGGAATTACCCTAATCCCTTCAATCCTATCACTACCATTGATTTTTCTCTTGAAAAAGCCGGTTTGGTGACACTAGCTATATATAACATAGCAGGCCAAAAAGTCACAACGCTGATTGAACAGAAATTTCTGGTTGGTTTCCATTCCGTTATTTGGGATGGGAAAGATTCGAACGGACAGAATGTTTCATCAGGCATCTATTTCTGTCGGCTGATGAGAGATGACAGCATGGCAACACACCGGATGGTGCTTGTGAGGTAAAAGGATTATTCAAATTTACAACATACAAAGGAAGGGGATCGATGAGATTCTGTATACTGGTTATTTTTCTGTTTTTATCTCCAGGATGTGACAATCCAATGTACGAACAAAACACTCAAGAGACCTGCCTCGATAAAGATATTATATTATCTCACGAT
>CAZTFR010000093.1:0-3987 GCA_964612945.1 uncultured Thermoplasmatales archaeon
GCCAAGAGTGGGCAAAAAAAATCAAAAGACAACAAGAAAGCGGATTATCTATTGACCTGAGTTTTGGGTTGATTTCTCTGTAAACCAGTTAGATAAGTAAAAAAAATTGATGTAAAAAGACCTCAACTTGATATAAAAGCATTTGTCGCAAAACCAATGCCACCAAGAAGAGGTCAAAATGGAAGACTTAACTGCTTTATATTGTGCTGTGGATGATTTCTGGAAGAGTTTCAAAGCCGAATGGGCAAAACATCTCATTAAATCAGACAAACCTAAACATGGACCGGAACCCGAATTATCTACTCCAGAGATGATGACTATTATCATTTTATTTCACCAATCAAACTATAGAACATTTAAGCATTTTTATTTTTATGTGTGTTCTCATCTAAAACATGCCTTTCCCAAATTAATCAGTTACAGTCGATTTGTGCATTTGATGAAAAAGCTATTCGTGCCCCTATTTGCCTATCTTCTTGAGAGAAAAGGGACACTAACAGGAATTTCGTTTATCGATTCGACATCGATAGCAGTGTGCCACAGAAAAAGGATTCAACGGAACAAAGTTTTTAAGGGATTAGCAAAGCGAGGGAAAACGACAGCTGGCTGGTTTTATGGATTTAAATTGCACTTGATTATCAATGATAAAGGAGAAATATTGGCTTTCCAATTGACCCCTGGGAATGTTGCTGATGTCTCTATGGTTGAAACTTTATCACAGGGGATTGTTGGAAAAATGTTTGGAGATAAGGGATATATTTCAGCAGAATTGGCAAAATCTCTTTTTAAGCGTGGTCTGGAGCTATTTACAAGCATTCGATCAAACATGAAGCAAAAACTGATGTCCTTAGAAGACAAAATCTTACTGAGAAAACGCTCTTTAATAGAAACAGTGAACGATCAACTCAAAAATATCTCTCAAATCGAACACTCTCGTCATAGAAGCATTTGGAATTTTCTGGTGAATATGCTCAGTGGCATTGCGGCATATAGCCATCAACCGAAAAAGCCTTCTCTTTGGCGGGCTGAGGAAAAAGGCATGCTTCTTGTTGCCTAAGCAACCCAAAACTCAGGTTTTTATGCTGGAAAGAGGTGTCCTTGCGGTGAGCGTGCTTAACGAGGAATGATTGAATAGGCCATTTTAAGAGGGAATTCATTTTTACAAGGAGTTCCCAAATGAGTCTCAATCAAATCGAAGAAATCCGTATCGCTTTAATGCGTGTACGCCAAAATCCGGCAACAAAAAAGAAATTCCCCTCCGAAATATGGGACGCCGTCATCGAACTGACCAAAACCTATTCTCATAAAGAGATCTGTCACTGCTTGCTGATCGATCCCGGATTATTGAAACGCAAAATTCAACAGCGTACAACGCCCCTGGAATTTCATGAGATCCCTCTTCAAAATATTCCCTCGGAAGCAGTCGTAATCGAATTAGTCTCGAAAAAGGGCATCAGAGCAAAAATTCAAGGCTCTCTTGCGTGTTTGAATTACCTCCAACAGCTGATGGGAGAATAATATGTTGCCACTCTCCCATATGACACGCATTTTCGTCTGCTCTCAAGCTGTTGATTTTCGCAAAGGGATCGATGGTTTGGCCTCTTTGTGCAGAAGTAAGCTTAAGGTAGATCCTTTTGGAGGAGCTCTATTTCTCTTTCGAAATCGAAGCGGCTCTTCCATACGTATGTTGGTGTATGATGGCCAGGGGTTTTGGTTATGTACTAAACGCCTTTCACAGGGAAAATTTCGTTGGTGGCCAGAAAAGCATATAGAGGCAAGAGAGCTCTACACTTTACTCTGGAATGGAAATCCTGAATTAGCTGGCTTTGCAAAAGATTGGAAAAAAGTGTGCACATAAGTAAAATTTTTGCATGCAGACCCCTGGACGACTTGATTTTACACCAGAACAAATTGAAACTCTTCTCAATCGTATCGAGCATGAATGCTTAGAGAAAGAAGATTATCCCATTCTTGGAGATTTGATTAGAGCCATCGTATGGATGAATCTCTCTTTACAAGAGAAGGACTTAACAATTCGACGTCTCCGCTCTGTTTTTGGGATCAAAACGGAAACGGCCGAAAAACTGCTTAAGGTTGCTGGAGGAAAAACCAAATCGAAGGAGCCGAAAAAAAAGAAGAAAAATTCAGGAAAAGGAGGGCATGGGCATAAACCAACCTCTGATTATACCCAGGCAAACATCGTTAAAGTTGCCCATCAAAGCCTCAAGAAAGGAGATCAATGCCCCGATTGTCTTAAAGGAAGGCTTTTTCAGCTTAAACCCGGTTCTGTGATCCGTATCAAAGGTCAGCCCTGGCTACAGGTAGAAATTTACAAACCTGAAAGACTTAGATGCTCTTTATGCGGCAAGGTATTCACTGCAACACTTCCCTTGAAAAAAGTTTTTGGCTCCAGAGCAGATAGCACGGCCAAAGCGATCGTTTCGCTGCTTAAATATCGTGGAGGTGTTCCTTTCTATCGTCAAGGGCAATTGCAAGAAGCGTTAGGCTCCCCCATCTCACCCTCGGAAATTTGGGAGATGACAGAAGATGTTGCCAATGCTGCTCAACCGATCTATGCGATGCTCTGTTCAGAAGCTGCAAAAGGAGATCTCATTCAAAATGACGATACAACAGCTCGGATTCTCAACATTGAGATCAAAGAAGAAGACAAACG
This sequence comes from uncultured Thermoplasmatales archaeon, assembly GCA_964612945.1. Classification (GTDB taxonomy): domain Archaea; phylum Thermoplasmatota; class E2; order DHVEG-1; family DHVEG-1; genus CAZTFR01. The sequence continues at coordinate 2,675 of CAZTFR010000093.1, forward strand.
GAAGGGGGTCTTTACAACAGCCATTCTTTCCACTTTGAAAAGTGGAGCGAGGATAGGGCTATTTTTCACAGGAAGAAAACATGCAGGCGAGAATTTAGATGCTGTTCTAGATCAACGCCCAGATACATACCCACCCCCCATTCAACAATGCGACGCCCTTTCTCGAAATATTCCCAAAAATCATGAAACGCAATTGAGCAATTGTCTAGCCCATGCACGTAGGAAATTTTATGATCTTGTAGAAGTATGGCCACAAGCAGTCACTAAAATCGTTGGATTATTTTCTCTTTTGTTTGAGAACGATCGGACAGCTCCCAAAGATCCACTCGAGCGTCTTTCATGGCACCAAGAGAGGAGCGGCCCCATCATGAAAGAACTGCAGGGCTATTGCAATAATCTTTTGGAGACCAAATCCGTTGAACCCAACAGCAGTTTTGGCAAAGCCATAGCCTATTTGAACAACCACTGGGAAGCCTTTACCCTCTTCCTTCGAGTTCCAGGAGTTGTTCTGACGAACAACGATGACGAACAATTGATAAAGCGCTCGGTGTTAAATCGGAAAAATGCCTATTTTTTTCGCACTGAAACAGGAGCAAAAATAGCGGACATCCTGATGAGCATCATAGAGACTTGCGTCTATAATAATGTGAATCCCTGGAAGTACCTGATCTCTATCCAAGAGCACAACCAAGAGATTCGGCGCAATCCCTACTTATGGACTCCCTGGCATTACTATGATCGTCTCAAGGAGCTCGCCGCCTCTGAGGAGACCTCTCTTTAAAAATTGTCCCTCTAAGATAACCGATCAATTCCTTTACTGTTAAGCATGCTCACCACAAGCACACGAGGGAGTCACTTTTCGAGGAGAACTCGCTTTTGAAAGACTCTTGCGTATCGATGGTTCTTTTGAGGGAGAACTTTTGTCACAAGGTAAAGTCGTCGTAGGTCCTACAGGAAAAGTGAAAGCGAATCTTAATCTGCGCGAAGCGATTATCGAAGGAGAAGTCGAAGGGGATATTATTGTCCAAGAGAAGCTTGAGCTACGTGGTGAGGCAAGCGTCAAAGGGAATATCCAAGCGAAGTCACTCTGTGTGGATGAAGGTGTTCAAATTGTAGGGCACGTCACAGTGGTTTTTAATCAGAATGAGGAGGCTACTTTAAATTGAGTAGACCTCTCTAGCGTAAGTGAGACCATAAACTTTTTTAGGAAATCCCTCTTTAAGCGTCTCATAGGTTTGGTATAGAGTAGTCCCTGTAGTGAAAACATCATCAATAATAAGTATTTTTTTATCTTCAATTTTCGCTCTTTTTTT
>CAZTFR010000094.1:0-3744 GCA_964612945.1 uncultured Thermoplasmatales archaeon
CATCCCGCTTTAAATGAAAAGCAGGAGGGTTCAATTAATTTTTCAACACCCTAAATTCATTAATACAACTTAAAAATATTATAATAGTTGCAGTAAACTGTATTGAAAAATATTGACATGATACTATATGGACAACAAAATTTAAATATATTATAAATATGGAGGATAACAGACATGGTACATATCGATGAAAAGGCACCAAATTTCTGTTTAAAAAACCAAAACAATAAACATATTTGCCTACAAGACCTTGCAGGCAAATGGGTTGTTTTATACTTTTATCCAAAGGATAATACGCCAGGTTGCACCCTTGAAGCTAAAAACTTCACCCAAAGTAGTAAAGAATTCTCAAAGCTTAATGCAACAATCGTTGGTATAAGCCCCGATAGTGTTGACAGCCATAAAGGTTTTGAAGAAAAACATGATATTGGAATTACATTACTCAGTGACCCTGACCATCAAGCACTCAATGATTACGATGTCTGGAAACCAAAAAAACTCTATGGACGAGAGTTCTTGGGAGTACAACGCAGCACCTTTCTCATCGATCCAGATGGACGAATAGTGCAACAATGGCGAAAAGTAAAAGTACAAGGACATACAAAAGAGGTAATAGAAACCATAAAAGAACGCCAAAATAAAAACCAAACTCTTGGGGGAACATGATCAATAAAACATTCTATTCTATATTCCAACAAGGGAGTAGAACCTACTTCTACAGTAGTCTCTTTTTTCCCACAAGAGTAAAAAATGATGTTTTCAAATTATATGGATTTGTCAGAAGAGCTGATAATTTTGTCGACTCCATGCCACAAGATAAACAAGGATTTTATCGCTTTAAACAACGATACTATCAAGCATTAAACGGAAAAAAAACAGGAGATCTTGTCATCGACTCCTTTGTCGATCTTGCAGAAAAAAAACACTTTGATCCTTCTTGGACAGATGCATTTTTAGAAGCAATGGAGATGGATCTTACCAAAAAACGATATGAACACATACGTGAAACCGTTCACTACATGTATGGGTCTGCTGAGGTAATTGGTCTGTACATGGCTCAAATTCTTGGCCTTCCCAAAGAATCACATCCATGTGCACAGTATCTGGGCCGTGCGATGCAATATATCAATTTCATACGAGACATTTCAGAAGATCTTGTGTTCGGTCGTATCTATTTTCCTGTAAACGATATGAAACGATATGGTATCCAAAGACTTGATTATGAGTATACACGAGAAAATCCTGAGGCATTTAGAAAATTTGTTGAGTTACAACTTGCTCGATACTGTTACTGGCAGCACGAAGCAGAGAAAGGATACAGATATATCCCTAAGCGGTATCTGATTTCGGTGAAAACTGCATCGGATATGTATAATTGGACTGCAGAGCAAATATTAAAAAATCCTTTTGTAGTCTATGAATGGAAAGTGAAACCGTGGATTACCAAAATTATTACAACAGTTATTGCCAATTTCATTGATCCTACCTCTCAGAAAAAGGAGATATTCTCCTGTTTCACTGATCCATCAGTGTTTCAACAGGCACTTGAATCTTAAAAATAGATGATGATTGAATATCTGTTGATTTCACCCTGATTTTTGTCAATATCAGAATCATAATGGGCACAATTATCTTCATGGAATTTTTCGTTTAATTTCTTTATTATTATCACCAACATATCGTAGGACGTTTTGAGAAAAAAGATATCTTTGGACTATTTTTTGCATCATATCCTCTATAGTATTATATATCGAATGCGTTGGAGGATTTAGTATATGATTTCTACTAGTGAACGGTGTTATGCTATACCGCGAAGGTGATTTACTTGTTCATGGCGTCTTTTTCCACTGTTGATAAAATTAACAATAAACCTCATAGCAGGTATCTGACATGGGTTCTCAGTAGTAGCGAAGAGAATTTATATAAAGTAATATTCATATAAGATGATGCTTTCAAATACTATTATGGGGGGCAAATTAGCTTGATAGGTACTTATCTTATTCAAATGATAAAACTCACTCGAGCTCATATCGGCATTGCTGTTCTTCCTTCATTTTGGCTTGGTTCTTTGTTTGCTCTTACGCTTGGATACCAGTTTGATCTTTGCATATTTTTATTGGGATTTCTCATCATTTTTCTCATCTATGCCTCTGCATCATATGCAAATGACTATTATGATTTCAACGCAGATCAATACAACCGACAATTTGGTTTCTCTGGAGGAAGTGGCGTCTTGCAAAAATACCCTGAACTTATGAAGGTAACAAAATGGTCAGCTGTGGGTCTTATCATCACTTCTCTTATATTGACGGTATTTCTCGCAAGTATTTCTTTTATCCCGTTGTGGGCGGTCGGTGTTATTGCGTTAGGTGGCCTTTTTTCATGGTTTTACTCTGCTCCTCCTCTGAAGTTTTCCTACCGAGGGATGAGTGAGGCGCCTCATTTTATTGCAGGTATTATGAATACTGCATGGGGCTACATGCTTCTTACTGGAACAATTGATCTTACTGTTCTGATTTTTGCAGTTCCGCTTTCGCTTCATCTGTTGAATGTCATTTTGATTTTTGAAATACCGGATAGAGAAGCTGATATTCATGGTGGGAAAAAAAACATCATAGTTAGCCGAGGCCGGAAGAGTAGCTATCTTTTGATTAGTGTGCTTTTTTGGCTGGCAACGATTTATTATCTCGTTCTTGCGATTGTTGGTTGGAATGCTGTAGTTATTAGCTTTTGGCTTCTTGCTGGGTTTTCATTTTTACCTTCATTGTTTTCCACCTACGTGTATCTTAAAAAGCCATTGGAGCAAAAAATTGCTACCCGTCGTGCCATTCAAACAGCTTTATCATTGTTTGTCGTCTCGATTATTTTTTTGATCTATTTTATTTATCTGCAGGTGTAAGAAGAAAACTGGATTTCGTAGTATAGTAACATTGAAAAACAGGTATCTGTTGTTTGCAGGGTGGAGATATTGATGATAAATTATTTGTTGCTTGATATTTTGATATTGATAGCTCCTCTTCTGTTATCTTTTAAATGGGTGTTTCCGTATTATAAGAGGTATAAACCGCTTGCGATGTCTATTTTGATTGTTGGTGGTATCTATATTCTTTGGGATATTTTGGTTACCGCAAGAGGCGATTGGTGGTTTAACAAAGCGTATCTCGTCGGTCTTGAAATTGCAGGGCTTCCCATTGAAGAGATTCTGTTTTTTGTTGTGGTACCTTATTCGTGTATATTTATTTATGAAAATTTTCAATGTTTTATCCCAGAGAAATCCATTGTCTTTTCAAAATGGGTTTACTATGCGGTAGCTGCAATACTTTTCATTACAGGTCTTTTGTTTTATCATCAGGAGTATACCATACTTGCTCTGTTCTCCTGTGGCTTTTTCTTTGTTGTTGCGGCAACCTTTATGCCCTCTATTCTTCAATCACGAAACTATTGGCTGTATATCATCGTATCCTTTGTCGCCTTTCTGATTTTCAACTATCTGCTCACCAGTATCCCTATTGTCTTATACAATCCTGTGGCAATTTGGGGAGGTACAGTTGATCAACTCTGGTATGGACGATTTATCACCATCCCCTTTGAAGATTTCTTTTATAATTATAGTATGCTCTCGTTTTATCTCCTAATTTATGTGTATTTTAAAAAGAAATGGAGTACCTCATAGAATTAACTGCATCTGTGCTGCTTTGTGTAATTATCACCTCCGGGGATAAATCATTACATTCCACAAAATCG
>CAZTFR010000095.1:0-3566 GCA_964612945.1 uncultured Thermoplasmatales archaeon
CGGGCGATTCATCCCAACGCTAAAGCATTGGGTTTTCTCGCTCGGTTTCCATAATGATTTTTGAAGTTCTCCTTTAAAAACGATTTTTATTGACGATTCTTTTTTACGGTGTATCTTTTGGATTTTTATGGTCGCTGTACATTGGATGAAATCCTTGAGTGTTACTTGAAGATCAATAGTGTTTATTGGTTTTATTGTATAGGGTTCCAAAAGTGAAATAATGGTATGGATGTCCTTTTGCTTCTCTGGATGATTATAAATGATGGTATGATCAAGTTTGATGGTTTCGACGTTTCGAAACTTTGCTTTTGCAAATGCCCGTAGTAGAATTGCAGCGATGTGTACCGTATTAAATTGTTCTTGTATCTGTGGGTTTTTGGTGAGGATATTTCTAATTTTTTGAAGGATGTTTTTTGCTTTCAGTGTAGTATGATCGACGGCGAGATCAAAATGTATAGTCAGATCTTTTATAGATTCGTGGTGTTTTAAGACAGTTCTATTTTTCTCTTTTTTATCTGGATGAGTTGCATTGATCCAGTCCATGACTTCTTTCGGACTGTAGACCCATGGTGGTTGCACAAAACCCGTGTTGTCTTTTTTCATTTCTTATTCAAGATTAAACAATAGGTATCAAATTTTTAAAAATTAGGATGTAAAATCCTAGAGATTCTTTCATTGTTTATTGTATTGCTTCTCGTGTTTTTGCGGCAACACCCGTGTTGAATGCTCTCATTTCGTTTTTGGAAAGAAGAGAACGTCCTACTCCAAGAAGTGTGTCTTTTTTGTCAACAATCAGACATTCATCGTAGGGGCGTAGATTTTCATCGCAGTCGATAACAAATTTTGCAAAGACACTTTTTCCTTCTTTGACAAAAGGTGTTGCGTCATCATCTATAATGATGCGGTTTGATGGTGGTTTTTGACCGGTATGGAGTCTTTTTGCACCTTCGATTTTTAGTGTGTAGAGTCCATCGGTTGCTCTGAGGGAGAGAAGATGTCTATTATCCGCGTAGATGGTGCGGATTTTTTTTGTTTTCTTGGATTTGTTAATGGTTATTTTTCCCCCAAATAACGACTTGGAGGCATCAGGTCCGAATTGGATGTCTGCCAGTGCTTTGCATTTTTTCAGATCGTGCTCATCAGTAGTTGTTTTTTGTGCGGAAGAGGAGGGTTTTTGAGTAATCTGTAGCTTGTGTGTTTTGATAAAATTCTGTGTGATGCGGAGTGCTGTCTTTTGTGTTTCATCATCTGGAATTGGAGAACTGACTGATTGTGCGATGGGATACAATTCATCAAGTTCGATCGGGACAGGTCCGAAGTGTGATTGGACAAGTATGCTGTAGTTGTTTTGGTAGGTTTGTATGACGTCATGATATGTTTTTCCGTAGGGTTTGGTTGCTTCCTCGAGTAGAAGGGTATGTGGTGTTCGAGGATGGTAACGGGTGAGCAGTCGTGTGTGGAGCCGATGGAAAATAGGGCGGTGTATGGTATGAGTTCCGGTGTACATCACTGCTTTTGGTTTACTGGTTGGTTCTTGCTCTTCTAACCAGTTTTTGTATTGTTTTTTTCTGAGTTCTCGCAGTGCTGCAGACAGATATGGATTTGCCGTAGCACGTCGTTCAACAAGTTCCCAAAGGCATCCTTGTTTGATAGCGTTCCGTATGGTTTTCAATTCGGCGATGCTAATGTAGAGGTTATGGAGGGCAAGCTGTCGTATTTGTTGAATGTGCTCTGTTTTTTGTAGCTCTTTTGCCGTTGTTTGGGTGCAGATAGGGCAGAAACAGGGAAGTTCTGTAAGGGTGTCGAGTTTTTCGGTTCCCCATGGGAAAATAAGGCGTTTATCTTCTGCATATTTGATGTATGCGGCGGAATCAAAAAAGTCACATCCCAGGGCGACTGCGAGGGGAAAGAGTAGGGGATGACCTGCTCCAAAGAGATGAACAGGTTTTGAGGGGTCAAGTCCCTGTTTGGCAGCGATAATAACATGGACGAGATCAGTGTAACGTTGGTTTTCCATAAGCGGAACGACACCTCCGATGGGATAGAAATCAGCGTGAAGTTTACTAAGCTCTTGGGCGCATTGTTTTCGAAGATCTGGGTATACCGATCCTTGTACGGTTGCAGCAAGACGCATCGATCCCTTATGGGATATGCTTTCTTTTGCACGCTGAATGGTTTGCTGTACCCCCTGTGCAGCTTGTTGTTTGGTCTGATATGGTGTTCCAAATACATCAAGAATCGTTCCGATATCGCTTCCAATGTCTCGTTGAAAACAGACAATGTCTATGGGATCAATCTTTCGATCACCATACACGTAGGTTTGAAAGGTACCTGAATCGGTCATGATAGGGCCAGTAAAATCAATCAAATCATGCACGCCTTTGTCCAGTGCTTGTTCTTTGAGATCCGTATGTTTGCTGATAATGTAGGAATTGGTGATTACACTCTGAACGCCTATGTTTTGTTTCATTTCCTTTGGGGTAATAATCATTTTATTTGGATTGATCACCGGTAGCAGCGTCGGTGTAGTGATTGTTCCGTGTGCTGTTTTATATCGACAGAGACGCCCTGCTGCAGCACGATCTTTGATTTCAAAAACCATAGAATACGAGTAAGAATAAAACGATGGATTAAGAGTCTTTGGTCACAAGAAAAATTGAGAATATTATGGTTTTCTTTTTAGACGCCAATCTGCAAGGGTTCAATAAGACGCCGTAATGCAGCGATAGCTGAAAGCGAGGCCATATAACTTGATCCCGGATTATTTGGATTGGGCATATTTTCTAGTTCAATACGTAACCGTCCAAAATTTCCATGCGCAAGGATCTTATGGCTGATACGAGTGACAACAGGATCTGCAACGATTTCAACCTTTGTTTTATCAAAGCCCATCCCTGAAAGGGAAAGACTTGCGGCTACATTGATATTTTGTGGAAATTTTTTTACTGCCTCACGAGCGGTTCCGTCGAATAGAACAGTACGTTTGGTTAATGTTGTATTCAACGATTCAGGTGGCTTAGTGGTGACAAGTGTTACCTCATTTAAACCACCGATTTCTGCAGACAAAATACCATCGATACCACACACCGCACCAGAGGGAACATGGATTTTACAGCGATTTTTCCCGGCGGTTCGTTCCAATAACCGACGAAAATCATCATCAAATAAAACACCCACACTCATAAGGAAAAAGTCTTTTCCTGCAGCAAGAATCTGCTCGGCATATTGACGCACAGCATCCTGTGATGCTCCTTCAAAGACAACATCAACATCATCCAGAAACGCTTCAACAGGTTTCACCGTTCCTTTTTTTATCCTTTTAACGAGCTTTTTTGATGCAGACGGATTTATATCATACAGATAAATATGGGAGATTTCTTTGAAGGTATCTGCAGCAAGTGCAACATCAGTGCCAATGGCGCCACAACCAATTATTCCAAGATTCATAGAAGAAAACCAGACATCCCAATAAAATGAGCATATATAAATGATGGGAGCACAACAATAGTACTTAGGGTGTTGAAAAATTAATTGAACCCTCCTGCTTTTCATTTAAAGCGGGATGC
>CAZTFR010000096.1:0-3283 GCA_964612945.1 uncultured Thermoplasmatales archaeon
CTTACGGCTGCAGTCACCCCCTTATCCGGCACGGTACCGGACTTAAGTAATGGAGTTGGCGAGTTAAACAATGGAATGGAGAGCTTAAATGAAAATGTTGAAAACCTCGAGACTACGCTTAACGGGATTGCCGGGACTCTTAATTCCCTTAATTCCACTCTGTCAATCGTGACCGCTCTTCTTGTCAACTTTTTAAAGCCTGTTCAGATGTTGGAAAGTTTCACAACACTGCCTCTTACATTTATTAACAAAATGCTTAGAGGGTATCTTAGTACCATGAATATGCTTTTTGAAAAAGTGACTGCGATAGGGACAAAAATCCGGAATATTTCCCAAATTCTCCAAACAAAAAAGTAATCCGGGAGTTTCGGAAATCACAAACATCGCGAACTGTGGACATGACGAGGTGAAAGGATATGAAGAAAAATCTTTCCGTTTTTTTTGCGGGAATAGCAGGCTCGGGAAAAAGTATGCTCACGTCAGTCTTTTCCGATTGGCTAACAGCCAACGGAGTGGATGTTCTTACCGTAAATCTTGACCCCGGAGCCACTAATATCGAGTACTCTCCGGACGTAAACATAAGAGATTGGGTCTCTCTCGAAGATGTGATGGACGAGCATGGTCTGGGACCGAACGGTGCACAGATTGTCTCCGCGGATATGTTGTCTCTTCATATGAACGATGTGATGGAGGTGGTGAGAAGTTTTGAGAGTGATTATATTATCTGGGACACGCCTGGTCAGATTGAGTTGTTCGTTTTCAGGGAGGCTTCAAAGTTTCTTCTCGGAAATTTTGACACCCATAAAACAGTACTCGGTTTTCTTTTCGAGCCAAGTATTACAAAGACACCGGAAGGCTATGTTTCTCAGATAATGCTCGCAGCCTCCACAAGATTCAGATTAAACATACCGATGCTGCATATCTTGAGCAAAGTGGACTTACTTGACGAGGAGCAAAAAACAAAAATCTGGAATTGGAAAGAATCTCAGGAACTTTACGCATCTCTGAGGGATGGCGGCAGTGACTTAAATTCTCAGCTTTCATTCGAGTTTTTCAAAGTGATGGATAACATGGGTATTTTTCATCCGCTTCTTCAAGTCTCATCATATGAACAGACCGGGCTGGATCTTCTTTTTGCCCAAATTCAACAGATGTTCATGGGCGGGGAGGTACCTGACGATTCTTTTTATTCCGAGGAAGTCTAAGTTTAAAAGGAGATTTAACAAGGAGAGTCCGGAAATATTTCCGGAGTCGCTTATTTTTTGGCTATCTTGTCTTCCATCCCATGCTTTTTCCAATAATCCTCGATTGCTTTTCGAAGGGCGTCGGATGCCAGATTAGAGCAGTGCATTTTGACTTTAGGAAGACCGCCGAGCTCGTCCGCCACCTCTTTCATGGTTATGTTGTAGGCTTTTTCAAGTGTCTTTCCAATTGCCATTTCGGTAATCTGGCTGCTTGTCGCGATTGCCGCGGCACATCCGAATGTTTTGAATTTTATATCCTTGATAATATTATCCTCTACTTTAAGATAAAGTTTCATGATATCTCCGCAAGCCGGATTTCCGACTTCGCCCACGCCGCTGGGGTCTTTTATTTCACCCATATTTTTTGGATTCAAAAACATTTCACGGACTTTTTCTGTGTACATTTCAGACATAAACTCACCTTTGCGTTTAAAAAAGTTTCCGTTTTCCCGGTAATTTGGATTTTTTATGATTATGTTGTTTTATCTTTCGATATCGAATTTTTAATTCTTTGCTTATATATGTTCGTTCTAACTCTTCGTCCCGGACTCAACTAAAAAAGGTTTTCGTTCCTATGGTTTATATGGCGCAATCCAAAAACCCAGTGATAATGGAACTTTTTTCGATGGTCGAAGCGCTGGGGGGGCTCATAGAACCGCCAGGTTACATGGGCTAAAGTAAACCCGAAGGGTTTGATGCAGCAAAAGGAACATCAGTTCCTTTGACCGTTCATTCGAACAATGATAAGGCATGAGAAAATATCAATTTTCTCTGACCGAATCAAATTCAGCAGGATTTGTATGAGGCTCATAGAGTCCGCAGAGTCTATGGGCTGGGAGCCGTCTGTTGGTGTTTTTGTGACCATCAATAATAATATCAAATCAAAAATCATCGGCAGCCAGTTACTCATGCTCCCACTGTTTCCACACAAATATTAATCCAACTTTTAACGGAAGTTCCAGCCATATACACTTCAATAAATGTGTTGAACCCAGTCGTAGTAAGGGTTCATAAAAAGCCCCATGCTCAATTTAGTGTCTACGTCTCTTTTTTGAAGGAACCGTTTTGGGCAACCTGATATTCAATCTCTTCAGCAGTCTTTTCCCGGTGGGTCTTGGCACGGGAATCGTTTCGAACCTGTGTGACGCGATTTCCACAGTCAGCGTACAGATAGAAACCAACTCATCAATTCCTTCGTCAACTGTAAGCTCCTCGCCCCTCCATTTCTTCTGAAGATACTTCGTTATCAGCAGCGCCAGCATCACGATAAACACGTGAGCTCTTGTTCTCCCGGCATTCCGCAGATACAGTGGTCTGATTTCGAGTTGAGAAAGTTTCATCGTTCGAAAATCCCGCTCGACCTTGGCAAGATATTTATACCGATCATGAACGATCTTTTTATCCGCTTTTTCCCTTGGGACGTTCGTTTTGATAACGTAACAACCATCCAGGAGTGATTTTTCCTTGAGTTTTTCTTTGTTAATCGATAGCGAGAGAACTCTACCCTCTGTTTTAATACTAATAAGATTAGCGATTCTCAGTTTGTTTGCCAGCTTCTCCACATTTGAAAGCGCAGTTTTTACCTTTGCTCTTTTGTGCTTTTCCAGATAGATGTTTCGATCTGTTATCAACCACTTTAGCTTATTGATTTTGCGTTCCCTTGTTTTCCTTATTTCTTGTTTCCGAATTGGGTTTTTCCTGAGAATGTACCTTATATCATTATGAACCACTTCGCACAAGTGATCATCAAATAATCCTGTCTGAATTGCCCCTTCCTTCATGAGAGTACGAATTTGGCTCTTCGTTATTGTCGTGATGTACTGAAATTTGTGCTCTTGAAGATCTTTTATCTGTGTGCTTTTGATCATTCCTTTGTCACCGACCATCACTACGTGTTTTATACCCAGATCTTTTGAAATTATTTGGATTTGTTCATAGAATGTCGTGGAGTCACCTGTATTTCCGGGAAAAACAGTCACTGAAACAGGCATTCCGTCTCCGTCTGTCAACAAACCAATTACGATTTGCTTCTTTCCCTT
>CAZTFR010000097.1:0-3240 GCA_964612945.1 uncultured Thermoplasmatales archaeon
TCCAATGCATATAGTCCAGTGCCATCTCCAGGCATGCGGGTCCAGTGAGCTGCTCAGAGGTGTATCCACCAGTGCCATCAGTTGGATAATACGGGAAATCAGTGAGATCCGTGTAATATTCCTTAAGGATAAGATCAAGAGTAATGCCGCCGCTGTCAATATCGCTTTGGGTGACCACACGATCCGTGACATTGATGTAGTGACCGTCATCGGTTGCAAAATACCGCAAGGTGTCACCAGCGGAAACATCGGTTTCTGGGTTGAGTATCAGTTCATAGTAGTTCTGTGTTGTTTCTGCATCCCATGACTCCTCGGTTTTAAGATTTTTGATATGTACTGCAACAGAGTTTACAGGGTCTGTTTTTGCATCATTATAATAACAGTATCCATCAAGTATTAGTTGATCAGATACGACCGGGATCTTCGTCATGTAGGGGAGCATATTATAGGCGGTTACTACAAGATCAAGATCGGATCCGGCAGTTACGGGTTCATCAAGAAGAAGGGTTGCCGAGCCGGTGCTGTCCGTATATCCATATCCAAGGAGATGATAATTTCGTGACAGTGCGCACAGGGCATCTTCCAAGGGTTGATCAAAGCTATCATGTACCTGAACTGAAAAGCTGGTCGCCCCCTCCAGGATGCTTGCATCATGTGTTACCAGCATAGGCTGTGGTGTGTCGGTGCGCACCTGAAGTGAAGGATCACCAAAGAGTATCCAGGTATCGGTCATATCATAGCCACTTGAGCCATAGTGATCGTTCATATGCATGCAGCCGTTAAATGAAAGTGCACCGTAGGTTGTTTTTCTATTGTTGATATAGGATTCAACGAGGATGTCTACCATCTCATCTTGGGCATCCATTGGAGGACTCCAGTATTGTTGTCTTGAGGACATAAATGCACCGATTGCGCCGGTGGGTTCACCATTGTTGGTTGCGCGAAGCCAAGCTTCTCCAAAGCATTCCTGGTAATAGTCAAATTCACCATTGTTGCAGGCAACTGACCAGATAAAGGGAAGCATATTGTCATTGACCAGTGCATGAACATCATAGGTGTTGAAATAGGTGGTTGACCAGGATGTTGGTCCACCATGACCACAGTAATTAATGATGCTACGACCATCGTTGACAGAGGCAGCTACCATGCTATCAGACGGATTTCCAGTCGCATCCTCTCCGCCATGTGAGCCATCGTAGAGTTCATCAACCAGGGTGTAAAAGTACAGCATGAGATCCGTACGTATGTTTCTCATGTGTTCCCAGTCGTATTCTCCATCATCTCCGGTTCCTTCGTTAGAGGCGATACCCAGTCCTTGATGGTACCAGCTTACGATTTGCTGAGGTTGTTTTTCGTATTCAACACTTCGTTCCACCTGCGTTTGTACCTCCGCGGGGGTTTCTGCAGAAAATCGTCCAACAAAAAGATCCGGGTAATGATCATCACCGACAATATAGGAATAGGAGGGATCTGATAAGCCTCCACCTGACCAAAACGTGGGAATCTGATCGATGTCACCTATAAGAAGCACAAAAGTGAGACCGTGGTTCTGGTAGTAATCAGCAATATAGGCCTTGATAGCATTTTCATCAGGAAATAATGATACGTTTACCATTTCTGTAGGGATTCCTTTCATGTTTTTCCATTGAATAAAAGCTGTCATATCATCTCTGAATGCATCATAGGTAATCACCAGCATATTCCCCTGCTCTTCAACAGGCGTATAGAAAGGAGAGGGGCCGCCGTCGGTGAGTTGGTCAAAATTTTGAAACAGACGAGTATAAATGTCTTTGAATGTGGCATCAATAACCGAGGGAAAGCCATCACGGTAGAGGCAGTTCCGATCATCTTCACCTACAGGTATGATGTCAAACTCGAGATGTTTTATCCACCGGAGTTGCTGTGTCTGAGGATGATACTGAAAGGGGACAATGTGAATGGTTTGTCCACGATAGGATCGAAGGATATAGGGCTCACTTAAGGAAACGGTCTGTGTCGGGTACCAGTTGTTTTGTGTGTAGACATCGGAGAATTCGTAGGGGATGGATTCAGGGTTCACTGTTTTAAGCAGGATTCCTTTGGAAGGCGCAATAGGTGTGTTTTCAACTGTCTCATATTCACTTTCGATGAGGTGTATTGCCATTTTTTTTGTATCGGGAACAACGATGCTGTAGGAAAGTTTGGGAAGATCAGGATCCCCTTTTTTGTACAGCCGGTTTCCCTCAGAGAGCAGCGGGCGATAGTACTGAGTTGTATCGATGAGTATAGGTTCAAGAGTGTACTTGGTGATACTCAGAGAAACATGGGTGGTATCGCCGTTTTGTTGGACAGTAAGTTCTACATCCGAGTGTGTCTCTGTTAGTCGCAGTGGCTGCTGAGGCGAAATGATGTGCGCAGGGCTGTAGGTTTCATTTGTATGATCGGAGGTGAATAGTGCTTGACTGGGCGTGGTGGCGATGAGGCTTAGAATAGTGATGCTGAGAAGAACCAGCTTCTTTTTTTCATTATATATTTTTCCCATATGGTGAATCCTCCTCTGCAGTTGAGGTAACTCTATTTGGTGTCGGATATTTGGGCGAGTGATTTCTTCTTTTCTTGTTTTTTAAAAAATAAGGAAAAAAATTTGAGGCTTAGGTAATGGTTCCATCTTGCTGGACCGTGTACGTTCCGTAGGGTGTTTGTATTTGTATGTCAGGATAAAAGGGTGAATCATTTTGGTAGATGTAGGTTTGGATAAAGCAGTGTGGATCAATGTTTGTGTATCCCTGAGCGGTGAGATAATCAATAACAAGCTGCGTTGCCTGTTGGATATCAATAGTGAGATAGGCGGTGGGTTCTGCTACCCAGCTGAGTTCTTGAAACTGACCCGTATCTGCATCCATACGGATCACCAGCGTGGTGCAATCATCTGTCTGTTCGTGGCCTCGTGGTCTCCACGAGCTTGGCGTAGTAGTAAACGGTATCAGATAGTAGTCTTCTGTTTTATCATTAAGCGAGGTTATTTTGAGCGGATGTTGTGGATAGCTTTGTTCAAAGACCGCGTTGAGATCGGTGTTTAAGCTAAGAAGATTCTGAATTGAAGAAACCGCTGCTTTAATGAGTTGTGCATCGCGGGGGAGTTCAAACGCATGCCTCGTATATTGAGTGGGTTGTAGTGGCTGTGGCCAGTGAATCGTGGTGGTTTCAGGTACCGTGTGCTCTGTGTACTCTTGTGGTGGTTCAACCACGGCAACAAATTCC
>CAZTFR010000098.1:0-3188 GCA_964612945.1 uncultured Thermoplasmatales archaeon
ACAAAAAGAATCAGGTTCTCAGGTAATGGAAAAAGGACAAAAAATGTTTTTTAAGTTGAGTAAAAAATCTATTTATCTCGGTGCATTCTTTCTTGGTATATTGTTTGCTGTTGGATGGGCACCTTGTGCACTGGGTTTGATGATGCCTGTGTTTATTCTTATCCTTGCTCAGGATTTTTCTATCCTTATGGGCGGTTTACTATTATTTGTCTTTGGGCTGGGTCATGGGGTACCTATTATTCCTCTCTGTGCGGTTACTAATACAGTACGGGGAAAACTTGGAAATAAATATGTAATTGCGGGTAAATGGATGCAGAGGATATTTGGAATAATAATTATTGCTATCGGAGTAATTATGGCAATTAGATTCTGGGGAATTAATCTTTGGTGAATATCATCAAGTTGAGAAATGTAATATGAAACAATGGATAACAATTATCTTATTTCTCTGTTTGTTTAATTTTTATGAAAGTACTGTATCCGCATCTGAACCAAATAGTATAGAGATCTTTTTAGATCCTATTGATCCAAAACCCATGTCAACAATTAATTTTACTGCTAAACTTGTAAGCGATGGTGATATAGAAAGTGTTAGAATAATTGTTACAGAGTGCATGAGTGGTTTATGTTCTGTTTTTGGATATAACGAATCGTTAAATAAAACATCTAATAATACCTATACGGGTCATGTTTTATTAACGAGAGATGATGCTACTCAAATAAAATATCATCTTGAAATTTATTACAATGAAACATGGTATGTATCAAATACAAGTTTTTACGATCTTAATACCACCGGGTTTAATTATACAAAAAAGATAAAAGAAAAATCAGGATCAACTCCTGGATTTGAAATTCCTCTGTTTGTTCTTTCGATTGCCTTGATTCTTGTTTACAATCGATGGAGGAGAAAACCGGGTAGAAAGCTATAAACGGATAAAGAAACTCTTTGATTTTGAGGTATACCTTTAAAAGCTATCATATCCGGGAAAAAACCTATTTCACAATATTTATATATAAAGATTGTAGATATTTATTGTTACTATGAAAATTACAATGAAAATCTTTGCTGTTATTCTATTCGTTCTTTTAGTTATTTTAGTAATATCCTTTTATTTATTTTCCCAAAGCATAAGCCAAGGAGAAGATGATGATATCATTCCTCCAGAACTTACGTATATTACAGGAGATGTAAGCGGCCTTGCTGGCCAATCAACGACTATATCGGTGATGTTCTCCGATAATACAGGGGTCACATCCGCGGAACTCTTTTATCGGTCTGCCCGTGCGATTGATTGGAGCTCTAAATCGATTCTGAGTGGAAATGTAAGTATTGTTCTTCCATCTGATTCGACTGATAATTTGTTTTATTATATTATAGTCGATGATGATGCTGGGAATGGTCCCGTAGGTGATCCCTCAATCGATGGAAGTCAATATTATATCATCACTGTCTCAAATGGCACGAATGGAGACAACGATGATGACACCGATGGAGGCAATGATAATGGAAGTGACAATGGAAACGACACAAATCAAACGTATACTAGATTTGCATTTTTAGAATTACCAAAACCGAAAATCTCCTGTTCTGAGTGTCCAAAGATTGCTGCAATGGTTGATGAATTGTATGATTCTGGTGACTATCGCTTTTATTATGTCACCCTACCAGAAGAAAACGTGAAAGCAGCAGCACGAATCAAAGAATACAATGTTTGGTGCTATCCGACAATCTATTTTGATGGCGGATACGATCTTATTGTCGGAAGTATTACTTCAAAATCTGCAATTGGAGAAAAAATTTTGGCATCCGTAGATAGTGCACGTTCTAATCTGTCTGTAGTAGTAACTGCAGAGCAGAACGACAACAGTAGTGAAATCACACTTACAGTATTAATTGAAAATCACGAAAGTCAATCGTATAACGGGAAATTACGTGTTTATCTCACAGAAATTGTCTCAACAGCAGGCCAAGGTAATTCTCCGACTCGATTTTCATTTATTGAGTTTCTTATCGATGAAGAAATCCAAGTGCCAGCAAATGAAGATGTATCTCAAACTAGGATCGTAGATATATCAGAATTTGATGCTGAAAACCTTATGATTTTTGCCGTCGTTTTTAATGCTGAAACCCATATCAGATACTCACAACCTCCTGATAAAAACCAGTTCACTGCCCACTATGTCGACGCGGTTGATGCAACCACGGTTGTTGAAGAAGGAAATCTTCCGCCTGAAGTGGGTATTGAGACTCCGGCAGCAAAATATTTCTATCGCCTTGGAAAACAAGTGCGAAAAACACTTACAGGAAATACGGTTCTGTTTGGAAGAACCAATCTTGTTGCGTATGCGAGCGATGATTCAAATATAGAAAAAGTAGAATTTTACATTGATGGTACACTGTTGCAGACGGTAACAGATGAACCGTATGAATGGCTCTGGCATCAATTCGTTATCGGAAAGAAAACCATCACTGTTAAAGCATATGATTATGAAGGGAAGACTGCGAGCGCAACCATCGATGTTTTTGTATGCATGAAATGGCCTGGTCTTTTCTCTAACACTAGATAGTTATTCTTCATATTCTTTGGTGATAATATAAACTTTAAATTTTTACTGTTCGATCCTTTTTTCCAAAATACATAACGTTTGCTTCCATGTTTTTCAGATCAAATATTTTCATTTGATTTAACCTCCTTTTGATGTATTCAGCCTCAGTTGAATTTTTATCAGATTTCTTTTTACAATTGATTTTATCACTGCAACAACAATGAATACAAGGCCAACCCCTACATGCAGATGCAACCATATTCAATTTTTATATGAGATGTTCATTATGTAGAACATGAACAGAGGTATCGATGTGATAGCAGTGACAAAAAACGTAGTTATCTGAATAAAAGAAAAATTTAAATAAAACTAAAATATTACAGTATGATACTATAATATTATGGTGAATTTTATGTGCGATTGTAACTGCCAACCAAACACGCTTAAAAAATATGTAAATGCCCTTCACTGTCCTACAAGATGGATAATCATACGATTTATTGGAGAAGGAGAAAAGAGTACAAAAGAAATATATTATTTTCTTTTAAAAAATAATGAAAACATTACTTCATCAGCACTCTATTATCATCTATCAGAGCTTAAAAACGCTGGAATTATCGAAGTCGCTGAATACAAAG
>CAZTFR010000099.1:0-3130 GCA_964612945.1 uncultured Thermoplasmatales archaeon
CGGAGGTGTATCCACCAGTGCCATCAGTTGGATAATACGGGAAATCAGTGAGATCCGTGTAATATTCCTTAAGAATAAGATCAAGAGTGATACCACCGCTGTCAATATCGCTCTGGGTGACCACACGATCCGTGACATTGATGTAGTGACCATCATCGGTTGCAAAATACCGCAAGGTGTCACCAGCGGAGACATCAGTATCTGGATCAAGTATGAGCTTGTAGAAGTTGTCGGTGGTAGCTGCCTGCCAGCGGCTACCTGTGTCAAGGTTCATAATAGTGACCGCAAGCGTATTCACAGGTTCTGTTTTTGCATCATCATAGTAGCAGTATCCATCTAAAATAAAGTCCTCACTTGCGGTAACTGTTGCGGTGCTTTCATCGGGGAGGTAATGACGTTTGGTGGTGGTGACATACATGGTTCCTTGTGTTGATGGATTTGGGTTAAAGGTTGCATCACCGGCACTGTTTGTGTAATCAGTAAGATAGAGTTCGTCTCCCTTCCATAAGCAAACATACGCATCTTGTACAGGTAGGCCACTGGATTCTACGTGTACGGTAAATGAAGAGGTTCCGACGGGTAGATCTGATGGATGAGTTACCTGCAGGGCAGATGGTGTTTCTGTCCAGATGGGCATAGCCGGTTCACCAGTGAGGATAAACTCCCATTCGCAGTGAGCTGAAACCCCTCCAGATCCTTGGGAGTACGAATGTTTACAGTCTGCAATGGTTTCTCCAAGAATATATTTATCATGGACAAACAGTGAACGCCACCACTCATAATCCATTCCATTGGAAAGATCATAAGGGGGATAGTTATCGCCGCTGTAGTAATAGCCGTGACGGGTATTGCCGTTAAATGCGACTCCCGCTTCATTGGGATTATAGATGACGTAGTGTTCGGCTATGCAATCAGAAGAATCAAGGGAGTTGGGGTCACATCCTAGTGAGGTGACTATGCAGAGACGGTTGGTGTTGGTAAAGGCATCAACTTCGGAGCTTGAGATACCCCAGCCATGATTTCTCTCACCCGTTCCAAGATAGCTTACTCCTGCATGATCGGCATGGTTGATCAGGTTTTGTCCATCATTATGTGCATTTTTGGCATCCGTTTCATGATTTCGGGATTGACTATCATAGATGTGAGTCACAGTAAATCTTGAGGGAATAAAGGAGTCTATTTCATCTTTGAGAATTTCACAATGAGTACTCGAATCGGCATCCATCCCGATAAGGGTGATGTCAAGAAGGTAGTTACTCATTGGTGGATTTTTTTCATAGGTGAGCACTTTGTCGATGAAGGTGTCAATTTGCGTGGCTCCTTCTGCGGTACACCGGCCGACAAAAACTTCCATGACCCAGTCATCGTCATAGTCGCTGTAGTATTGATCGCTTGGTGCATTTGCGTAGTAGTTTCGATATTTGAAGGGCACTGATTCGTGTTCTCCTGCCAGTAAGAAATACAGGGTGCCCCATGTTGCGTGTGCATCTTTTACGAAGTTGCGTATTTTTTCTTGGTTATCTGATCCAGGATAGTTGTTGTAAATATAGTTCGTCGTTATGTAGGTGTCTTTGAGTCCTCGTTTGGTATGCCAAGTGATTAAGGGTTGCCAGTCGTTTTCGGCGGAGCTGGTGCCGATGATGACGTGATCATAGGGTCCTCCAGAGGGCAAGAATGGTTGTGGGTGTTCCTGTGGGTTTTGTTGTAAGC
Organism: uncultured Thermoplasmatales archaeon; assembly: GCA_964612945.1. Lineage (GTDB taxonomy): Archaea > Thermoplasmatota > E2 > DHVEG-1 > DHVEG-1 > CAZTFR01. The sequence goes on from CAZTFR010000099.1 coordinate 1,711, forward strand.
TGATATCTTGTGGGTTGATGACCATCTGTTGGAGGGTTTGTGTATAGGATTGCTGGAGGTGTGTGGTGGTGTGCTGTGGAAGGTAGTCGCCATAGGTATGGGTGGGTGTTCCTGTGAGTTGGAAGGTGATGGAGGTGTGTAGGGTTAGTTTTTTTGTAGCTGGATGGTAGGTGAGCGGGTAGAGTCGGAGTGTTGCGATGCTTTGTCCGGCGAGATCGGATTGGTAGAGGAATTTGATGTTTTCTTTGGGGTAGGGTGTGGTATGGGTGATTTGTGTGTGTAGTTGTAGCGGATTTTTAGTGTGTGGTTGGGTGAAATAGATGGTTGGTTGTGGGATTTGTGATGGAAGAAGGGTGTATGTTCCATCAAGTATTTGTGATGTTGTTTCGGTGATGGTTGCGGAGGTGATGTGGATGTGTTTTGGGAGTGCAATCGAGAGTTCCTTGTAGGGTATAGCTGGGTATCCTATTTGATGGTGTGTGGATCCGTCTGTGAGTTCGATGAGGTCGTATCCTTGATGGTGTTGGAAGATGAGGTCTTTTTCGGAGAAGGTACTGGTGTGGGTGATTTGATAGCTTTGTTGGTTGGAGGTGGTGGTGAAGGTGTGTGCGGGTACCTGCAGGGTTATGACAATTATTGTCATGATTGTTAAAAGAGAGTATACTATCTTTCTTCTGTTCATTCGTTTATCCCCATTTTCGTATATTGAAGGGTATTTATAAAAATTTCTATAATTTTTTATCTATTTTATATATTTATGTGAATAGTATTCATTTCAAAAAGAGGGAAAAAGAGATTTTTTTAAAGTAAAATCTCTGCTTCTTGAGTGACAATGTAGTTTCCGAAGGGTGTTTCTACCTGAATATCAGGATATAATGGTGATGAATTCTGGTAGATATAGGTCTGCGTAAAACTGCGTGGATCGACATCAGTGTAGCCTAAATCTATGAGATACTGCAGGACAAGCGTGTTTGCTTTCTGTTCGTCAATGGTAAGATAGTCTGTGGGTGCATTTACCCAGCTGAGGGATTTAAATTGACCGGTATCTGTTGTAATGCTGACGACGAGGGTGATATCCTCAGATGATGTTATCTGCCCTCGAGGCCTCCATGACGTCGGATGAGACGAAAAGAGGACAAGATAGTAATTCTCATCTGCGTTGTTTCTGTTTTCAACATAAATTGGGTGTTTGGGATAGCTTGAGGTGTACACGGTATGAAGTTCGGGATTCAGCACGAGTAGCTGTTGGATAGCTGTGACAGCGGCTTTGATGATTGTACTTGATTCAATAACGGTGAAATGCGAAGGAGCACGGGTGGTTTTGGGGTTGTTAAATGGGGTAGGCCAGTGTACGGTGGTGGTTTTAGGTACCGTGTGCTCTGTGTACTCTTGTGGTGGTTCAACCACGGCAACAAATTCC
>CAZTFR010000100.1:0-3124 GCA_964612945.1 uncultured Thermoplasmatales archaeon
ACCCGAAGGATAGGCGCGCGCTGCCAGCGCGCGCGGCGGGTGCCTTGACGCCCGCCGCCGGCGGCTACCATGGAAAGAGCCGTGCAAGCGAAAGGGGAGAAGGCCCCGCACGCGGGCCGCGTGCGGGTGTTCGTGCGGGGTTTCATTGGGGGAGGAGGCCGCAGGGGCCTCCCGTGATCTGGCAATCAAGCGAAATCGCTCGCCGGGCATCGCTGGCCCGGCGTTATCCATTCCCACAACTGCCATGAAGCCGCCAGTAGGGTGGTGGCGGTTATTCTCGAGTGTGGTTGGCTATAAACTCGATCTATGCCATCATCGCAATTACTGCAAACCGATGGTCTGCTTCAGCAGTAACCACTTCTGTGCCACTTCCCTTGACACAAAAAAGTTGGAAATATCCATATTCTATACTAAGATGGTGGCAATCAAGGTTAGGGGAACAACCCGACCATATTTGCACCGTTCGCTAAACTGGCAGAGTGTCAGTCTATGACGTTTGACGTCCAAGCGTGATCCATAGGTAATTCAAATAATGCAAAAGGTAGTGATACTTTTTACTGGTCTGCCTGGAGTTGGAAAAACAACAATTGCTACGAAACTATCTCATGCCTTCAACATACCACGACTTACATCAGAACTCATACGTTCCAGCTTACTCGGTAAAAAAAAGGAAGATTATGATATAGACTTTTCCAAAAATGAAGTTGAATCTGTATATCGGTTAATGTATCATATTTCTGATGAGCTGTTATCAAGAAATCAGTCGGTAATTGTGGACGGAGTCTTTCGATCCGACGCTATCCGCCAGCAATTTATGTCATTATCAAATAACCATTGCGCCCAATTTATTGGTTTATATGTCATATGTTCGGAACAGGCCGCCTTAAGGCGCTTAGCCAAACGAAAGGCGCAGGGAACTGTGAGCCCTTCTGGCCCGAAGACCTATGATAATTTAAAATCCGTGTACGAAGCACCCAGCACCGACTTCTGGAAAATCGTTAACGACTAACTAATTTTTTGCCCGCAGAGCCTGAGTCGTTGAGTTCCGGTTATATAAGAAACGATAATCGAGAAAACAGAAACAAGAAATACTATCAAAATGGGCGAAATAGTATAAATGTATTCAAAAGACGCGATATTGGTCGCAACTAAATATGAAAGAACTCCTATTATTAGCATAACGCCTATCATTATTGACGTTTCGAATAATGGGAATGAATTCTCCGCACTTGCAATAATTATTTTCAAACGGGTTCGCCTTATGTCGGCGTACGTCGTTTCATTTATGAGATAATGCGCCTCTGATTCAATATTAGAAATTTTATTGAGCCAATTTTGAAGAATAAAAAAGACATAGGCTGTCAATATACCAAACAAAGAATAATATGCAGACAACAATCCTACTGACATTTCTGCCATTCTACCCCCTCATTGAGATTAAGTGACTTCTTATAGCATTCCATGAGTTCTTTTCTATTTCTACTTGATACAGGTTTTCAAGAATCTTTTTCTGTGCTGGAATTGTAGTAATTTCGTTACGCTTGTACATCTTATGAGCTGTTGCCATCACAATATCAGATAACTTTTTCGGTAAGATAACAACTATTTCAAATTCCGTGTTTTTTAAGGGTTTAGTGAAAGAGCGGAAAATTTGATCGATTTCGTTATTTAGTCCTGTTTGTATCGGGTTGCCATTCTCTCGCACTCGGCCACTTGGGGCTGCCGTCGCGTCGCTGAATGGGCCGAGCATGTGTAGAGCCAAATCTGAAAGAGGATGAGTGACTGCGTATTGGTCGAGATACTCCTGTCCAGCTTGGGGCGTCAACGACTTCTTTACTCGATTCGAAAATTGAATTTCCCCCAAATAATTTACAGTAGAGGACGGCACCAGCGCGTGCCAGCTATTTCTATTAGTCGCTATCAGCGAGCGAATTAGATCCCCTTCAACGACTTGCGATACGATAGGCAACGCATCTTGGGAGATGATATGTACTTCCTCTTCGTTATCGGTATATGTCTTTCGTTTCCAATTCTCCACTTCATCGTTCCACTTTTTACATAGAACAAATTGTCTGGGCTTTGGTGGTATAAACTGTCTGGCACGCTGCATGTTTACCGATGGACGCGGAAGTGGCACTATCATCTCTACCTTGTCAGACAGTCCACTCGCTTTCACGGCCAATTGTATAATTCTGGCTCGCTCCCAATAGTTCAGTGGATTGTGCTCCTTTTGAAATCTTATCCAATCTTGACCATCACCCGGCCACACGTGATCAGGGTCAGGGTTTACAATGCCAATGACCAAATGCCCTCGCAGACATTCCGCCGCATGAGCCAACAGACTCATATGGCCAATATGTAATGGCTGGAACCTTCCGCCGAGTATGTTGTATGGTGTTGCCATTGTGGATAGACTGATATTACTCACTGAATGATCTGACCATTAGGAAGTTGACAGCCGCAGGCCAGTAAGGAACGGCGCAATAAAGCGTAAGGCAGGCTGTGAACGGTTGCAAATCTTACCCTCTGAGTTTCCCATCAATGGCACCTAGTGGCTTGACCGAGAGAAAAGTATCCTTTCAGGGGTTCCCATCAGGTCTGCCGTAGCGAGTGTGCGCCGGCCAGCGCCAAACCCTCGGTGTTCTTTCTGGAGGCAATGATTGCGCGCGATTTGCCTCCTGTAATTGGCCTGCATTTCCGAGCTTATGAGCCTACAACTAGACTTAAGTTTACAACATAGAAGACCGTTAAACAAATATTGTGAACCTACCCGATAACCCCGGAGGCCATTTGGTTTGGGTCATGCAGCCATAGCGGTTTTGGCTTTGGCTGCATAAAAGTTGGTCTCTGCCTCGGCAGGCGGGATGTTGCCGACCGGCTCGACCCCATACTGATCGCGATGACCCTCGATGAATGCGATCATGTCTTCGACCGGCGGTCGAGCTCCGCCTGAGGGAAATAAGCGCTGGCCTTAGTGAGGATCTCGTTGGCCTGACGAAGCTCCCGGTTCTCACGTTCCAGCGCCTTGATTCGGTCGCGCTCCTGGCTGGTCGGGCCGGCCCGCTGCGATACGTGAGGTCTGCGCAGCCCGGTCTGTTGCCCCAGGCGCAGAAGACGATAACTT
>CAZTFR010000101.1:0-2517 GCA_964612945.1 uncultured Thermoplasmatales archaeon
AGGAAAAAATTCCTTAAAAAGTGGAGGAAATTGCAAAAATCCCATTTTAACAGAGGCAATTGCAAAAACTATGAAAACAACAAACGGTTGGATTTCCGGTGGAAATATGGCGCATATATCGGTAGGTAAGGGTAAATGAAACGTCTCGGTAATCTTGCTGTGTATGACGAGACCAAAAATAACCCACATATAAAATCGTATCTATGAAGCCAGTTTATCTATCAGGGCGGTGAGCGATTCGGGGAACGTCGGAGAAGTGATTATCTTTTTCATTTTTGCAGATAGCCGGCGCCCACCGCTGTTTAACTCGTTCAAACTCTGACGTACAATCTCCGCGTCGACATCGGCGAACCGCTCTGCAAGACTCTTCTTACCGGCGAGCAGGATATTCATAAAATCTTTATTTCTGAGATTTATTACCAGAGGTGTATCTTTGAGCATTGCTTTCAATACTCTGGCCACAGCCTGGAATCCATTCCTTTTACGATAGGCACGCATGAGAGCCCTGAAAAACCTTTCCAAAACGTTATTCGTGCGCTGAGGTTGAATGATGATGTTCCCCGCCTTTGTTTCGACAACTATGGGATCGCAAAAAAGCATATCCCAATATTCCATTATGTGGTCGATCAGTTTTCTATATGTGTTGTCCTTCATGCGGTGTTTGTCTCGTGACAGTCGCCGTACAAACTTTGTGACTTCTTTCTCGATCGTCTTCATGTTGCATAACTCCCCATCATCATTCAATCCGCGGTTGTTTGTCGGAAGTGCTATTCGCATGGCAGCTCTGAGAGAGGAAAAAATCCCCACCTTCTCCTGTAGCTTCTCCGAAGCTCTTTTGAGCACCACATCCCTGATGACAGGTTGGAGATCTTCTCGTATGGTATTGTAGAGTTTTTTTTCTGCAGCAGTTTTGAACAGGCCTGATTGTGAATACCGGCCTATTAGTCTGTACACGGTTACTAGTCGCTGATAGAAGACCAGATCGCACTGATCAAAAGGAAATCCGCGTCCTTCCCCCTGGTGTTTTGCTGCCAATGCCCATTCCAGCAGTGTGTGGATAGCTATGTGTGGCAGGCCATCGGTAATAAGGGCATCAATGGTGAGGCTGTTTTGTGCAAACGTCTCCACAAGCTGTGGAGGTATGATACCGATAGCATTCTCCAGCTTGCGTATTCTCTTTCTCAAAGCGCTCTGAATGCCGTGCTTTTTTAGTCTCTTCCTGATATTGTCATATTCTTCTCCGAGCAGCTCCTTACCCACGGCCTTGAGAAAGTGATAGTGACAGATGAACAGAGGGACGCCTTTGAACACCGCTTTAATCGCCGCCAGTATCCCTTTGCCCATGTCGCTGACTACAGCCACCGGATCACCATAGGCGGCTTTAATGTTTTTTAGAAAAGACATTAGATCCTCTGCATTCTCCGTAGGTATCTTCGTATTGTCCAGAACGATTTCCGTTATCCCGTCCAACACGCTGATCAGATGAGGACTGTCGCCTTCACAGGTGCCATCCAGGTGTAGAATGTATCCACCATTCATTGACAGAAATGCCCGTGTTTTCCTTCGGACTTCTTTATGCACCAATGCCAGGTAAACGATGAACTTTTTCGCCAAATACGAAATCTCGCTCCTGCACACACTGACATTCTTTTCCCTTAACTCATCCACGATTTGTTCATTGCTGCGGGAGCGAAGGAAGAACGCTTCGCCCACATAGGTCAACACATCATATCCGATCGCGCATCGCTCCGGCACAAGCCTCCTGAATGCTTCGGGTTCAACAACCATCCGGCAAGAAGAACAGGAGTAATGGAACCTGCGAGCACGGAACGTCCCTATGGCCAGAGTGGCGACCGTCGTGGTTTTTGTGTTGAGCACCTTCATCGATGTCCCACACTGTGGACAGATGCGAGATTCCGGCCTGAAGGTAACAGTGGTCATGGTGGGAAAGAGGTTTTCGAACATCAGGTTGTTTCTCAGATTTGCAGCGATCCTGCTAAGGGTAAGTATTCGCTCATATTCAGTTTTTTTTTAGCCCATGGTAGGTAAACAGATTCTCTATCATCTGCGCGTCAACGCTGTACCCCTGCCGCTGTAACATCTGTGCCAGATCCACCGGTGTACTCGCTGGATTCTTCACCAACGTAACTAAAATGACAATACCGATTGCATCGGGTGGCAACTTCAACACGGTGGGCTCGGGAGGGAATCTGTTCTGCTTTTGCCTCCGGTAGGTTTTCTCGTCGGCTGAAAAATACACCACCTGTCGTTTATGCTTTTCTCGTATCACTCCCTCGATGCGTTTGTACTGGGGAAGATATGAGCCGGGGTTTACTCCGAGAATCTGCTCAAGCTCAGAGGTGGACAACCCCTGACCGGAGATTTGCACGAGATGGATAACGGTGTTTATCAATGTTCCGTTCTTGGAGAAGAAAATCCCCTGATGTTCCCACAGCCCATATTTATTGAACTGAGGAATTGAAGGAAGTGTGTAGTATCGTCCGCTATGATTGTAAC
>CAZTFR010000101.1:2527-2937 GCA_964612945.1 uncultured Thermoplasmatales archaeon
TCTTTTAAACGCCTGCGTATGGTGGCAACAGAAAGATGGAGCAGTGCGGAGAGAGTTACGATAGTCAGCACCTTGTGCATCGTAAACGCGTTGATAGTCAGCTGATCGTGATCTGATTTTCTTGGTCTCATAGTCCCCTCCCGGTTATGCAATAATCTAAGCTAAAGCATGATTGGATCGCGATTGTTGTTTAGATTCTATCATAAATAAGACCAGAAAACACTCCATTTTGGCAAAAAAACCATAAGATTTACCGGAAAATGCCCGCTTTTTTGAGTAAGTCTAAGAAATGCCATAGATGTTATCTTTTTATACAGTGACGAGTTAAATCACGCCCAACCGTTTATTGTTTTCATAGTGCAAAAATAACGATTTTAGTAGTGCTCCGAAAAGTTAAATGCTTATACTGT
>CAZTFR010000102.1:0-2720 GCA_964612945.1 uncultured Thermoplasmatales archaeon
GCATCCCGCTTTAAATGAAAAGCAGGAGGGTTCAATTAATTTTTCAACACCCTATAATAAAGTAGGGTATTTTTATTCTACTCCTTCAGAAATTAATCTGAGGGAGGAGAACAAAATCATGTGGGATTGGGATGTAGATTCACACATAAAAAACTATGGAAAAAAGATAGATAAGGCAGCTCTATCGCTTTTTGAGACGCAGTTCAACAAATTGGAATTAGAGAAATATGGCGGTAGTCGAACAGATTTTTATAACCCTGATGATGACCATCCGATGAAGCTTTCGTTATTTCTTAGTTTCATGGATGTAACACCGTTGGAAGATGCGATGAGACTGTTTTACCGCCGTCAAGCAAGTATCAAGTATCTTGGTTCTATGGGAAGGACATTGGTTTTTATGAAAGTAAAGGGTTTGACACCGGGTAAAACCGTGAATTATCTGAAAACTCATCCATTTGATGCTGAACTGTTAGGCTATGAGAAGAATAAGGATGGTTCATATGACATACCTTGTGGTGAGACGATCCGGTTGAATTTGAAAAACCGGTTTGGTGTTGATGGCATTAAAAAAATTGACAAAGCGATATCTATTACGATGAGGATTGCAGCTGAAGAATTGGGTATTGATCTTGGTGATTGTTGTGGCAGTGATGCTTTTCCTGTGAAAGCAGTGAATTCAGATAAAGATGCTGATTATAACGGCCATTATGATAAAACAGGATATAAAGTGGCGACAACTGAATCATATACTCCTGAAACCGGGATTTTACCACTGGTTGGAAATGTTATCGGAATCAATGATAATGAAGGAGATACGTTGATTCCACATATTTAGAAGCTGAAAAGCTGTGGGATACATGTCAAAGAAAATTTTGTTGATGGAAAATATGCAACAATAAGTAACATTGCATATGCAGAAATTATAGAAGGAACAACACTTCATTATGACATTGCTGAGAACGGGGTGTATGATTACACAGCCATACCTTATTCTTATAAAGGCGGAGTATCAAAAGTTTCATCATGAACCTGATTTCAAAGTGAATGCTTCAGAGGATTTCATGATGAACTATCTCGTAAAGAAAGGATGCTATGGAACAGTTGGGTATATGCTGAGGAATATGCATATGGCCGCAAAGGAGGAATGTCCAGATGGATATCTTGATCATTTTCACCGTTGGAATATGACAGAATCTGAAAATGATTTCATTAAAAATGATATGGGTCTACAACGAGCTATAAAAAGGAAGGGAAAAGAAGCAGTTGAATTGGAGTTACATTTTACGCTTCTTTCACGGCATGTTCTGGCATTGATCAGATTACAGAATGGATGTAAGGAACGTCTTGCATCCAAGAGTGGTTTAACATAATGATTTAATCAGTGATACACTAGAAAGCGTGATCACTGATAAGGATAAATAATGTTGTGTGAGGCAGTTGCTTGGAGGGAAATATGATGCTATAAATAATATTGTTTGAATAAAATATAGTTCCAAATGAGTTTTGGATTCATTTGGAAATCGCAAAGTGTATTTCCTTCTATATACATAATGTTTATATGAAAACTATGTATTATCACCATACTATAAAACACTCTACAGAACATTTGATTAAAAGGGTTGGTTGAGGAGCCGATGAAAAAAATAATGGTAGTAGACAATGAACCAGACATTGTAGATTTAACACGAACCGTCCTAGAACTGGGAGGATACAACGTCGTTGCTGCATACAGCGGTGAGGAATGTCTACGAAAACTCGAAAAAGAAAAAGTGGATCTTGTGTTGTTAGACATCATGATGCCAGGGATGAGCGGATGGGATGTCTTCAACAGGGTTAAAAAGAAAAACATTGATATCAAAGTTGCCTTCATGAGCGTACTGGAAATCTCAGATAAACGAAAACAAGTTCTCCTTGATGAAGGACTATCTGACTACATTATGAAACCATTTGACAAAGAGACGCTTCTTCAGAAAGTCGATACTATCCTTTCCTCATAAACGCTACCTTTCCCCCACGATAAAAAGCTAACCTGAACCAATTAGGACCTATGGGCTGCCTATTCCATACATTCATATTTAGAAAACAGAATAGAAATCTGTTGGAGAGAACGAGATGAAAAAGACCCCAGATATTATAAAACTTCTGCGGAAAGAAGAACAACTTGGTCTACTTGCAAGCGCATCTTCAAACACCCAAGACATCCTCCAGATACAACCATCACAAGAAGACAACAATACAACGGTATCAAAGCAACCACCAACGTCTCTTCGTGATCCGCTCACCTCGATTGCAACTATTGATGCAGATGAATTATACCGAATTCTGTTTGAAACATCATCAATTGCGGTTACCATTACAAACGAAGAAGAAGTCATTGTATCCTGGAATACACAAGCAGAAAAACTTCTCAACATGAATCGTAAAGATCTATATAACCGACCTGTGCAAACACTTTATCCAAAAGAAGAATGGCAAAAAATTAGAAATGAAAACGTCCGCAAAAAAGGGATCAAATACCGCATGGAAACAAAAATGCTAAAGAAAGACCATGAGCTTGTCAATATCGAACTCTCCCTGTGCATGCTCCGCGGGGGATCTGGACGAAATGTTGGCACTGTTGGCATCATTAAAGACATATCAGAGCTCAAACACATTGAAAAAAAATTCCTTGAGTCCGAACATAAATACAAAACCATTTTTGAAAACTCAGCTGTCGCCAT
>CAZTFR010000103.1:0-2692 GCA_964612945.1 uncultured Thermoplasmatales archaeon
CCAGATCAAGAGACATTGGGCCTTTATCTGCATCAAGCCGCCAAGTAACCTTGCCGCCTATGGACTGCCCGTCTAAAACACGTTTTCCTTCAATCATCTTTGCATCGCCATCGGCATCGAAAATAAAAGATACTTCATTCCCTTCATAATCGATTCCCGTCCATTCGCCGACGATCTTTTCCTGTGGAGAATCGGAACAAGAAACTGATAATAAAAAAATACAAAATACCAATAGCACAGGGCTTACAGCAGTTTTCATTGAGATCCACCTCCTGATAGGATGCCTCCTAAACTTTTTGAAGATATCTTAGGATATCGTTGTTCAAAAAACAATGTTTAAGAAAAGATAACATAATCACTTCGCCCCATGTGTAGTTGAAGGCTTTTGTGTGTTTCATGTCTGAAAGGAGGAAAAAGGGTTTATCTAATTAGTTTCTGTAGAAAAACGCGCTTCTCCGCCTGATTTTGGCGTATAGGCCCGGCTGCCCATAACCGATGTTGCTTGGGAAGAGAAGCATATCTAATGGAGATAGTCTCCAATCCCATGCTGGAAAGAGATTTGGAAACACCTCTCCTTTAGGCAATCGTAATAATCAAAAGATTTTAGCGCCTATGTGAGTGCTGCGATTTTTTGCAGATTAAAAGTGACAACAGACAGTCCCACATAGCTTTGGAAAGCTTCCCACCCTTTCCAAAGGCAGCGTTTTAATCCATAGCTGCGCATAAGAGCGGAAATGATTCCTTCGATGCCGGCGCGAAAACGCTGCAGGGTTTTGAACCATCGCTCTTTCTCAATTTGCTTTCGATCTTTCGATCGATATCCCGGTTTGCATATGGATAACCTCTCAACACCTGTTTGATAGGCTTTGTTCTCGTTGTCTGAACTGAAAAAGCGTCGATCGCCACAAAGATTCTTTGGAGCCTGTCCATACTGGTTTTGATGGTTTGCCAAAATATCAGGGATCATATGGGCGTCATCCGGGTTACCTCGAAAGACCTGGTATTGTGTTATGAGGCCACTGTTTGCAGTACTAATCAATACCTTGTGCCCGAATTCCGTGGGAGATTGGCTTTTGCCTCTTTTGATAATGTCGGTATGTTCTTCAAATATGGAAACAATCTTTTCTGAGGCAGGAACCTTCTCCCCCTTTAACACTCTACGTTCACATTGTTTGATGGCAACCGCCGACAGGGTCACATAGTGATCTAATTGTTCATAGAGAGGCCATGTTTTTGACTGAGGATGTTTACTCATTTCCTTTAAACATCTTTGACTCATGAGAAAAACTTCATTGGCTATCTTGATGAGGTCTTTGTAGAACCTTCGGCGATTATCTTTAGCCTTCGGCCCTTTGGCCATGACGATACGATAACAGAGCTTCTTTGCTCTTCTGGTCCTTTTGGAAAATGCAAAGTTGATTTCAGGGATCTCCTGACGAGATCTTTCCATGATACGGGTCAAAACCCGAATACTATCCCACAGAAGACGGGAGTCAAGCGGGTAGTGGATGTGGGTCCCGACAACCGTGGTATCGACGCGAAGAGATGTCCCTTTCTCCAGTTTCCTCTTCTGGGCATACAGGACTAAGGCATCATTGATTCCAGACCAGGTCTCAGCATTGATGGATTTGATAGCCTTTTGAAGTGTGGTGTAATGGGGAATAGGGTCAGAATAGAATCGGGTGAACCAACGGAAAGAAACGCCGTCTTTTAAACGTTCCCACAGTTCTCGATAGGAATATTGTTTGTATTGCTTCAAAATGGCACAACGAAGCACTCGCTCTGCACTCACACCATGGGAACCTGAATCGGTGGAGCCTTCTGTCAGGTCGGCATGCACCGCAGTGAGCAGAGCCGGATTAGCATCAATAATGGCACTTATCTTTTTTAACTTTTTACTGGGTTTGAAAATGTGGACGAGTAAATCAATTGCCTGGTCAAACAGAGTTCTTTGTGATATTATAGTTTTACGCATTTGGCCTCCTTTTTTGGGCTCTTGTTTGTGTAGTTTATTGATATTACAACAAGAATTATAACAAACAATCCCAAAATTGTCGAGGCCATTTTTCATATAAATTTCTGTTTTTAATCAAAAGAATTCCTCGTAGCTCTGCTGCGGGGTTGCCGTTTTTGTGATATAAATATCTCTATGAGTGAACATATCCTGAAACGGCATAATAAAACTCTTATTTTGTATCACATTGTTTGTCCAGCAAAATACCGACAAAAGGTATTCACAGAAAAAGTTGAGGTGTCACTTAAAAACGTATGTTTTGAAATTGCAAAACGATACGAAATACATTTTGTGGAAATTGGCACAGATGAAGATCATGTGCATTTCCTTGCTCAAAGTGTCCCTGTTATGTCACCAAGTAGGGTTGTGCAAATAATCAAGAGCATTACTGCAAAAAAAATATTCAAACATCATCCCGAGGTTAAAAAATTGCTTTGGGGCGGTAAATTTTGGACAAGTGGTTTCTACCTCAACACCGTTGGCCAATATGGTAATGAAAGCGTCATCCAAAATTATGTCAAAGACCAAGGTAAAACCTATAAACAGATCCACCGCGGACAACTGAAATTATTTGAGGATTTCGCATAACTCAGATACCTCGCAGCTCTGCTGCGGGGTAGTTCATCGATTAATTTAGCAATTTCATGAAAAAGTATATAATGGTTTCCAGCTAAGCCC
>CAZTFR010000104.1:0-2631 GCA_964612945.1 uncultured Thermoplasmatales archaeon
ATCTTCCCGATGGATGCAATCGACTAGTTCCTATTAAGAATAATTACACAAAGCAAATAAAAACAAAAACTAATTAAGATATAATTTTATGTCTTTTAAGAAGGTGTTTGAATTGAGAAACAAAAAATATGCAATTTTATTAGCTGGCTTCTTAACGTGTCTTGCGGTAAGTTCGATTGCTATTGCCTCTAACCAATATGAATATGATATGCCACCTGGTTCTGAAGCAATGTTAGCAGGTTTAGGATTTCTGTGTCTTGGTGGAATTCTTGTTTGGTTTATCATTTTTATTCTTATAGGTATCTGGGCATATCGTGATGCTGAAAAACGTGGAAAAAGTGGAGCATTATGGCTTATTATCGTTATCCTCTTAGGACTACTCGGAATCATCATCTGGCTAATTGTACGACCCCCTGTTGGAGGGGAGAAGAAAGAATCTGATCGAAGATGTCCAAATTGTGGAAGAGTAATTCCTGTCGATGCGAAAACTTGTCCGTATTGTTCCAAAACATTTGAATAAGTAGGAATAAAATTCAAGAAGATGAAACAAGTTGGCTATGTTTCATTCTTCTTTTTTTTATTTTGTCATCTATTCATAGGATTTTATTTTAAAATACAGATTGCATCTTGAAAAAGTAGGTTGGTTTCTATGAAATAATTATTCTAAATCAATTCTACAATAGTGTAGAAAGATAAATTTGTACGCATTCTAGAAGCAACATACAGCCTAATATGTGAAATACTCATTGGAATTTTTTATATTCTTTGATGTATCTGTTTATGTTAGTTCAATTGCTGCCGGGACGCTGTAGAGAGCGGGATCACTGGGGGTTACAAAGGCAGAGGGTGTGGCGGGTGGTACACCGTAGGCATATGTTGTAGTCGTCCAGGCTTGTAAGGCATAGGATCCGGGGGTGAGTGTCTGGCCAGCGTTTGTGGTAAGATCATAGGTTGTGTTAAGCAGTAATTTTGTAGTATTTGGTGGAATGGTAATTGAGGTAAGAACCTGTGCAAAGGTTTGGTTTTGTGACCATTGGAACACGGTTGTATTGTCTGCGTTTTTGACGGTGAAATCTGCTGTTTGTGAGGAGGGATAGAGGAGAGTGAGGTTGGAGGATGCATTGTTTGTGATACTGATTGTAATAAATGCTGTATCGGTAGGTGCGTATGTTGGGTGATTGGTGGTAAGGCTAAGGGTGAGGTCTGATGGTTGTCTACGATTGAGTATGAATGATGTTGGTTGTGCTGAGAGTGTACTCTGTGAGAGGAGAAGTGATGCGTGTAAGGTGTAGGTCCCTGCGGTACCAATAAGTCGACCAGATATATCGGTTTGAGACCAGGTTGTATTCAAATAATACGTGCTGTGTGCAGGAAGAATAAGATCACCTTCGGTTTGAGAAAACGTTTTCTGTTGAGTCCATTGGGTAACAGATTGATTCTGCTCATTTAGTAAATTGAACATAACACTGATTCCACTGTCCATTGAGGTGAGAAGAATTTTTATATCTCTTATGTTGGTGAGTTGAAGTGAGAGAAGCACGGTTTCATCGATAGTGTATTGATTGTTATCCGTATGCAGACTAATAGAAAGAGTACTGTGATCTGCAGGCAGAATTTTGGGTTGTGATAGACTATAGGTAAAAATGGCAAATCCGGTGAAAATGGTCAGAATGACAAGTATCGTAAGTAGGTGAGCAAGTTTCATAGGGTTCTTCCAGCCAGTATCCTGGGCAATCTGCTTTCTTAATTAGTGGTGTTTATATGAAGTTTTTCAAAAAAAGAAGTAACGAGTTACAGATTTTTTACCAGTTGGTAAAAGGAACGTTGGCTAGTCGCTTTTCTCTGATTCGGTTTCACCGGTTGAGGAAAACTCAACAGAATACCAAAGAGTTCGCTGCTCATTATATTGACAGCTTGCCACCTCATACACTGCTGGAAAACCCTGCTGATCGACATCACTGACATGAGGTCATACCGCAGTATAAATATCATTATCTCCATCCAGCAGCGGCCATGCCGTTCCCGCAGTGAGTGCTACTGTGGTGCTGAATTCAAACGTGATCACTGCTTTATGTTGTACCGGACTACTCTTGGTCTACGTGTCGAGGATACTTGTTGCAGTCGCCTCGCTTTCGCCTAGTACAAGGGTGATATCAGTTGGTCCTTCTTGGACGGCGGTATAATAGCTATTGTTTCTACTTGTGGCTAAATAAAAGGTGACCGAATCTACAGAGATGCTGGGGAAATTTTCTGGGAGTGTGCCGGAGTGGGTAGTGGTGCAGCCACAACAGGGACTGCCTCCAGCAAAAGCGTAAAACCCAGAGCGTCTGATCCCTGTTGATAGACAGGTGACTTTGTTATCTGCGTGGGTACATCCCGGGTAGAATTCCTCTGATTCTGATGTGACTATTCTCGTAACACAACAATGTGAACTCATCAATAAAAATAGTAGTACTATTACAAGAGAAATCCTTCTAGTTTCCTCTTTCTTTTCCATAAAAATTCCGCCCACATTTTGGTAAGATCTGAGGCGATATACTCTTATTAATGTGAGATAAGGGCAAAGCCCTTAATGGCATGAAAACACTTCTTTTACCCCTATGTCGATACTTGAAGTTGTATTGGCAAAGG
>CAZTFR010000105.1:0-2542 GCA_964612945.1 uncultured Thermoplasmatales archaeon
ATTGTTTCGGCATAGCAGTTTCTGCATCCGGCCGAAATCTTGTCACAGCCGGTTGCCGGATTCCAAGTGACATCTGTCCATTCTATTTTTGAGATAGCCATTTATTTGAATCTGAACCTAATTTCACGTTCTGGGGATAACTTCATATGAAAAGCTCTTGTTCTTAGCGCTTTTCCATCTAAAGAAAAAACATCAAAATCATCTCTTGTTTGTTGCCACTCATTTAAAATACTATTTATTTCAGACCCAACTAATTCATTTTTTAAACAAAATCGATATAATTGTTTGTTATCTACATAGTCATGTTCTTTGATGAACTTTTCTATTAGAGGTGTCTTTTTTCTTAAATCAAAATCTTTAAAGAGCGTGAACTCTTCACTTAAAATCCGATGTCCACTACCCCTTGTTGGATCAAGCTTTTTCTTTGCTTCAAGCATTTTTTCAAACCCACGAATTTTAGTTGTTATCAAAAATAAACAATAGACATTTTGTGGGTCTCTTTGAATAGAAAAAGTTGTAATGTATTCTAGCTCTAAAAATTCTTTTAGTTTATCCTTTGTTTGATTAATGAAGTCAGTAATATCTTCAAAATGTGGTTTGACTTTGAAAAGAGTTTTTGTGAATTTTTTAATTGGTTCATTGCCCGGAGCATCTGAGTAATAAGATGATTCGGCAAATCGATGCATGAAACTTGTTGGCAAAAACAATATTAGCTCTGTGTTTCTATAGTTAATTAGTTGTTTTATGTCTTCTAATACATTAACTATTTCTTTGTATCTATAAGGATCAATAAAAAACAACCCCCTAGATTTGAGATTTCCTTTCATTGTTTGGACAGTAGAAGGAAATATAACAGAAAATGGTTCTTTTTCGTAACGAATCTGTGTTGTTCCCGGTAAGTTAAAATTTCTTGATAATTCTCTAATTCTATCAACTTTATATTTATCACTATCTATTTCTGATTTGTACATATCATTAAATATAACATTGATTTGTTTGCATCTTCCATGGTCGAGTTTTGAAATTGCCTCCAATGCAACTAATGGACTGCCATAATTTCCCTCGCGATCCATTCCTTCTCCGCAAAACAAATCGAAAAGAAATATTTGATCAATAAATGGTACATTGCACAAAATGTTTAAATATTTTTTGAGATATTCCCCATATAGCGCAACTTTTGCCTTTGAATGCTCTTTTAAATGATCCATCTATCACCTTTCATTGACGGGAGTGATTGATAAATGCATCATCATGATAAAGCAGATTGAACATTATGTCAATATATTATTTTACACCTACTCCCAAGCGCTACCCATCTCCCATACATCCACTGTCCTGACCGTGACCAGGCGTCCCTCGGAGAAAATCCTGATGCCGAGCCTATCGGGACATTTGAACCGGATTCGCGTTTTTAAGGTTTACGAACTATTCGGAAACCAAGAGAATATGATTTGCGAAATGGATAAAACTTACTACGTGTTGCAGACCTGCATTCCCAAGCATTGTTGTCCCATCCCCCACCTCGTATTACTCGTAATGAACCAGATGAAGGGCCAATGGGATTTTTTTTTGGTGAGGATAAATAATAATCTTTATCGTACCAGTCATTACACCATTCCCATACATTCCCATGCATGTCATATAATCCAAACGCATTTGGTTCTTTCCAGCCAACTTGTTTTGTTTTTGATCTATTAATACCTACTTTTTCAAAATCACTATACTCATTTCCAGAATGAAAAATAGTTTTTGTTCCTGCCCGACATGCATATTCCCATTCAGCTTCTGTTGGTAAGCGAAATCCATTATTATTGTAATTGCATTCCCAAGTATATTCATCGTAACATTTGTCGAGTCCGTTCTTTATGCTCAACAGATTGCAAAATTTGGCTGCATCATACCAAGAGACATGATCAATAGGGTGATCAATTTCATCAAAAGCAGAAAATGTAAGTTTCTTTAGTTTTTTATACTGCCCTTGAGTTATTTCATATGCACTCATCTCAAAAGCATCCAATTGTACATTGTGCACGGGAAGCTCATCTTTGTTGCCAGCTCCCTGAATATCCCCCATACGGAAAGAACCGGCGGGTATATAAACCATTTTTATGCCGATAATATCGATCATTGATTTACTTGATGATTCATGTGTACTTTGTGGTAAAACTGACCTAACTGGTACTTTTAATCTTTCTCCTGTGAGGAGTTCATGTCCAACAATGGGCATTAGATCAATGACATTATCAATCTTTCCCTGTTGTTTTTGATCTACAGACGCGACTGTTTTACTCGATTCAACATCAACAATCCTTGCAATAACAATGTATGTAGAGCCAACGAGACTTACAGAGCCGATAATAATCCTGTCAACACTCAGCATTTTGCCATATTCAACGGCACATGCGAGATCGGTGCATCCCATATCCTGTATCTGAAACTGCTCAAGTATCTTGTCCATCTGCGAACGTTCAACTAATTTATAAGTATCTCAAGTTTCGGAGTTGAGAAACGCAATTAATAAAAAGTATCATAAATATATAAA
>CAZTFR010000106.1:0-2380 GCA_964612945.1 uncultured Thermoplasmatales archaeon
ATATGGAAGTAGTCCTGAATTTATCAAGGCTGTAGAGGGATATTCTCACCTCTACCTCACATTCCGCACCTTTAAAGAAGGGTTTCATAATTAGCCAATTAGCATGCAATATCAACGACTTGTCGATTTTGCTGGACAAGCTGGGTTCTTTTTTCCATAATAACCTCGGAATTATGTCTCAGGAGGTTATTTATGGATCAAATCGGTGTGGTCACAAAGAAGGTTGATGTTCTTCCCATGGTCAAGCACTACATGAACCAATTGAATCTCCATAACCTTTTTGCCAAATACGTCCCAAAACCACGATGTTGCCCTGTTGATCCGGCTCAGATCCTCTCTGTTATGGTGGCCAATATCGTGTGTGCATCTCACCCCCTATATAAAATTGAACAATGGGTCGCCGATTATACAGACGGCTTGAGCGAAACACCCATTAATGCGGCACAGTACAATGACGATCAGTTGGCCAAGAACCTAGACCGATTGTTCGATGCGGATCGAAATTCCCTTATGACAGAGCTGTCCTCCAACGCCATTAACGTCTATTTGCTTGAAACAGGCCAGATTCACAATGACAGCACCTCCGTCACTTTTCTCGGTCAATATGAAGACGGGGACCCAGAGGCCGTCAAGCTCAAATTCGGGTTCAACAAGGACCATCGGCCTGACTGCAAGCAGATTGTCTTCGGATTAAATATCACCGCTGACGGCAACGTTCCCTTGACTTTTCAACTCTTTGACGGAAATCGAACCGACGATACGACCCATATCCCAAACTGGAATGCTCTTCGCGACTTTCTGCAAAAGGAGGATTTCATATACATTGCCGACTGCAAAGTGTGTTCTGAAGCCAACTTGAATCATATTCATGAACACGGAGGAAGATTCATTTCGATCGTTCCCAAAAATCGCACTGAGGTGAAGCAATTCCATGAATTCCTGAAGACGCATAAGGTCCCCTGGCAGTACGCCTATGAAACTGCAAGCAGCCGAAAAAAGGGCGAATCAATCGTTTACAAAACCTATGAAGGCGAACCTACAAAGCAAGGGTATCGCATTGTCTGGGTTCACAGCAGTTCCAAAGAACGACAGGACAAACAGCGCAGAGAAAACAAGATCGCAAAAGTCGAGGAGCAACTAAGTAAACTTTCCCCGCGACTCAACCGCTACCAACTGAAAAGCAAAAACCAAATTGAAAAAGCGATTAATAAAGCCGTAAAGGGTGCATCCAACTTATTCCATATTGAACTCATACAAGAAGAACAAATCGCAAGGCGACAGGCAGGCCCGGGAAAGCCCGGCTCCAAAACCCAGTATAAAGAAGTCAAGAACACTTCCTTCCGGCTGAAATGGCAATTGAACCATGAAGCCGTAAAGAAATTGGCCGCACGCGACGGCATCTTTCCTCTTATCACCAATACGGGCCTTGAAGCAGCAGAGGTGCTCAGGGGCTATAAAAATCAACCCTATCTGGAAAAGAGGATGTATACAACGAAGTCCATACTCCATATCGCCCCGGTTTTTCTTAAGAAAACAAAACGAATCGAAGCCATTACTTTTCTCTACTTCATTGCCCTAATAATCGTAAGCTTGATGGAACGTAACATTCGAAAAAACATGGTCGAGGAAAAAGTAGAACATCTTCCGATATTACCCAACGGCATGAAAACTAAAACTCCAACCTGGAACAACATAAACTACTTTTTCCGCAACGTAATTCTTACCCTCGTTGAAAAGGAAGGCAAAATCATCCAGACAAAACTCAAAGGGATCAACCAATTCCATGAACTCGTCCTTAAATTACTGGGTGTGCCTCCTCATGTTTAT
The DNA here is from genome assembly GCA_964612945.1 of uncultured Thermoplasmatales archaeon. Classification (GTDB taxonomy): domain Archaea; phylum Thermoplasmatota; class E2; order DHVEG-1; family DHVEG-1; genus CAZTFR01. Next base: position 1,828 of record CAZTFR010000106.1, read on the forward strand.
ACCACTATTCAAGACAAATGGTGGATCTTTCAATGACGAATTGCCGATACGATTATCGCGAACCTAATTCGATAAACTATGATCAAGAGGTGCGAAATGTAAGTTTTATGGAATGCCTGGCGACAGGCCAAAGAGACGTAAATTTTATATTATTACAGATCAGATCAAAAAAACAGAGATAGGAGAAATAAAAAAGAGAATGAGATGGAGGATGATTTTGAGGAGGACATTGCAGAGTTGAGGGGTTACAAAGAGGGATTATCAAAAGGTGTTGGCCAACTTAATGCAAATAAAGATGTTGCCTTTGAGGATATTGAGAGGTATGCATGGGATGTTGCAAATTATGAGGAGAGCAGGGAGAGAGCAAGAAATGATGCAAGATCAAGTTTTAATGATGCAAGGGCAAGGGGAGATTTGGATGAGGCATATAAAAAATTAGGATTAAAAGAAAATGCAGGGTATTATCAATTTAATAAAGAGGTTGCAAAATATCATAAAGATGTTGCATACAAACAAACTTTGGTTAAGTGGGCAGATAAAGTTGGATTTGATA
>CAZTFR010000107.1:0-2282 GCA_964612945.1 uncultured Thermoplasmatales archaeon
TAGTCTGAATGGTATCATTTAAGTCATCACCATCATCTGGTGAATCAACCGCATCTGTGGTTAGGTTAGTGATCCAACAATCCGGATTCACCGTGAAATATTTCACAATATCCCATGCCAAATCAAAAGTCGCATCTACATCAGTTCTATTCGTATGAAACAGACAATCACCCCGTGAATAATTCATCCCAGAGCGATGATACCCATCCCAATCAGATCGATTATCTTTCACAATGGCAATAGTATCACATCTATCCTGCCAGACAAAATCCTCTGAACCCGCAGCGCCTCCACTAATATTTTCAAGATACAAACCACACCCGGAACGTCCTGTATAATCTATCTGATTTGCAATCGCCTGGATGATATCTCGTGTCTGATTATTCTGATGTGCTAGACTCAGATTTAACACGGGTTCATTCTTTGAGTAATTGAACCCTAGCTGATCCAGACCAATCCACCGGGTGAAATTATACTCCTCGCGGGGGTGACTGTCTACAAAATGCTGTGCACCACGCATCCCATACTCTTCACCAGTGGTAAACAGAAAAGTAAGGTTATATTTCGGAATAATATCATGATCACTGAAGTATTTGGCAATACCTAACAATAGGGCACAGCCTATACCTGAATCCCCTGGTGTTTCCGCCCACCATCCGTCCATCCTATTACTCAGGACAGTGATGGCATCACCTGGGCTATGAGAGATGGTTCGATAGCCGACTACGTTGTAGCTTTCCACACCTGGAGTGGTGGCGGTTTGTTGTTTATATTCTTGGTCGATGAAACCGGAGATGGTGGTGTTGTCTGTGTGGTTGTACAGCCAACTGCCGACTGAATTGTTGATGGAAAACATGGGGACATACCATCTGTTTGTAAATGCTCCAAAAGATAGATTAAGAAAAGATCCTGCTCCCATGAACCATTCCCAATCCCGTACGGTATGGGTCATAAAATGGGTATTATCAAAATCTCGCAGGAGAAAACCCTTACAAGCTAGCCCTAATGGTTCAAGAGCTCTATTCGCAAAATACCACCATCTATGTATGAATATCAAGCGCAGAAAATCATAGGTTGCACCATAATGATGCTCTCTCCATCTTAGGGGAAATTTTGGTAAGATATCATGTGATTTTGGATCTGATGGAGCAGTCCGATTGATAAGACCTACCCAATCCTCTGTGGGGATGCCGTTAGAATCATTGAGATTATATGTAAACACCAGAGTTTCAAGGTCAGCAACATTATCAACAATAAATTCTGTTCCATTTTCCAATGCATCCAATATCTTGGATAAATTACTATCACTTCCATTAACCTGGATAATAGAACAGGTTTGCTGTGATGCATTCTGATACTGATATCCTCGTTCTCCGCTTTCATTTTCGATAAGGATACAACCGGCGGATGGTGAGATCTTTTCAATTTTTTCATCACAACCGGGTTCTTCTTCTATGATGAAGACCATGCCGCTATGATTTTCAGGGATTGTATCCGTCTTATTAACTCCTCCAACCATGAATTTATTATTATTCATGAATTCATCGGCAGAGACATTATAATAGAACTCATTGAAGGTTCCGGAGAACGGCCAGATCTCCAGATGCTTCTAGGGTCTGATTTTGACATTAGAAAAATCATATTTATGGTTAAGATCGTTTTTTCTGCTATTTACACCGATGCCCCAGGGGAAGAATTCGCTGTAGGGAAGACTGGTATCCCACTGGTAGGGATATTGCTCGTCGGAGGCGTTATTGATGGTGAGGTTGTAGTCGTTGAAGACGATTTTACTTGAATAATTTCTGTCTTGATATCCAACTCTGTTGATATATCCTATGGATAAATTGGATACATTCTCCGAACCAAAAAATTCGTTTAAATTAGGAATAAGAATTTTTTCTCTAGTATGCTTTTCACCAGCAGTCGCCCATGCACGACCCTTAGGAATATCGCCCTCAGTAACATTATATGCATCATGAATTACATTAGCGATATCTTTTACCCGTTCCCAAACCCAATCGTAATCAAGGCCAGTTTCATTTTCACCAGCTCCACCACCGCCACCTGACGCCTGCACATCAGTCTGATGAACAGAGAATATAAGACCATTGGTAACAACCAGCATGCATACAAAAAATACGATTAACTTCTTATTCATACTCTGCCTCTCCCGACTTCCTCATAGTTGGAATGAATAATAATTATAAATATTTTTTCCCAAAAAAAGGAACATGGGACCCTTTGCATACAATCCGTTGTCGGACGCAGGTTTAAAACCGTCT
>CAZTFR010000108.1:0-2266 GCA_964612945.1 uncultured Thermoplasmatales archaeon
TGGGCTATGGTTGATACTCAGGAAATATATCCGTTTAGCAGCTGCAGGTATTATGTCGATGGTAATGATTGGCATGGGATTAATATTTTGTCTTTATTGTAAGTATAGAGGGGCTGTCCAAAAACAATTTTTTAATAAATTAGAATACTATCCGAAATATATTAATTTTATCATAACAAAAAAATTTTAGACAGTCCTATTTAACATAGACATACTTTTCTTTTATTCATTTCTCTCATCTTCAATACATCATGTGCCATACTTAATAAGGTAGATTCAATATTTACTTTCTTTAACCCTCTCAATAAAAACCGTCTGAACTTTCGATTAAACTTGATATGACCGTTCACGCTCTCTACATCAATATTACGTTGAACTCGTAACTTCTCTCCCTCCTCTGAGGTCAGGTTTTCTCGCGCACGGTTGCGATACTCTTCTAACGGCCAGGACACCCGAACTGCTCGATTGCGCTTTCCAAACTTACATATCGATGCATATTTGCATCCTGCACAACTCTCACAGCGATATACGGCAATTCGCTTCTTAAACCCGGTGGCACTCACGCGTGTCTGATCATATTCTTCTCTTAAAAGCCTCCTGCCATTCGGACAAATAAACCGGTCATGTGCTGCTCGGTAGATAAAATCATCCCTGGTAAAATGTTGTTTCTTTTTTTTCTTCTTTCGGGTGGTAATGCCAACACCAAGATGAAATTGACTGTATTTGAGAAAATTAGCAATTCCATGTTCCTCCAGATAGTGATAGTTCTCCTCATTGCCAAACCCTGCATCTCCAATCGCTCGTTGTATCTTTTTCTCTCCAAGCAACTCCTGCAGTTTATTCATATGGTCAACAAAACAACTGCTGTCTGCTGCATTCTGATGAACACTGGTGCCGATGATAAACTGATTCTCTGTACCAATAAGCCAATTATATGATGGTAAAATCTCATCATTCTTATAGCGAAAAAAGGTTGCATCTACATCGGTCTTGGAATAACTGTTACGACCGGATAAATGCTCCTCTTGCTCCTCATATTTCCGTAACCGGGGCAGATACTCTTTCTCCAACTTGTTGATATCTCGCTTCACATCCCGGGCACATGTATCATCTAAAGTATCTAATCTCTCCTTAGCACGCTCGATCTGTTGTTCAATCTCTGTGCTGGTTGGCGGTGATGGGGATTCATCATTGTCGTCACCTTCTGTTTCCTCTGTTGCCTCCTCTATCTGCTCATTGACCTCAGCAACAGTCTGATCTAACTGCTCCTTATCAACCACCGCATCCTCGCCTAATTCGGCTAAATCCTTCTCCCCATACTGAGTATTCTCTTCATCGGTGAGTTCATCAATATGGGCTAACAGTTCCTGTATCTTCTCACAACTCTTCCGTTTGTACCGTTCCGTGTTCTTGCGCCATACATAACTGTATTTATACGCATTGGCGCGCATCTTGGTACCATCAATAAAATAGTTTTTTAAATCTATGTACCCCCATTTCTCTAACAATAACACCAAAGAGGCAAATATCTGATCAATATGCTTCTTTAAACGCCCTGAACGAAAATTATTAATAGTCCGAAAATCAGGCTGATTCATACCTGAAAGCCACATGAAATGCGTATTTTCCCGAAGTGCCTTAGCTATCCGACGAGGTGTATACAGCTGCTCTATGTATCCGTATAACAACACCTTCAACATCATCACAGGATTGTAACTGCTGCTGCCGCCTCCTTTATAGGTGGCAAAAAGAGAAGACAGATCTAATTGCTCAACAACCTTGTCAATGACGCGTACAACATGATCTTCTGGGATCAACTCATCTAAACTGGGAGGAAGTAACATTTGTTGATTTTGATTGTAAGGTTTGAAAACAGGGGCTGCTTTTTCCTTCTTTTTTCTACTCATTTGTACTAAATCCTCATTTTTTGTTCTTACTAATAAATATACTAAATTCAATAATAATAATCAATTAAATCAATAAAAAAATACAAAAAAATTAAATATTAGTAAAAACTTTTTAGACAGCCCCGAGCATAAAAAAAAATATATTTTTACTTGACATTTACCATTAAATTATTATTCTATAACAATTATATTTCATTAATTGATTTGCTAATATGTATTTATCAGGAAAAAAATTATCCACATGTATCAAAAAAGGCAATCGATAAGATTAGAAATTCAGTCGATGATTTTTTTGATTGAGGAGGTAAAATGATAAAAGAAAAATATAAACAATTGTGTTTAGCCCGCCAATTCGGAGG
>CAZTFR010000109.1:0-2107 GCA_964612945.1 uncultured Thermoplasmatales archaeon
TTCAAAAAACAACCGGAGCAGAGCTCCGGGGTATTAAACCCATGTTGGAATAAAATGGGTATCAGAATGCATGTTGTTAGTACCTATACATATCATGTGACGGGCGTTTTCAAGCATAGCATCGGCAAGATGGAGTTGTTGGATTGCGACGGAATAGTCATGGTGATCTATGCGGGTATACACTTTTGCAAGGATAATGTTGTTGACGGTGTTGATGTTTTCGTGTGCAATACTTATCCATTCAAATGAAGAGAGGGTAAAAGGGAGATTGGTTATGTTGTCTGAAAGGTTTGATAGTTTGCAAGTGATGTTATTAAGAAGCTGATAACAAGTAGATTGATTATCACAATATTGTACTCTATTGATCGATAAAAGGCTATAGCAGACGAGTAGTTTTTTATAGGCATAATACGGGTAGACTGGTGCCCTTTCGCAGGCCTCTACATAGGTTTGGTATCCTGGATTCTCTGTAGATGTATACTGTGGCGAAAGTTGTTGTTCAAGATTAATATACAGTCGATGAAAGCACTGTTGATTTACAGCACTATGCGAAATGACGGTCGGACAGATTAGGAAAAGCAGAACTAAAAAAGAAAAAAAGAAGGATTTAGATGTGATGATATCAATTCCTTGCTTACAGTTCATACGGTGTGTTCTTGATTTGTTTGATGAAGCCATTGACATCGAAAAGAAGATATCGTTGTGCAACAAGCATCCGTTTTTGTTGTTTGAGGTTGATGATCGGGCCTTTTATTTTGATATCTGAGAGAGTTTCAAAGGGAAAAAACAGGCCGGGAAACGGAAAGAGTTTATGGTATTGTACCGTTATTCCTTCATCATTTACGAGTATTTTTGTCGTTACACTTTCAAAAAGAATGAGAAGCCCTACAAAAATAAAAAGAAGTCCAATGTAGAGACCAAGAACGGATAAGATATTTCCCATAACGATAACAAAGATACCCGTGAGTAGCAAAATGAGGGGTGAGCCCCGAATTTCTTTTGAACGAGAAGGTAGTGTTTCACCCTTTTTTATACCGTACAATATTGTTCCAATCATAATTGCAAGAACAAGAAATAGTGCGCCGTTAATAAAGTTTGTATATTTTTTTAATTCAACCATGGTATTAGCAACTGTTTTTGCAAGAACAAGAGTGATGAGGAAATAGACCCAATATCTAAGTGACGAAAACGATGAGATCGTAACACCTGTTTTATTCATGATATCTCCTTTGTCATTGCCATAAGCATCGTATAAGACAGGCAATTCCTGGTGCACCGAGACAGATAACACAGGCAATACATTGGATATGAGGTGGAATAAGACAAGTTGAACAGATGACCAAACATCCCCATGTCCCCCAAAAATCTGCCCCAAATACCTCTCCAATGCATCCGGCAACGCATTCCCAGTACTCATCAGAGAGAGATCCAATATTTCCGTTACTATCTACTGAGAACGTATAGTGGTTTCCACCTATTTCATGGATTTCATAGCTGATGCCGTCAGATAATTTTTCTATACGGATTGCTGCAATATTCTTTATTTTTTTCCATCTCTTTGAATAGCTAGAAAGCTTGGATTTGTTCCATTCTTCGTTTTTACGGGGGTAATAAATATATTTTCATTCCTTTTTTCGTTGATCAGCTCGGCGGGTATAAACAGCGATTCAATTTCACGTGGTTGTTCTCTGTTTGGTAGTTCATTTGTCTTTTGTATTATTGTTGTTTTTTCTACCCAATCGACCTCCGAGCATCCACATTCCACTGTTGCTCCTATTGTTTGAACCATGGTCATAGAGCACAGAATGAGAGCTATCACCAGCGTTACAATTTTTTTTATTTTTTTCAAATTTCTTACACCCCCTCCGATCTAAGAGTGGTATATTGAATAGTGAGATTTATATAAATATTTTATTTGAAAAGATTCGAACAGATTCACTGAACTCAAGAGTAGTATGTCTAAAAAAGATGATATATCGTAATTATAATAGTAGCATAATAATAGGTGATTCATTTGATCAAACGTTCATAAAAAAACCGCACGTATCACGTTTGGAGGCTGTTGAAAAATTAGCTTGTTTCTTTGGTTTATTGCATTTTAGCATTG
>CAZTFR010000110.1:0-2082 GCA_964612945.1 uncultured Thermoplasmatales archaeon
AGATTAGATTTTGGACTGACGTCATGATGTGTAAACAGGCGTTTACTTGCAGAAGAAAAAACAACAATTTTTGTTCCTTTTTTTGATAAAATAAATTAAAAAATAAAATCTACACTATAAGAATTATGCCCACAGAGGGGGATTTTTTTAATCTTGGTATTAGAAACTTTTCAGTCACAGACCAACACCAGGCCGGTTCCTGGTATGTAGCTCAGATGAACCCGCCGCTTGAAGATCCTTCCTATCATTTTGTCAGAGGAAACCAATGGCTTAATAAAAGGAATATGGAAAAAGCTCTGGATGAACTGGGAAAAAGTCGGCAATTTGAAATGATGGGTATGAACATTATACACAAATCAATCAGCTATGTACCCTGCCCTATGGGTAATCCTGAAGCGCCCTGTTTTGACTTTCACCTCTATCTTGTGGAACTTATTATCCGCTTTGTAATCTTTGGGAGTGTAGTAGAGAAGATAATAGTTTTCAGATGCGGATGAAGCACGCTTGAAGGCCAAGGAGGCGTTGGCTGAGACATAGGTTTCCCCTCCTGTTGTTTTGGCGATTTCATAAAACGCACTGAACACATCCATGGAGATGTCTGATAAAGACATATGCAGGCCCTCCATCTGTTGAATATCGAGCGTACCTACCAACTCCTTTGTTAAGAAGATAAAATGAGTGGTTATTTCAGAATCAGCAAAGATCTGTTTTATTTTTTTTGTATCAAACGGGATGCTTTCAAGCGTCTCTAACTCCTCAATTTCTATAGGCACAGGAATCTCCTCTTTTTGATAGAAGAGAAAGATATGTTTCTGCCCTTGAATGTGCTTAAGAAAATTTGAAACATTTTCCATTTTATGTTCATCAAAATATTTATAATCTCTAAGCCTTTTGAACATATCTTGAACGAGCATTAGGCTTGTTCTTCCTGTCAGACCTTCAAAAGAAATGATATCCCGCATAAGACTTTTGTATCCCATATTTCCTTCTATGATGTCTTTCCTTAAAAGGCTCTTCAATTGACTGCCGATCTGGTCCTTAGGCATCTGCTTCAAAGCTCTTTCACTCAGATTATAGGATTTAACAGGGGTTGTGACGATCAAGTAATCTCCAGGCTGATAAACCGTATCGAAAAAATAATCGATCAGATCATTGATCCGGGGAAGCCAGTTAATGACTTCGAACACAAGTACAAAACACCTCGAAACCTCGGGAATAGGGATTTTTTCTATCTCCGCTGCCTTTTCTTTTCTCTGGACTTCTGTCTTTGTTATGAGATAAACCGCCTCGATCTTTTGTAAAATTCCATCTTCGTAGACCTCAAAATCCTCTATGGTCAGACTGTCTATGAAGGCATTCCCTTTATAGACACGGACAGGAACCTCAATGTTAATGGCCACCGCTTCATGTTGTATATTTTGGAATGCTAAATTCAAAAACAATAAAAATAAGACGCTTATATATACTACGAATTTCATACTCTTCATATAGGTCTATCTTTTTTATACGACCGCTTGATTTCTATCCAAATCTGCTTATGCTACTTCTAAATGGAATTATATCATTCTTTTTGAAATTATTACCAAGGGCAGTAACGATCAGCTGCAGTACAGTCATTATAATCATAGGAACCATCAGAACATTCATAATACCATCCTTGTTTACAAACACTTATCACACATTGATAAGTATAAAATGCGACATATGAACAATCAAGTGGACGGCAAGCCTTCCAACATACCATCATCGTTTCTGCCTCACAAAGATCACTTGCTATATAACAGGTTCCCGCAGCCTCTACTGTAAATGCCAGGTTAATAATGGTGAGGAATATTAAAGTGACAAGAAGTAAGATATCTAGCATTTTAGTAAATTTTTTCATGTTTACCTCCCCTCATTTTAATTAAATTAATTTTAAACTTAATTCCAATTTTAATAAGTCCTATAGATATATATTATTGATTTTTCATTATTTATCCCAAAATAGTTACCTTTACTATCACATGCTTCTACAATTAAAGATAGGAAATTCGTTTTCTGCTGCTGATGATTTTTCCTCCAATTCTTCAAATTTCCGCCCTC
>CAZTFR010000111.1:0-2058 GCA_964612945.1 uncultured Thermoplasmatales archaeon
AAGAAGAACGATCTACCTCAACAGATTAGGCATCTTGAATTCGGTAGCGGCAATGAGGCTGATATCAGTCTGTCTTACGCCATCAGAGGAGTTATGATGGCGGTTGTTACAGGTACGCAGTTCGACTTGATAATAGAGTATTTAACAATAAACAAGACCGGAGAGACACCGTATAAAGCAGTTGATGTTACCGACCAGATATACACACTGAATCTACCGAAGGATATCGTCGAGTTCACGCCGATTTCGCCTCCGAAGATGTCTAAACTAGGTGCTATCGATTCTACCAGCGGTTTATTCGATTCGTTCTCTCAAGCCTTGATGGATGCTGGTGGGTTCGTGTGGAACGGGATCTGTGCCGTTGGAAACTTCATCGGCAGTGTAGCGACTGCGCTGATAGAGATAGGACTGCAGGCACTCGGTGATCTGTGGAGTGCGATCACAGCGATCGCCAGTGCCGTCGTTGAGGCGCTGAATGTGCTGGTTGATTGGGTGCTTGGACAAGTGAAACAGTTAATAGGAATCGCCTTACGTGGAATCAAAAATGCAATTGATTCGTTCGTGGATAATATTGCTCAAAAAATAGAAACAGGTTATGAAAATGCAGGGATTGCAGGTGCTCTCGTTGGAATTGCTGATGCGATTTTTAGCAGTACTCTATATTGGGGTCTATTGAGTTTTATCACGGTACTCTTTGCTGCAGAGACATTGGTCAATATTATAAGCGTGGGTGCGGCTGGTTTAGCTGGAGAGGTATTAATCACTCTAGTGAAAAGTATGATAGTAAGTGCTCTCATGGGTGCGATTGCTAAAGGAGTTTCAGCTACATTTGATAAATTCGGAGAAACTATAAGAAATGTTCTAGAAGGTTTTGATACTATAATGGGCGTAGCTGGACTTGTAACAGGTGGTGTTGCTATTTATGATGCAATTAAAAGTGCGAGAACTATAGGAACCTTCTTAGAAAAATCTGCTGGAGATATAGTAGGAATTGTCTTCACTTTGATTGGTTTTCTTCTAGCTTACTGGCAAGTAGGCATAACTGGTATTCCACACCTCATATTGGATACAATAGGATTTGTGATCGCATTTTATGGAGCTATATCTGCCTATCGTGGAAAACTTGATCTCCTTCCAGGTTGGGTAGGCGATTTATGTGATATAGCTTCGTATGTTGGATTTGGTGCTACCACTGTAGTAATTTTAACGACACCTTATGGTGTGGGAGGAGATTGATTATGAGTATTGAAAGAGGTAAAGTACTCCTTAAGTGGGCTGAAGACCGGAGAAGGGGAACTAAAAAAGGAAAATTAAAAACCTTCGTTGAAACACTCCTTGGCGGTTTAGGAGTTATGTTATTATCCATGTTTATTTTTTTAGATGGGTTCTTACAAAATTTTGAGTTTTTCATGCCATTTTGGTGGCCAGGATTTTTAATTTTCATAATTTGTTCGTTAATCCTTATATTGTATGCATGGTTGTTTCGACCGAGCACTTGGAATAGATTACCAAGAATATATGAAAATGGGTTATCAGATGGGTTTACCCCCTTTTTACATTTTTCTGAAATAAATAAAGTAGGTTTTGGTAAGAAGAAAAACGGGAGTAGGTTTATTCAGACTTTTTCCAAAAAAAAGCATTGGAAGGAAAGTCCTGCACTTGAAGAAACAGAGTTCGAAGGTAATAACTACGATAAAGCAGTAAAAATTATTAAACAGAAGTGTTCAGATATTCCGTGGGAAGAAATGGAATGGTTGGAGTGGAAAAAATGAGATGGAATGATTATGCCTGGCTGTTCTTTGCAATTTTTCTTTTTGCAGGTGCAATTTATCGTTTTATAACTTTTAATGATCTATATGTCCCATTAATTGTATCCACAGTGGGCATCGCATGTCTTTATATTTTTATTAAAGCGTACATACGTAATGGTAACAAAAAATCTATTGACACTTATCAATAATAGGATAAATAACGAAAATTATCTACCAAACTTATATACCCCTTACAAATATGAGAAAAAAGAAGAAAGATGGTGTAAACGATGATGAAGAAAAAATG
>CAZTFR010000112.1:0-1889 GCA_964612945.1 uncultured Thermoplasmatales archaeon
GGGCGAATTTATTATTACTATTCCGAGTGGGCATGGGTAAACGGCAAGTGTCGCCGAGTATGGCAGAAATACCTTGGAAAGCTTGAGAATATTGTGAAAGCGGTTGATGGTGATGGCCAGGCACCTTTATATGCAGAAGTTTTTCAATGGGGATTACCGGTGGCGTTATGGAAGGAATGTTGTTTGGCAAAAGTAGTAGAAACGACTGATAATCTATGCCCTAAGCGTGATCAGGGAATGAGCACGGGAGAATATCTGGCAATAGCAGCAGTTAACAGGGCAATTTGCCCAAACAGCAAGCGGTCCATGTGGGATTGGTTTTCACAAACCGTTTTGTTAAGACACATTCCCAATGTTTCAAAATCGGCATTTTCTTCGCAGCTTTTTTGGGACCACATGGACAGGATCAATGCTGATACTGCACCATCCATCTGGAAGAACATAGTGAAAGGTGTAGTAAAAAGTGAGAACATTGATGTGTCTTCTGTATCTTACGATGGAACAAACTTTTACACGTTCATCAATACATTTAATACTCGGTCCGAGATAGCCCGGCGTGGAAAAAACAAACAGGGTAGAGACAAACTGAGGCAGATAAGCTATGCTCTTTTCTGTTGTGCGGACAATCACATGCCACTCTTTTATGATGTTTACGAAGGGAACAGAAACGATGCCAAACAATTCCCTTTGATGTTACAAAGGTTCCACAGTTTTTGTAACGAACTATTTTCTGCTTCTGTCACGAAACAGTATGAATCAGACATGACACTCATTTTTGACAAAGGGAATAATTCTGCAAAGAATTTTAGCATGCTTGATTCCCTGAGAGTGAATTTTGTTGGTTCTGTGAAACTTGATGAACACAAGGATCTGGCGATGGTATCGAACAGTGATGCGGTTTTTGTATCTTGCCGGGCGGCTCAATTAGAGGGTACAAAGGCGTTCCGGGTAACAAAGGATTTTTATGGTAGAGAAAGGGTTATTGTAGTCAGTTACAATCAGAATCTTTTCAATGCTCAGTGGCTTACCTTGCAGAATGACATAACCGGGGCAACTGAAAAACTGTCATTACTGCAACAAAAACTGAAAGATCGTGCAAACGGAGTGATCAAACGAGGCAGAGTTCCTGAGATTGAATCCGTTGAAAAACAATGCCTGGACATTTTGAAACGACAGTACATGAAACGTGTTATCAAAGTAACTATCATGAAAGGTTCCGATAACATTCCACACCTCGAGTATGCAATCGATGCCGATGCAGTTCATGAAATTGCTGACACACGTCTTGGTAAGAATATTATCATCACCAGCAGGAAAGACTGGGATGATGAAAAGATCATTCTTACCTATCGCAGCCAGTTCGTCATCGAGGATGTTTTCAAGGAAATGAAGGATCGAAACACGGGGAGTTGGTGGCCGCTTCACCACTGGACAGATTCAAAAATTAAGGTTCATGCTCTATATTGTACGATTGCCTTGCTCTTAAGAGCCTTGATTATGCGACGAGTGCGACAGACAGAGATCAACATCTCACTGAAGAGAATATTAACTGAATTGGACGACATCCGTGAAGTTGTTAACATCTATCCCCGTAAACGCCGACAAAAGATCGAACGAAAGCAGGCTGTGTTGACTAAAACATCAGAAATCCAACAGCAATTAATGAATATTCTTAAACTAAATGAAAAGGAATATAGTATTTTAGGGTAAGGATTTGCATTTTGTTAAATACTGTAATATATAAAGTTACAAAAATCTTTTTTGCTAACTAGGAAACTCGCGCTAGATAACTATCGTTTTGAAACGGTCTTAGATATTGGCTCAGGAACTGGAGAGTACTCTGAAGTTTTTATTAAAGCAAATAAAAAAGTGACAGCAATAGATTATAG
>CAZTFR010000113.1:0-1872 GCA_964612945.1 uncultured Thermoplasmatales archaeon
TCGCAATAGTCCAACCACTGCTGCCACTGCCGCTTAAATTGACCTTGAAACTGTACGTACCGCCACCGGATGGCACGGTGCTGGGGATTGTATTGCTGCTGATCGACAAGGTGCTGGAACTACCTTGTACATTCACAGTGATGTATTTTGTTTTGGGATAAGAATTATTATCAAATTCTTTATTAATACCATCTGTCTCAATTTTTAATGTGTATGTGTCTGCTGTAGATGGTGCTTTTAAACTAATTTGAGGAGATGTCGAAGCATTTTGGTACATCAAATTTCCAACATACCGCGATTTGTTAATGTCACCTTCAAAAATGCCTGAGCCTTGCGTTTTCGTTACTTTGACTGTGACACCAGCCGCAATGTAGCCGCCGGTATTCTTTATTGTTGGCTGAATAGTAAATTCCTGTCCGGCGTTTACATTTATACTGGATTGCGATGTCGTTAGAGTAAGTGCGGGTTCTTTATATATTTCATGTGCAACTATCCCATAATCTTGTTCAGCGGTGACAAACCAATTGTTAAAACCGGGAGAACTGGTAAAATAGACTCGGGCTTTCCAATTGCCAGATTCGGGATTTGTGATAAACATTTTCTCCAAAGGCGATTCTTTTGAAACATCAGATGCTTTATAATTATCAGCTCTATATTCAGTTCCGCTGGGTGATATTAAAATCAAATCCAAGTCATCCTTTAACGCATCACTATTGCTTGTCTCACCTTCCTGATCATTATAGGCCATTGTAACAATTAATTTTTTTGCATTGGATGAGACATTAAGCGTCCAGTCATCTTGTTTATCATCTTCATCTAAATATCCAATACCAAATTTTAATCTTTTACTCTCACTTGGGTACGAATGGGTAATAGAAAAAGCATTAACCATTCCATAACCAACTTTGGTATTGGCATACCCCCTCAATGCAGATGAAGAGTTTTCCTTTATCGGGATTGTTGTGTTAATCAGCAATGCTTTTGCTAATTCTGATGTAATATTACTTTTCCACTGTTTCATTTTCGCCAAAACACCCGTCACATGGGGCGCTGCCATGCTTGTTCCGCTCAAGCGGATATAGTTGTCATCTGATTCCCATTCGGAGAATTCTATGTTTCCATTAATACTCCCTGTCAATCCCCCACCAGCATCCCAAGGATTAGATGAAGCTGAAACAACACCTCGTGGCCAACCAATCCCAGAATATCCTCTTTCACCACCTGGTGCTACTAAATCTGGTTTTAAACGTTCATCATCTTTTGTTGGCCCCTCACTTGATGTATATGATAGTTCACCAATTTCATTTGAACCTTTTGTTACATATTGTATATTACCAATAGTTACTACATTTTTAGATAATGCTGGATTACAAATTGTTTTCGAATATTTGTCATTTCCAGCTGCTATTACCAATATCATATCTTCATTGTCTACGTAGGCATCATAATTGCTTGAGTTTGAATTATATGAGTACTCAGATTTGCCATAGGAATGATTTGAAATTTGAATTGAATTACTTTTAAATTTGCTAAAATCAGAGGAATAGCTGTGAGCAAAAGGATTTACAATCTCCCAAAAATCCCAATTGTTCATCTTTCTAAATAATACTTTTGAATTTTTAGCAACACCAGCTATAGTTGAATTTTCCCATGGACCGTCAATATTTTTTTCTCTGCCTGCAATAATACCAGCAACATGAGTACCGTGAACATGAGTACCAGCAAGGTCACTTTCACTGTGAAAAATACCTGATAATTGAGTATGTGTTTCATATATTGGACTATCGATTATTCCAATAGTTACACCATTTCCTGTGTAACTAGTGTCATGTCACACTTGTAATGTCGCAAAATAATTTGTATATTAACTCC
>CAZTFR010000114.1:0-1855 GCA_964612945.1 uncultured Thermoplasmatales archaeon
TTTTCTCCCCACCAAAATTGTTGCATCAATCGCATCATCAATATAACAGAAAGCTCTCGTATGGTCTGGTGAAGGCACCTCAATTTCCTTGTTATTTTTTATCTTTATGTATGTTTCAGGTACAACATGGGCATACCCCATTCTCGGGCCGTACACATTGTGGTAACGGACGATTGTATAGGGTATATCATATTTTTTCCCGTACATGTGGGCTACTGATTCACCAAACATTTTAGAAAGAGCGTATGTTGTCCGATTGCTTTTGATATCCTTGACTACAAGATTGACTTTTTCATCTGTGGGAATATCAATTCCGTAATGATACAATGTACCGCTATATATTTCACTGGTGGAAGAAAAAAGGATTTTCTTCAATCCTTTCATTTGCCTGGCGTATTCAAAAAGGTTCAGCATTGAGACACTGTTCACAGCGAGAACCTTGTCAGGGTTTTGTTCTACATTCTTCACACCAATGACTGCCGCAAAATTATAAATATAATCAAAACAATACCCAACATTAACCAATGTTTTGAGATCTGTTACATCACCATTATGATAGCAAACATTTTCTTTTTCAACCAATTGTTTGAATTCAAGATCAAATCTTCCTCTTGCCAGATTATCAACGACAGTTACATTGTTATTCTTGTTTTGAGCCAAGGCCAACGCCGTATAGTACCCAATAAATCCCGCTCCGCCAATAATTAATATTTTTTTCTTTTTTTCCATTACATATTGCCTTTCCCGACACCTACATATGTTACATTTTTTTGTTTTAATGCAACAGCCGCAGCTTCCGTTAAAACATTATTTGTATCAAGTACCACAGATGTGTTTGGGAATACCTGAATAATGTCTTTTGCGTTCATTTTTTTGTATTCATTGTGCTTTACTGCATAGATGACTACTTCAATATTACTCGTGTCCACTTCTTGAAGCGTTTTATGTACACTCTTGTTTTTTTCTTCCCACTTTTTTACATATGGGTCAAACAATTTAATGTCTTCAGTTTTATTTTTTAGTAAATCATAAAGCAAGGCTGTTGGTGTGTATCTGGTATCTCCAACATCATGTAAGTAGCTTACTCCAAGGATAGCAATACTCTTACCTTTGATATCCATGTGTTTTTCAAGTAATTTTACCGAATAGCCTGGCATCAAATCGTTTATATTGATAGCTTCCAGAGAAAAGTTTAAATTACTTTCTCCATTAAAAAGCTCTTTAAACCCATAATCAGCCAATAACGCATCTTTTGTAAGGCAATACCCTCCTACGCCCAGTCCAGGTGCCATAATGTTTTTATGTGTATCTCTATCTCTTATGGCCTCGATAATTTCAAAAAGATTAACTTCAGCTTTTTCAGCGTACTCAGTCCACTCCTGAATAAAAGCAATATTCATGGCCCGGTAGGAGTTTTCTAATACTTTAGCCATTTCGGATGCCGTGGTACTGTGTAGCCTTCTCAAGGGATATTCTTTATTATTTATAAATGATTTAAGAAATCTTTCGGCTTTTTTAGTCGATTCTTCATTAATGCCGGCAAAAACACGGTAATAGTTAATTATAGAATCCAGGTATCTTTCTCCGGGCATAACTCTTTCATACGAGTGAGCCAGATATACTCGATTATGGTCAATGTTTCTTTTTTTAAGAACTTTCTTCAGATACGGATATATTACTTTGCCGGTTGTCCCGGGTGGGACAGTGCTTTCTAGCATTATTAAAGTGTTTTCATTTATGTTCGCTGCAATATCATTAAAACTTTCTAGGAATGCGTTATATGAAAATGTATAGTTTTTTGAATTCCCGGGTTCATTTTTTTTTATATCCAAATTTATGTCTACGATTACAATAT
>CAZTFR010000115.1:0-1613 GCA_964612945.1 uncultured Thermoplasmatales archaeon
ACGCCTCAATAGCGAAGAGCGTAGAGTATATCTGAATATTACAAATAGCCATAATGAAAATTTTGCTCCTTTACTTAAAGAACTGGACATCGATAGCCGCATCAACGTATTGAACGCTTTACTAGCTTACCAGTACTATAAATTAATGGCTAGTTACAAGGAAGATCAACGTTTAAAGGAATATAAGGATAAAATTCTTCTTGAGCGATTACGATTGCCTATAAGAAAGGAAAGTCCACTAAATATCCCGGAAATGCCGTCACCAGCTGATGTGTCGCCACCATCTACGTTTAATATTGGGTTTGTTAATATGAAAGGTAGCGATCCGTTTTCAACAGTGGGGGTTACTGTGTTTAGAAAAGAATCGGTGGGGATGAATGCATTGGAATATAGTGAGTGTGTTGCACTGGACCTAAATATTGGAATCGCCTTTGACTCTGGGAAAATTTTTGTAGATACTTTTAATTTTCTCAAGATGAGGGATTTTAGAACGTTTTATATTAAAGAAGCTAAAGAGAATCCGCTATCCTGGAAAGTTCGAGCGGGAATTGACAGATATAATATCAATGACAATACTTCATATGATTATGTGCTGGATGGAGGAATTGGGATGGTTAAAAAAGCCGATAATATTGGAATTTTTTATGGATTTATGAATACTTCTTTGCATTCGCTCGACCAGCAGTACCGTGCGGGTCCATCATTGGGATTTGTTATTGGAAATGATTTTGTTAAATTTCAGATGGATTATGGGTTGGAATTTGGTCTCGAAGATTATGGCTATGTTGAAACAGTGCAGGCCAAACTACAATATCAGATCGATAAACAAAATGCCATACAGATATCCTTTGAGAACAACACCCGAGAGCGATTAGCCTTAAATTATCTTTTTTACTGGTAATCATCGATTGAAAAAATTTTCGTAACACACAGGGGCGGCATTAATTCGGGGGGGCACAACACCCAAAAGAGTGTTCGATGACAAGCGGGAAAGGTATCCCAAGATAATTGCGGTTATCCGACCGAACTTTCTTTAGTATAAATCTCAAAAACACCCCGTCTTAATCTTATTTTATGTATCCGAGATTTGGCGATCCAGGTTTTTCTGCCTTTGTAATAAACTAAAATAGCTTTTTCCGTCTCATGTATAAACTGGACTTTTATCCAGATTTTTTGTTTTTGAGGGTATATTGAGGGGTGATAATAGGGGATTCGGAAAAACATAGTTTTATCTCCTGTGTTTGTTTTGAAATACTGCTTTTTTAGCGGTTTTAGGGTCAATTCCTAAAGCCTTGCCTATTTTGTTGTATGAGAAGCCTAATCGGTGTAGCTCAGTAGCCTTTTGGGCGAGATTTTGGTATAAATAAGGTGGTTTTGCCGGTAAAATCTTGATGCGGGCCTGGATTTCTGAGGCGGTTCGAATTGGTTGGGTTCGTGTCCACCATTTCACCTTAACCGACAAACTTTCTAACCCGAATGGGAGAAAGTTTGGCGGAACATCCAGAAAAAAATGGTGGACTTCGGCGAAGCACCGTCTGAGCCGAAATATCACAACACTCTTAACCGACAAACTTTCTAACCCGAATGGGAGAAAGTTTGGCGGAACATCCAGA
>CAZTFR010000116.1:0-1603 GCA_964612945.1 uncultured Thermoplasmatales archaeon
GCCGTCCGCGGCCTACATACCGATACAGAGCCCTGGGTGTTTGAGCATCCCCACGATGCAGCAGTAAATGAAACCGGTAGCAAGGAAAACAATCCAAGACAAGCCGATCTTATTGAGGTTTTAGGATTCTGGTTAAATGATCCACTGACCACAGGTATTGGTGAAAACACCTACGTCACCGGCACTGAATTTAAAACCACCTACTTCCAGAGCCTCAACGCACCTGGAGATGCCTATGACGGAGAATATGTTGCCGTTGTTGAACCACCAAAAGCATTCACAAAAGAACCAATTCCAAAAGTAGAAACAGCACAATGGCCAACCCCTCTAGAAAACACACAATCCATATCAAAACAAAACAGCTTCAATCTTATTAAAAACACACAAATTATTGAATCAGCAAAGAAAGCAATTCAAAAAATTGTCACCCTCGATGAACAATTAAACAGCCTGTACAAACAAAGCTATCCAACACAACCAATATATGTCCATAATCAACAGGAAAAAGACGACAACTACTATCTCATCAAATATACCAATACCCCAAATTCTTGGCAACCACGAGGTAACCCTGCAAAAACAGAGGTAACAATTGTTGTCCTTCTTGACGCAGAAACTGGACAACTCAAAGAACTCAGCTGGGTTCCAAATCCGGTTACCTACTTAGAGATCACTCCCCAAAAAGCCGAAACACTACTCCTACCATACCTCGAACAACAGGGGTACCACAACATAAACCCCTCAACATTTTCATACCGCTATCTCAACAAGGGTGAAAACCAGTTCTATCCAGATATCGAAGCATACACACCATACGGAACATTTTATATCTCCCAGCATGGAACTATTGTATCATAAATTAGAACACCCTCAAAATCCTGTTACAAAAGAAAAATCATCCCGTATGTGTTATTGGGGATTTTTTCTTTTTTTCTTTAACCCTATGTAGACCAATGCAATAGATTCCACCGCAATCAGGAAAAGCATCACATAATGAAGAGAAATCATCCCTTCTGAGTAACTATCTGATTGAGATACTATCGAATTTGCATTCAAAATAGAGCCATTTTTATGGTGTATACGCGAAAAATCCATCATGACCTGAGCTTGGCTCTGAGCAATCATTGCTTCTTGTATGGCAAGACTAGCAGTTGCAATAGAGGTAGAATTTTTGTCACTTTTTTTTGCATCAGCAAGATGGAGTTTGGCAAGTTCAATATTTTCTTGAGCTAAGACACCAGCAATAAAGCGGTTATCGTATACTTTTAACAGTGTTAAATCAGCATAATCCATTATTGTTTCGCAGGTTTCTAGAGCCTTCGTTCGAGTGTTCAGCGATGGGGCGTTGTATACATAGTTTAACAAAGCAGCTGCCTCAGCCGCCTTCATCATTGAGAAATAATAGGATTTAGTATCAAATCTTTTCTGTGATATATCAAGGCTCCTCTCAATTTTTCCTAGTGAGGTATTTGACACATTTCGAACATAATCTAAAAAGGTAGAGGTGTGATGGATCATCATGCTTGCAGCTGATTGTAACTCATCGCTTGAAGTAAATAGAATCGCCTAAAATCTGCTATCCCAATCGGAGCAGAGCTCCGGG